>NZ_JBNHGJ010000050.1:0-22653 GCF_059091165.1 Arthrobacter sp. Hb9-2 | reverse complement strand
GGCAGTGGCCGCGGTACCACCGGCCGCCCCGCCGGCTGCGGCACCTGCCTGCGGCTGCGCCGTCTCCAACGACACCGGGTCCATCGATTCATCCGGCGACTCCAACCCCTTCGCCAAGGGCGTTGACTCCGGATCGAGTGACTCCAGGTCCTGCTGATCAGCTTCCCGGTTCATCAGGGCCTAAACATCCAGCTCGTCGGCAACCTTACGCAGGGCGGCGGCGATGGCCTTGCCCTTATTGCCTTCCGGGTACTTGCCTTTGGAAAGGGTTCCGGACAGGTTGTCCAAAACAGTCACCAGGTCCTGGACCAGCGGCGCAAGGTCCTTGGCACTGGGCCGTTTGGCCTTGGCGATGGACGGCGTCTTGTCCAGCACCCGCAGGCCCAGGGCCTGGGCACCCTTGCGGCCATCGGCCACACCAAACTCGACGCGGGTGCCGGCCTTCAGCTCGGTTACACCCTCAGGAAGCGACGATTTGGGCAGGAAGACTTCCTGGCCATCTTCGCCCGCGAGGAATCCGAAACCTTTTTCCTTGTCATACCACTTGACCTTGCCGGTAGGCACGTAATCAACCTTCTTCGTTCTGACGTCTTGAGACGCGGCCAGCCGTCACCGCATCCACATTGTTGTGCGGGTCCAGGGTATGACGGCTAAAGACCGCGTTGGTCTGTATCCCTCAAGGTTATCCTGCCCGGTGCCGTAATCCTGCTTTCGATACCTCTCCGCAGCGCCACCCTGCACTCATGCCCGGACTGTCAGACCGGGCTGTTAGCGTTACGTTCATGACACCCTCGCGTTACCGGCGTCCACTGACGATCTTCGCCGCAATTATTGCCGTGCTTTCGCTAGTGGCGGTGGCTGCCGTGATGGCCTTCGCCTTCGCCGGTTCGGTTGCTCCTGCCTGGGTCACCTATACCGCCCTGTACGGCCTGCCGCTGGCGTTCCTCCTAATGCTGTTCCTTGTTTTGGACAGTGTTGCCGGACGCCGCCGGGCAGGAAAACCGGGCGGGCGGTAACGTTGGACTGATGTCCCTTATTCGCGCGCTCAGCAAGGACCTGGAGGCCCGCAGCGACGACTCGTTGCGGGCGCTGTTCGACGCGCGGCCGGACCTTATCTCCCCCGCTGTACCCGACTTCGCCGCCCTCGCTGCCCGGGCCAGCGGCCGCGTCAGCGTCCAGCGCGCCCTGGAGCGCCTCAACCGGCCACAGATGCAAGTCCTGGAAACCCTCCACCTGTGCACCAACACGGACACGGAGCACAGCGCCTCCGCCGCCGGCTTGCGCAAGCTGATTTCCGGTTCCACGGTTGCCGCTGTGGAACGAATCCTGGCGTCCATGCAGGAACTCGCCCTCGTACACCGTGCCGAACCGCCGCACGGGTCACCCGCCACCGGCAACAGGCAGCGTTATTTCCTCCCCGTTGGCAGCCTCAAGGACGTGGTGGGAATCTATCCGGCTGGGCTTGGCCGCAGCTATACGGAACTGGTGCGCCTCCAGCCGGCCTTCGCGCAGCGGGCGGTCCAGCTCGTTTCCGAACTTCACCGCAGCGGCGCGGCCATCCATGGAGCCACAACGCCCATGGAGGCGGCGCTGGCCCTGCAGCACTGGACGTCCTCGCCGGATGCCCTGCAGGACATTTTGGCCACGGCTCCGGAACGGACGGCGGCCCTGCTCGCCCGGTTCAGGAACTGGGCCATGGGCGCCGTTCCCCAGGCGCAACGCAAGGCGTCCATCACCACCGAGGGATCCGACGTCGGGCCCATCGATTGGCTCCTGGCGCGGGGCCTGCTGGTGCCGCTGGACGCCGCCCATGTGGAGCTGCCCCACAGCGTAGGGCTCTCGCTGCGGGGCGGCGCCGTCATAGACGACTTCAGGCTGTCGCCCCCGGTCCCGGAACTTGGCCGGACCAGTGCCGCGTTGCGGCGCAATGCTGCCTTGGGCGCCATTAGCGAGACGCTGCGGCTGGTGGGGGAAGTACTTCAGGCTGTGCGCGAACAGCCCCTGGCCACACTGCGCAGCGGCGGCGTGGGTGTCCGCGAGATGAGACGGCTGGCCGAGATGCTCCGGATCGAACAGCCCCGGGCCGGGCTGCTCCTGGAGCTTTGCGGGCTTGCAGGGCTGATCCGCCTGGATGTCGACTCATCATCCTGGGTCCAGCCACCGGAGCTGGAGTGGCTTATCCTGCCCAGGCAGGAACAGTGGCTTTGGCTCGTCAACGCCTGGCTGGCCAGCGAGCGCGTGCCGTCCATGGTGGGGCAGCCGATCGCCGGAACCCCGGGAGCGGCAGCGCACCGGGCTGCTTCCGGGAGCACCATCATCGCGTTGTCCGCCGAAGCGCAGCGGCCCGACGCCCCCGTGGTACGCAAACGGATCCTGGAGATCCTGAACGAACTCACCCGTGAAGCAGCAGCCCCGGACGGAACTGCGCCGGTCCTGGACGCACCAGCGGTACTCCAGCGTGCAGAATGGGCTCAGCCACGGATGGCCCGGCGGTTCAGCTCCCTGATCCGCGGAGTCCTGGCCGAAGCCGAAATACTCGGGCTGCTGGGCTCAGGGGCCTTGAGCCAACTGGGAAGCGCCATCGCGGACGACGATCCCGAGGCCGCCCTCTCCATCCTGGGCGAGCACCTGCCTGCCGAATTGAACCACGTGCTGCTCCAGGCGGACCTCACCGCCGTTGCGCCCGGCTACCTGGCCCCGGCGCTGACGGAGAAACTGCTTCTGATGGCCGATGCCGAAGGCCAGGGGCCTGCCACCATCTACCGTTTCTCGCCCGCCTCCATCCGGCGTGCTCTGGATGCCGGCCACGACGCCTCCACCGTGCTGGAGTTCCTGAAGGAGCACTCGGCCACTGCCGTACCCCAGCCGCTGCAGTACCTCGTGGAGGATACGGCTGCCCGGCACGGCCGGCTGCGGGTGGGTGCAGCGGCCAGCTTCGTCCAGAGCGAGGATGAGGCTGCACTGCTGGAGCTGTTGGCCGGGCCTAAGACGGAGGGGCTGGGGCTGGTACGGATTGCGCCCACGGTCCTCATCTCTTCGGCGCCGCCGCGGGAAACAGCGCAGGTTCTCCGGAGCCTGGGCCTGTCCCCGTCGTTTGACGATTCGGAGCCGCCCGTGCTCCGGCTCCGGCGCGTTCCGGCACCGCACAGCCCCTCCCGCCCCATCTACACTGCCCCGCGGACAGCCCCGCCGGCGGAGGAAGTGCAAGCACAACTTGATGTGCTGCGCCACCGTCCTGCCGCCGTCGGGACTCATCACGGCGCGGACGCAGACCACAGCGGTGAAGCAGCGACTCAGCTTGGCCTGGAGGCGCTGCAACGGGCCATCCGGCTCAAGCAGCGCATCAGCATGAACGTAGTGGACGGCCTGGGGAATGCCAACCTGGAAGTTGTTGTTCCCCTTTCAGTAAGCGGCGGACGGGTGCGGGTCTTCGACCCCGCGAAGGACACCGAACGGGTGTTGTCCATCCATCGCATCATTGACATTGAGGCAGCAGAGGAACTGCGCCAGTGAAGGACTCCCCCGCGTGAACGACGGCCCCTTGATAGTCCAGAGCGATAAGACCATCCTGCTCGAGGTTGATCATGAGCTCGCCACTGAAGCCCGGCATGCCATCGCGCCGTTCGCAGAGCTGGAACGCGCCCCTGAACACGTTCACAGCTACAGGTTGACTCCCTTGGGCTTGTGGAATGCCCGTGCGGCCGGCCTGGACGCCGAGAAGGTCCTCGACACCCTCCTGAAGTATTCCCGGTTCCCCGTGCCGCATTCGCTGCTGATCGACGTCGAGGAAACCATGTCCAGGTACGGCCGGCTGCGCCTGGAAAAGGACCCGCAGCACGGACTGGTCATGCGGACTGACGATTACCCGGTCCTCGAGGAAGTGATTCGTTCCAAAAAGATCCAGCCGCTGCTGGGACCACGCATTGACGGCGAAACCGTGGTGGTGCACGCCTCCCAGCGTGGACAGCTTAAGCAGCTCCTGCTCAAGATTGGGTGGCCGGCAGAGGACCTGGCCGGCTACGTAGACGGCACCCCGCACCTGATCGCGCTGAATGAGGACGGCTGGAAACTGCGGCCGTACCAGCAGATGGCCAGTGACAACTTTTGGGCAGGAGGCAGCGGGGTTGTGGTGCTGCCCTGCGGGGCGGGCAAAACCCTGGTGGGTGCCGCAGCCATGGCCACCGGCTCCACCACCACACTGATCCTGGTAACCAACACCGTGGCTGCCCGGCAATGGAAGGACGAGTTGCTTAAGCGCACGTCCCTCACCGAGGACGAGATTGGCGAGTACTCGGGGGCTGTGAAGGAAGTACGGCCGGTAACCATTGCCACTTACCAGGTCCTCACCACCAAACGCGGTGGCCTGTATCCGCACCTTGAACTGGTGGATGGGCATGACTGGGGCCTGATCATTTACGACGAAGTCCATCTGTTGCCGGCGCCGATCTTCCGGATGACCGCGGACCTGCAGGCCAGGCGCCGCCTTGGCTTGACAGCAACCCTGGTGCGGGAAGACGGCCGGGAGGGCGAGGTGTTCAGCCTGATTGGACCCAAGCGCTACGACGCGCCATGGAAGGACATCGAGTCCCAGGGCTACATTGCCCCGGCCGACTGCGTGGAGGTCCGGGTGGACCTGCCGCGGGACGAGCGGGTTGCCTACGCGATGGCGGACGATGCGGATAAGTATCGGCTTTGTGCCACCTCCGAGTCCAAAACGCAGGTGGTGGAGCAGCTCGTGGCCCGGCACAGCGGGGAGCAACTGCTGGTCATCGGCCAGTACATCGACCAGCTGGACGACCTCGGCGAGCGCCTTGGGGCGCCGGTCATCAAGGGCGACACCTCCGTGAAGGTACGCCAGAGGCTTTTTGATGCCTTCCGTGCCGGGGAGATCCAGACGCTCGTGGTCTCGAAGGTTGCCAACTTTTCCATCGACCTTCCCGAGGCCTCGGTGGCGATCCAGGTTTCCGGTTCCTTCGGGTCGCGGCAGGAAGAAGCACAACGGCTGGGAAGGCTGCTGCGGCCCAAGAAGGACGGCCGGGCGGCGCGGTTCTACTCGCTCGTGGCACGGGACACCCTGGACCAGGACTTCGCCGCCAAGCGCCAGCGGTTCCTTGCCGAGCAGGGTTACGCCTACCGCATCATGGACGCCAAGGACGTGGAAACGGCCGAATAGCCGAACCTCCCGCAGGAACCGGGCGCCCGTCCAGTGGGAAATGGGCGCTTCTGCAGTCTGAATTTGGGCGCCCGTCCAGTGCGAACTGGAGTGGTGAGGCGCACACTGGAGCCATGCTTCCCGAGAGAAGGCCCGTCATTCCCCTGCCAGGCCAAGAGTCAGTGTGGGACTATCCGCGGCCACCGCGCGTGGAGCCGAGCCAGGAACGGATCCGGATCTTCCTGGGCGGCGAACTCATCCTGGAAACCACAGATTCGCTCCGCGTTCTGGAGACGAGCCACCCTCCGGCCTACTACCTGCTCCGGTCAGACTTCCACCCGGATGCACTGGAGCCTGCACCTGGAAGCAGCTTTTGTGAGTTCAAGGGCTCGGCGCGGTACCTGAATGTCCGCGGCGGCGGGAAGCTCGCGGAGCGGGCAGCGTGGTTCTACCCGGAACCCGTCGCCGCCTACGCTGCGCTCTTGGGCCGCATTGCGGTCTATCCCGGCAGGATGGACCGCTGCGAGGTCGACGGAGAGCGTGTGCTCCCCCAGGCCGGCGGCTACTACGGTGGTTGGATCACCAGGCGAGTAGTCGGCCCCTTCAAGGGTGAACCCGGAACACTCGGGTGGTAAGCACAGGCGCGCCCTGCTCACAACAACCATCCAGACAACTCCCAGATTTCGGGAGCATCATGGAAGCATGAACAAGAACGGGCCTGAGGCAAAGCTCCTGGTAGTGGATGACGAACCGAACATCCGGGAGTTGCTCTCGACGTCCCTGCGGTTCGCCGGGTTCGACGTCGTCTCCGCAGCAAACGGACGCGACGCCCTTGCCGCTGCCGACCTGCACGCACCGGACCTTGCCGTCCTGGACGTTATGCTCCCTGATATGGACGGGTTCACCGTCACCCGACGCCTCAGGGCTTCAGGGAAGCACTTCCCCGTTCTGTTCCTGACAGCAAAGGACGATACAGAGGACAAGGTCACAGGCCTCACTGTCGGCGGGGACGACTACGTGACCAAACCATTCAGCCTCGATGAAGTAGTTGCCCGAATCCGCGCGGTTCTGCGCCGAACGCAGCCCCTGCTCGACGACGACGCCGTGATCCGCGTCGATGACCTGGAGCTCGACGACGACGCCCACGAAGTGCGGCGCGGCGGAACCGTCATCGAACTGTCCCCCACGGAGTTCAAGCTGCTCCGCTACCTCATGCTCAACCCCAACCGTGTGCTGTCCAAGTCACAGATCCTGGACCATGTGTGGGAGTACAACTTCAACGGTGATGCCTCCATCGTGGAGTCTTACATCTCCTACCTGCGCCGGAAAGTCGACATTGACCCTGCAGCTCCTGCCCTGATCCAGACCAAGCGGGGCGTGGGATACGTGCTCCGGACGGCAGAGAAGCGCTGACCTTGCTGCAGCGGTGGAAGTCGTCCTCGCTCAGGACGCAACTGGTGGCCATGATCATGGCGCTGCTCATTGTTGCCCTGACAGTCACCGGTGCAGGCACGCTTGCCTTGCTCCGCAGCTACCTGCAGGCCCAGGTGGACGACAAGCTGTACGCAGCGGTGGATCTCGCGAAGGAGCAGCAGTCTTTTACGCCGCTGCAGGCACGCAACCCCATGGTCCCCACCGATTATTCGCTGATTCTCTTTGTTCCGGGACAAAAGCCCTATCCGTTCGGCGGCGACCCTGACGACGGCGGCCCGGACATCCCTGCCATCACCGTGGAGCAGGCCCGGGACCGCGGCGCGGTTCCCTACCAGGTCCGCGGCGATGACGGCCAGAACTGGCGAGTAGTAGCGGTCCCTGTGCAGACGGAGGAATCCGAAGCAGTGGTGGTCATCGGGCTGCCGCTCCAAAGCGTGGATGATGTGCTTAAACATGCCAGCCTGGTGGTTACCGGAGTGGGCCTGCTGACGCTCCTGCTGGCGTCCATGATTGCAAGCTGGACTGTCTCGCGCTCCTTCCGGCCGCTGGCACGGGTGGAAAAAACCGCCGCCGCCATTGCTGCCGGTGACCTTTCCCGCCGCGTGGACGTGGAAAATCCCGGTACCGAACTGGGCCGGCTCAGCAGCTCCCTGAATGCGATGCTCGCCCACATCGAAACGGCCTTTTCTGCACGCACGGCGTCTGAGGCGAGGATGCGCCGGTTCGCAGCCGATGCATCCCATGAACTGCGGACCCCGCTGGTGACCATCCGCGGTTTCTCCGAGCTGTACCGGCACGGCGCGCTGGCCACGGACGAGGACGTGGCCACTGCCATGGGCAGGATCGAGAGCGAAGCCAAGCGCATGGGCTCCATGGTGGAGGACCTGCTGCTGCTGGCCCGTCTGGATGAGCAACGGCCGTTGCAGCAAAAGCCCGTGGACCTCCAGCTGATAGCGCACGACGCGGTGGTGGACACCCAGGCCAGCGCCCGCTCACGGGTGATATCGCTCACCGGGCTCGACGGCGGCCCGGCAGCCCCCGCGCCCGTGCTGGGCGACGAAGCCAAGCTTCGCCAGGTGGTGGGCAACCTCGTAGGCAATGCACTGCGCTATACCCCCGAGGACAGCCCCATCGAGCTGGCTGTGGGCGTCCGTGCCACAGAGGGCGGGCAGCTCAGGTCAGTCATCGAAGTCCGCGACCACGGGCCCGGGATCTCGGAGGAGGACGCTTCCAAGGTTTTCGAGCGCTTCTACCGGGCAGATACCTCCCGAACAAGGGAGACGGGAGGCAGCGGGCTGGGGCTGGCCATTGTCGCCGCGATCGTGGGCTCCCACGGCGGTTCCGTCCGGGTGGAAAATACCGACGGCGGGGGCGCAACTCTGGTGGCCACGCTCCCGCACCGCGATGACGCGCCGGAGAAGGAAGCAGCGGACGGCGAGGAAGCAGAAAGCCTGGGTTCGTTTCCCAGGCCCGCCGGCAGTGACGCCCGGGGCAGCGACGGCAGGGTTATCCACATATAGGTTCCCGGTAATGGCAGCAGCGCCTCCGCTTTCCTAGGCTCGAGGCAGTAGCCCGGACAGCCCGGGTGCGGGAGCAGAAGCTGCCCGTTCCAGCGAAAGGCCCTGCCATGAGCATCATTTCCGTCGACACCGAACTCCTCCAGCTTAAGTCCGCCAACGTCCAGGCAACCGTGGACCGGATCAGCGCCGATGTCCAGGCCATGAAGCGCGGGCTTGACGAGCTTCAGGGCTCTTGGCGGGGCTCCGCTGCCACCAACTTCCAGGCACTCATCACGGAGTGGACCATTACCCAAGGAAGGGTGGAGGCATCTCTGGCCTCAATCAACATGGCCCTCGTTTCGGCTGCGGCCACGTATGCGCAGGCGGAGCAGGGGAACACGCAGAGGTTCAGCTGATCTCGCCCTGTTTGCGGTCCTAGGCTTCCGGGGTGCCTTGATGGAACCGCAGGCGCCAGCGGTCGCCGTCCAGCACCCACAGTGAGCTCCTGAGAGTCGTGCCGGAGCGAGCGTAGCTCCGGTACGTCAGCAGGACGACGCTGGTGCCGATACGGTCCGCGCCGAGGATCTCGATGTCGGTCCGCTCGCCCGGGTCTTCTTCGAGCGCCATCATCATGGCGTCCCGCGTCCAGACCCTGCCCGAGCTGCCGATTTCCAGAAAGTCCGGGTGCAGCAGGACAGCTGTCCTGCCGATGTCGCCGCGCACCAGGGGTCCGAGCAGTTCGCGCTCCAGCTCTTCCACAAGCGCTTCGGGCGGGGCTGTTTCCGCCTGGCCTGCCGCCCCCGCAAGGTCAAAAGCGCCGTCCAGCTGGGTGAAGTCCAACTGGGTAAAGTCCAACTGGGCGGCTTCCCCTGCGGCCGATTTCTCTGGGGCGGGTTCCTTCTGGGTGGCATCTTGCCGGGCAACTCTCCGCCGTGTGCTCTCCGGTTGGATGGTCCCCGCTGGGGTGGTCCCCGGTTGGGTGATGTCCTGCTGGCTGAAGAGGTCAGGTTCGCCGGAGGCGGCTTCCGGGGGTTCACCGGCGGCAGGGGCTCTGCCGGCTGCATGCGTAACGGAAGCAGGCGCAGGGTGGGCGCCGGGAAACCCTGGTCCCGATCTGGCCGCCACCCCCTGCTGATAGGCGGTCGCAGCGGCCCGCGCCCGCTCATCGGCGGCTTCGTTCAGGTCATGCCCGGCGTGCCCCTTGACCCATTCGAACCTGTACTTCCGTCCCGCGAGCTCCCGATCCAGCTCTTTCAGCAGATCGACGTTCAGCACCGGTTTGCCGTCCGCCTTCCGCCAGCCTTTGCGTTTCCATCCAGGCATCCACTTGGTGATCGAGTTGATGACGTACTGGCTGTCGCAGAGGATGTGCAGGTCCTCGTGGCGAAGGTGCGCGGTGGCCCGCAGCAGATCCAGGACAGCCATCAGCTCGCCCTGGTTGTTGGTGCCATGCGGCCAACCGCCGGCCCGCCAGCAATCGTCATTCACGTACCAGGCCCAGCCAGCCGGGCCGGGGTTTCCCAAAGCCGAACCGTCGGCCGCTGCAGTAATTGTCACCGGTCCATCCTGCCAGAAGTCGGTGACAATGCGGATGCGGGCTCCTCCGAACCCTCAGAGCGGCTTCAGCATAGCGAACGGACGTCGGCAGGAAGAGCATAGAAGACCGCCGAAGGAAAGCGTTTACCGAAAACCTCTTGACGCAGGGTTCAAAGCACCGGCACAATCGGACGTTATACGAGAAAACGCTTTCTCAATTGAAGCCTGTCAGCGACGACGCGTGACGGGGAGACCTTGGGGAAGCAAGTTCAGCAGACCAAGGAAGGCACATCAATGACGATTCCAACCATTAGCCGGAGGAAATTCCAGCTCGGCGCGGCAGCACTTGCGCTCTCCCTCCTCGCAACCGGCTGTGGTGCGTCCACCAGCCCCAGCAGCAACGAGGAAGTGACCCTGCGATTTGCCTGGTGGGGCAACGAGTATCTCAATGCGCAAACCGAAAAGGTCATCGACGCTTTCGAGGCAGAGCACCCGAATATCAAAATCGAGTCCGAACCCGGCGAGTGGGCCAGCTACTGGGACAAGCTGGCTACCAAAACGGCCGCCAACGATGCCCCTGATGTCATCCAGATGGACCAGAAATACATTGCCGAGTACGGCGGCCGCGGAGCCCTGCTGGACCTTTCCAAGCAGAAGGGAATCGATACCTCCAAGCTGGACAAGGAGGCGTTGGCCTCGGGCCAGTACGACGATGCCCAGTATGGGCTGAGCACGGGCCAGAATGCTTATGTCATTATGGCGAACACGAAGGTCTTTGAGGCAGCCAACGTGCCCTTGCCCGATGACACCAAGTGGACCTGGGACGAATTCATCGAGACCGCGTCCAAGATCAGCGCTGCAGGAGAGGGCAAGAACTACGGCGCGGCCTACGGCAGCAATGAGGCGGACCTGATCATCTGGCTCCGCCAGCATGGGGAGAACCTTTACTCCGAGGACGGCAAGCTGGACTTCGACACTAAAACGGCCGCCTCCTTCTGGGAGCGCCTGAAGGAACAGCGCGATTCCAAGGCGAGCCCGCCGGCGACGGTGGCCACGGAGGACTCCGGTGCCGGCCTTGAGGAGAGCCTCTTCGGCACTAACCGGGTGGGCATGGCGTGGTGGTGGACAAACCAGCTCGGCTCCCTCGAAGCCACCACTGGCAGCAGCATCAAGATGCTCCGGGCGCCCAGCAAGGACGGCTCGGCGGAAAGTAACGGCATGTACTACAAGCCAACCATGTTCTGGTCCGCTTCTTCACGGACCAAGCATCCCGAAGCCACGGCCACCTTCATCAACTACCTGGCCAACAGCCCGGATGCCGGCGCCATTCTTATGACCGACCGGGGCGTGCCCACCAACCCGGAGATTGTCGACAGCATTACAGCCTCCCTGAAGCCTGCCGACACCACTGTGGTGGGCTTCCTGAAGGACATCGCCCCTGACATGAAGGAAGCGCCGCCCGTTCCCCCGGTAGGCGCAGGCAGCGTGCAGAACGTGATCAAGCGGTACACCGACGAGGTCCTCTATGACCGCCTGACGCCGCAGGCGGCTGCCGAAGCATTCAAGAAGGAAGTTGAAGGAATGCTGGCCGGCGCCAGGAAGTAGTTCCTGTCCTGCAGAACCCCGACAAATGCAACAGCGGCCCCCTCAAGCGAGGGGGCCGCTGTTGCGTGTGGTGCGTGCGGGACTGGCCCGGCGGGAAGGCTAGAAGCCGCCCATGCCGCCCATGTCGTCGCCGCCGCCAACCGGAGCAGCATTCTTCTCCGGCTTGTCGGCCACAACTGCCTCGGTGGTGAGGAACAGGCCGGCAATGGAGGCCGCGTTCTGCAGGGCAGAGCGGGTTACCTTGACGGGGTCGTTCACGCCGGCGGCCAGCAGGTCGACGTATTCGCCGGTTGCTGCGTTCAGGCCGTGGCCGGCGGGCAGGCCGCGGACCTTGTCCACCACAACGCCCGGCTCAAGGCCGGCGTTGAAGGCAATCTGCTTCAGCGGTGCATCGATGGCAACGCGGACGATGTTCGCACCGGTTGCCTCGTCGCCGGACAGCTGCAGGTTGGCGAATGCCTTGGCACCGGCCTGGATCAGGGCCACGCCGCCACCGGCGACGATGCCTTCCTCAACAGCAGCCTTTGCGTTGCGCACTGCGTCTTCGATGCGGTGCTTGCGCTCCTTGAGTTCAACCTCGGTTGCGGCACCGGCCTTGATGACTGCCACGCCGCCGGCCAGCTTGGCCAGGCGCTCCTGCAACTTCTCGCGGTCGTAGTCCGAATCGGAGTTCTCGATCTCGGCGCGGATCTGGGATACGCGGCCTGCGATCTGGTCGGCGTCGCCTGCACCCTCGACGATGGTGGTTTCGTCCTTGGTGACAACAACCTTGCGTGCCTTGCCCAGGAGTTCCAGGCCGGCGTTTTCCAGCTTGAGGCCAACTTCCTCGGCGATGACCTGGCCACCGGTGAGGACGGCGATGTCGGCAAGCTGCGCCTTGCGGCGGTCACCGAAGCCCGGAGCCTTGACGGCGACGGACTTGAAGGTGCCGCGGATCTTGTTGACGATCAGGGTGGCAAGTGCCTCACCCTCGATGTCCTCGGCGATGATCAGCAGCGGCTTGTTGGACTGCATGACCTTTTCAAGGACAGCAACCAGTTCCTTGACGTTGGAGATCTTGGAGTTGACGATCAGGATGTACGGATCCTCGAGGACCGTTTCCTGGCGCTCCGTGTCGGTGACGAAGTAGGCGGAGATGTAGCCCTTGTCGAAGCGCATGCCTTCGGTGAGCTCAAGCTCCAGGCCGAAGGTGTTGGACTCCTCGACCGTGATAACGCCCTCCTTGCCCACCTTGTCCAGGGCTTCCGCAATGAGGGCGCCGATTTCCTCGTCGCCGGCGGAGATGGACGCCGTAGCGGCGATCTCTTCCTTGGTTTCGATTTCCTTAGCGGAGTTCAGCAGTTCGGCCGTGACGGCCTCAACTGCCTTCTCGATGCCGCGCTTGAGGGACAGCGGGTCGGCGCCGGCCGCAACGTTGCGCAGGCCTTCCTTCACCAGTGCCTGTGCCAGCACGGTAGCCGTGGTGGTGCCGTCGCCAGCGACGTCGTCCGTCTTCTTGGCAACTTCCTTGACCAGCTCGGCGCCGATCTTCTCGTAGGGATCGTCCAGCTCGATCTCCTTGGCGATGGAAACACCATCGTTGGTGATCGTGGGGGCGCCCCACTTCTTCTCGAGGACGACGTTGCGTCCACGCGGGCCGAGGGTGACCTTAACGGCGTCGGCGAGGATGTTCAGGCCCCGCTCAAGGCCGCGGCGTGCCTCTTCATCAAATGCAATGATCTTGGCCATAACGGCAATAGTCCTTTCGGGACAGTCGTTAAGAATGAACCTTCGCTGCAGTGCCCGCGACGGACGATCCTTTGCCGTTGGCCTCTGTATGCCTCCGGGTGCGGATCTCACTCCAGTTAGGTGTTTCTTCGCTCCTCGACCGGTGCCGCGCGCCGCAGGCCGGAACCAGCATTGCTTTAGCAGTCGGTACGTCAGAGTGCTAACTCAATAATTAGCACTCCCCACGTGAGAGTGCAAGCGAAAGGGACGCAAAACAGTACCTCCCGGCAGCGGCGGCTGCGATCAGTTCGAAGCCCGCCCCGCCGTCTCGTGGCCGCTTATTACGGGGTTGTTTTCGGCCCCGTAGGTGAAGACGGTGAAGGTGGCTGCCGTGACGTCCCCGTTGGCGTCGAAGGCAATCGGCCCGGACACGCCGTCGTAATTGGCATCCGGCCCGGACTTCAGACGTGCCAGGCAGTCCTTGTAGGACTGGCACGCCTCCGCAGCAGCTCCGCCCGACGATCCTTCCGCTGTTCCTCCCGAAACGGCAATCAGGTTGGCGGCGATAGACCGGCCGGCGTCGTCCTGTGCCCTCACGGCAGCCAAGGCGGCAACGGTCACGGCGTCATAGGCTTCGGCGGCGAAGGACACGTCCTTGAGGCCCGGGTCCACCGTCAGGAGCCTTGCCTGGAAGTCGGCGTCAGGGAGCTGGCCGGGAACCACCGCCCGGGCGCCCTCCAAGTAGCCGGCTGCCACCCCTGACCCGTACCGGCCGAAGGCACCGTCACTGAGGATGAGCAGCTTCCCGTCAACACGTGAATTTGCCAGTTCTGCCAGCGCACCCTGCGCCCCATCACGGGCGATGACAATGACGGCGCCCGCGTCGGCGTTGCCGGCAGCATCGGCTGCGCTGCCGGCGTCACCCGGCGTGAAGGCGGCAGTTGCCAGCACTTCCACACCAGCCTGCTTGGCAGAAGCGGCGACGGCGGCGGAAAGGTCCTTGCCGTAGGAGCCTTCCTGGTACATCACGGCCACTGAGGTGGCACCGGCGTCCTTGGCCATCTTGACCAGTACCGGGCCTTGTGCGACATCGGCCGATGCGGTCCGGAAGTAATAGCCGCCGCTACTGATGTTGCTCAGCCCGGCGGCCGTGTTGGCGGGTGAAATAAGCGGAGTCCGGGCGCGGGAGAGGACGTCGATGGCCGCTGCGGCATGGCTGGAATCGGTGGGGCCGATGACGACGTCCGCTTTCGCGGCAACCAGCGCCTGGGCCTGTAATGCCACATCCTGCCCCGCGTCGGTGGGCAGGAGCTCCACCGGCCTGCCTTTGTGTCCGCCGGCGGCATTGACCTCCTGCACGGCAAGCTCGGCGGCGGCCAGTTGCGGGGCGTTGAGGAAGCCGTTTTGCCCTGTGTTGTCCAGGATCAGGCCTACCCGCAGGGTACCGTCGCCAGAAGCCTCTGCGGCTTCCACCCGCGCGTTTCCGGTGACGCCGGAACAGGCGGTCAGCACCAGGGTGGAGCAGGCGGCAGCCGTGACGAGCATCCGGCGGAGGTTTCCAGGACGAAGGATCAGATCGTTCACCCGGCCGGCCGGACGCTTTCCGCCTGCGGGCCCTTCTCGCCTTCGCCAACTTCGAGCTCCACGCGCTGGCCCTCGTCGAGGGCCCGGTAACCTTCACCCTGGATGGCGGACCAATGGACAAAAATGTCATCGCCCGAGCCGTCAACGGTAATGAAGCCGTAGCCTTTTTCAGCGTTGAACCACTTGACGGTTCCCAGTGCCATGCTGACCACTCTTTCCGTTATTTCCGGACGCCCCCGGCCGCTGTGTGCCTGCCGGCATGAACGGACCCTGAAAACTCACTCTAGCCAATTCAGTGCCGGTGGCACCGGGATGGCCTTGGCCGGTCCTCGATAGTTATTGAGGCGTGACCCTGCAGTTGGACACCACTTAGCGGCGCACTGCTTACCGGTAGCCGGGCCCCAGGACCACAACCAGCGGTACCTGGAAATCCGTGCTGTTGACGACGGTGGGAATACCCAGAAGCGCCGCAAGGGCCTGTGCGTTGGGCAACTGGTCTGCCCCCTGGTAGAAGATGACGGAGGCCTGCTGCGGGGAACCTGCCCAGTTACCCACCTGTCCCAGAGTCCAGCCGTCCGCCTGGACCGTCCCGCCAACCCGGCTGGCCAGCCCTGCCGTCCCGGCGGCGTTGTAGATGGCGACGCTTTGCGCCTTGTCGATAAACACGGGAGCAGGGTCTGAAGCGCTTGGTTCCGGTTCGGCTTCTGCACTGGTTTCGGGCTCACCGGATGCAGAGGGCGATGCCTCTGCAGAGGGTTCCGGAGAAACGTCCGGAGTGGCGGAAGGTGTGGAACCGGTGCCGGCCAGAGGGGATGCCTCCTGGCTCGAAGCGGCCTGGCTGCCCGGCGCGCTGAAGCCGAGCTTGGGAAGGATCAGGAAGGACACCAGTCCAATGGCCAGTGCGGCCATGCCCACCGCAAGAATGGGCCAAAGCCGTACCCGTGACGGGGCGGAAGCCGTGCGGTGGACACCTTGTCGCGACGCGGTCTCAGGGACCTTGTCGAATTCATCGCGGGCGTATTTGGTCATGATGGAACGACATCCTTGTTGATTGCTGCTGAAGGCTCAGCTTGAGCGTCTTACGCGTCGGACCCCAGGCGCCGTGCAGTACGTGCACGGTGACGCGACGTACGTAGTCTACGCAACCGCTTGACCAGCATGGGGTCGTGGGCCAACGCATCCTCGGTGTCGATCAGTGCGTTGAGCAGCTGGTAGTAATGGGTTGCGGAGAGGTCGAAAAGCTCCCGGATGGCCTGTTCCTTGGCACCGGCGTACTTCCACCACTGCCGCTCCAGGGCCAGCATCTGCTGGTCCCGCTCGCTCAGCGGCGACTCCCGGAGTTTGAAGTCGGCCAGGAGGGACGGCCGGGGTTCCTGCTCCGGCAGGTGCTCCCGGGCTGGTTCCGCCACGGCGTACTCCTTAGCTGGTTACGAAAAATGTCTGACCCCCATGCTACGGACGAATAACAGCATTGTCATTTGGCGCTGCGAAGGGCCCGCCTGCGCCCGGATAGTCTGCCCTGCAAGAATGAGACCGTGTTTGAATCAGATGCCTTGTTCGAACTCGAGCAGGAGCCGGCTCGGGGAGCCGGTTTCGGCGAGTTGGCGCAGCTCCCGCTTGGTGAGCTTATGGCTCCCGACTGGGCCGCTGCCCTGGCGGGCGTCGAAAACGATCTTCGGAAGGTGCTCACCTTCCTCGCCGACGAGGTGGCAGCCGGGCACCAGGTGCTGCCGGCGCCGTCGAACGTCCTGCGGGCCTTCCGGCAGCCGCTCGCCCAAGTTAAGGTCCTGATCGTGGGCCAGGATCCCTACCCGACCCCGGGGCACGCGGTGGGATTGTCCTTTTCCGTGGATCCGCGCACCCGGCCCATCCCCCGGAGCCTGGCGAACATCTACCGGGAGCTGGAATCCGATCTCGGGTTGCCGGCCAGAGTCCATGGCGACCTTTCCGCCTGGGCGGACCAGGGCGTGCTGCTCCTGAACCGCGTGATGACGGTGCGGGCGGGCTCCGCCGGCTCGCACCGCGGCAAGGGCTGGGAGAAGATCACGACGGCGGCGGTCTCGGCGGTCGCCCAACGCCGGGACGGGAGCGGGTCCCGGATGCCGCTGGTTGCCGTGCTGTGGGGAAAGGACGCCGAAGGCGTCCGCCCCCTTTTGGACGGGGCCCCTGCTGTGGCGAGCGCCCACCCCAGCCCGTTGTCCGCATCCCGCGGCTTTTTTGGGTCCCGGCCCTTCAGCCGGGTCAACGAACTCCTGATTGCGCAGGGTGCCCTGGGCGTAACCTGGGAGCTCCCCGCAGCACCCTAGCTTAGGCTTGCCTTATGAGCACCCTTCCCGCCGCTACCAGCGCCACCAAGAAAAGCCGTCCGCAGATCAACCTCTCCGTGCTGCGCAGGGAAGAGCTTTCCCCGCATATGGTTCGAATTGTGGCCGGCGGGGACGGCTTCGCGGACTTCGTGAACAACGGTTACGTCGACCGCTACGTCAAGATCGTCTTCCCCCAGCCCGGCGTGAATTATCCCTCCCCCCTGGACCTGTGGAGCATCCGGGAGATCATGCCCCGGGAACAGTGGCCCTTCACCCGGACCTACACCCTTCGCTGGGTGGACACTGCGGCCCGCGAACTCGCCATTGATTTTGTGGTCCACGGTGACGAGGGCCTCGCGGGCCCCTGGGCTGCCAAGGCCCAGCCCGGCGACTCGCTGACCTTTACTGGCCCCGGGGGCGCCTACAACCCGGCACCGGACGCGGACTGGTACCTCTATGCCGGCGACGAGGCCGCGCTGCCTGCGATTGCGGCATGCCTGGAGTCCCTGCCGCCGGAAGCGGAAGGGTTGGCCTTTGTGGAGGTGGATTCCGACGCCGAGATCCAAACCATCGCTGCCCCCGCCGGAGTGAAAATCCACTGGCTCACCCGCAATGGCGTCCCGGCCGGCGAGAGCGACCTCCTGGTGCAGGCCGTCGCACAGGCCGAATGGCCCGCGGGCCGGGTGGATGTTTTCGCCCACGGCGAGCGGGGCTACATGAAGGCCCTGCGCGGAGTCTTTTTCGACCAGCGGGGCCTGCAACGCAGCCAGGTCTCCCTCTCGGGTTACTGGGCCAAGGGCCGCGTGGAGGATGTGTTCCAGGCCGAGAAAAAGCTGCCGGTGGGACAGATCTAGCCAGGTCAGATCCAGCCAGGATCCATGCAGGCGCTGGCCCCCCAGCCCCTGTCCCGTTGTCAGCGGCGGCGGGCGCGCCGCCGCTCATTGCTCGCCAGGCTGCGCGTCAGCGGCCGGGCAAGGGTGTCCCCGAGGACAATGCCGCCCGCTGTCCCCAGCACGATGGCACCTGCATTGAGCATTCCGCCGGCGCCGAGCAGGATCTCGGCTTCCTCGATGGTGAGCACATACATGGAGCGGAAGATGGTCAGGCCGGGCAGCAGGATCAGGGCTGCGGGCACGGCAACCACCAGCTGCGGCGCCCCCATCCTAAGGGCCACCACACGCCCCAACAGGCCGATGACCACGGCGGCCAGGGCCGGTGAAAAGCGGTCACCCACGCCGAGCTGGCCGGCCGCGAGCAGGACGAGGTAACCGGCCACTCCCACGGCCGCTGTAGGCAGCAGGAGCTGCCAGCTGGTCTGTTCGGTGATGCCAATCGCCATCACGGCCACCGCCACAAAGATCACCAGGACCCACAGGTCGTAGGCCGGCGGGAAGGTTTCGGTGACATCGATGCGCTGCATCCCGGTCAGCTCACCCACGACGAAGGCGACGGCGATACCGGCAACGATGGCGCCGAACGTCAGCAGTGTTGACAGGAACCGTCCTGCTGCCGTCACGGGGAAGCCGTTGATGGCGTCCTGCACCGACGAGACGAGGCGTCCTGTCGGCAGGAGCAGGAGGATGCCGCCCACCACCACGATGGCCGGGGAGGTTGTCAGCCCGAACTGCCAGAGCACCAGCGCCAGCTGTGTCACCACGAAGGAGCAACTGGCGGTGATGAAGAAGTCCGGGACGCGCCAGCGCCCCAGCTGGCGGGCCAGCAGGCTGATTCCGATGTTGGCCACGAAGGCGATCGCCGAGGACACCGGTCCGCCGCCCAGGACTCCAACAAAGACGGCCGCGAACGTACCGAACGCCACGGTGACCATCCAGCGCGGAAAGGGCTTGGGGCTGGTGATGGCCTCATCCAGCCGGCGGATCGCCTCGTCCCGGCCTACTCCGCCGGCCACAATGTCCGTCACCAGCTGGTGAACTTTTGCCAGGCCGGCGTAGTTGTTGGTCCAGGAACGCACCACCCGCAGCAGCGAAATGGGTGTCTGGTCTTTGGGCGCGTAGTTGATGCCGACGGACTGGTTGGTGATGTCCACTTCGATGTTCTTCAGGCCCAGCGCCGCAGTGACGGCGATAATGCTCGTTTCCACTTCGAGCGCACCGGCTCCGTACCGGAACATGGTTTCGGCCAGGTGCAGGGCGAAGTCGAGGGTCTTGCGGGCAGAGGTGTCAACGCCGCCCACCTGGATGGTGGGGTTGGCGTAGGGACTGCCCGTCAACCGGTCCACGATGCTCATCGGCGCCGTGGGCGGGTTTTCACCCTGGACCAGGCGCCGCAGCATTCTTTTGGCTGCGGCGTTCTGCCGGACCTGGGCAGGGGTCAGCGGTTCAGTTCGGGGCAGGCCGTCCGTGTGCGGCCTGCGCCCGGGACGTTCGGGCCGGTCAGTCATGGTTGCCTCCTCCCGGTGCGGTGCTGTGGTTGGTAGTTCAGGCGGGACGCTTCAGGGGCAGCTTGCCGAGCAGGGTGCGGGCAGCGGCGGCCGCCGCGCGGGCCAGCCTGTTGGCGTGGAAGACGGCGGGGCGGACCGGCATTACGAAGTCACCCACCAGCTGGACCACCTCTCCCCCGAAGCCTTTTTTGAACGCATACCCGCCGTGGCCTTCCTCGTCCTGGCCGGAGATGCCGAAAGTTCCGTAGAAGTTGTACCGCGGGTACCCCTTCTCCAGTGCGTGGAGCATCATGCCCCAGTACAAGGACGTGGCGCCGTTGAAGTAGATGTAGTCCTGCACGGTTCCGCCGATGACGCAGACCACCTCGTCCCCGTAGCAGACAAAGTGGATCGCGGCCACTGTGGCGACTCCCACCGAGTCGGGGAACCGCTCAATGTCCTTCAGGCTCCGTTCGTAGCTGTCCACGAGGTCCTGGACCACCTTGAGCCGGTTCGCCTTTTTCTTGCTTCCGGTCTCTTCCACCTCGCGGCGCAGTTCCGCGGCCGTCGCGGATTCCGCCTCCAGCCGCTCGGTGATGGATTTCCGGTAGGCCGGGATATCGATCTTGGCCATCATGAGCTTTGTGAACTCTGCCGAGGTTGTCCGGAGCAGGTGCTCATAGTAGGCACGTTCGCGGTAGACGAAGCCCTTCTCGTCCCCGGCCTTGCTCAGGGCGCCGTAGAAATCGTCAAGGGTTTCCAGCGTGGCCTGTTCCAGGAAGACGCCGTTTTTCTCGGCTTTGCGGATGGCCTTGCGGGTCCGGTAGCTGGTGCCCATGATGAGCTCTTCGGCGTCGCTCACGCCGGCAAGGCTCTTGATGAACATCCAGTTCACGTTGACGAAGTTCATGTCCAGTCCCTGGTGCTGGAATCCCAGCCCTGAAAGCCGGGCCACCAGCTCCCGGTTGTCCTCAACTTCAGGGTGTTCGGCGCCCTCGGCGTCGCGGGCGATGTACTTGAGGTTGGGCGAAATCCTCAGCTCGGCGGCTTTGCGTTCCGCGGCGCGCTGGCGGAGGAGGCCGACGACGGCGCGCACCAGGCCAGCATCCGTGTAGTCCATCAGGGGTCCCTTGGCGCATTCGCACACGGTGTAGCCCAGGCGGGTGGTGGTGTAGTTCAGTTTGCCGGCCGCCACCAGTTCGCCGTTGCGGCGTACGCCGAACAGCTCCACCTGCTGGCCCCGGGCGCGCTGGAATGCCGCGAAGTCAACGGACTGGAGAAAGCTGTTTTGCGGGTGCTTCAGGGCATAGGCCTCGAAGTCTGCGTCGGTGAGGAGGGCAAATTCAAGATCGGTGCCGGTGGTGACTGGATTCAAGGGATTTCCTCATTCGCTGTTGTGCGTCCTGGCAATGGCAGGCGCAGGGCAATGACGGGCAGGGGGCCGGCCGGCCGGTGCAGCGGCTGGTCCGGGCGTAACAGGTCAGTAGAACTGCTGGCCGGTCCGGGCGGTTTCGATTCGGCGGAAGACCCTTTCGGCGCCTTTGACCCACAAACGGTGCTTGAGGGGAGCCAGGACGTAGTCGTGGCACCCTACGAAGTCGGTGACCGTTTTGGTGAAGCTGGTCTTGAACATGCCCATGCCGTACAGGTTGTGGCTCTTGTCTTTGATCCGGGCGGAGGGCGGCGTGCCGCAGAAGTCGTACTCGGTGCAGCCCAGTTCCTGCATGCGCCGGATGGCTGCCCACTGGACCAGGTGCGAGTCACCGTACTGCTTGCGGTTCTGGGTGGAACCGCCGTCCTTGTAGGTGGCCTTGGCTCCGTAGTTGATCACGAACGCACCCACGCTGGGTTTGCCGTCCTCATAGACGAAGAAGAAATTGCCCTGGCCGCGGTTGCAAAACTCGTCCCAGAACTCGGCGTAGTACTCATAGCTGCGAAGGGGCATGGAACCCTTGGCGCTGACGGTGTCCGCCATCAGGTCGTAGAGTGCCCGGTAGGTTTCCGGGCCGTGTTCCTTCCGGAGCACCTGGCAGCCTTCCCGCTCTGCGCGGCGGATCGCATTGCGGGCGCGGGAGGAAATAGCCTTGAAGACGGCTTCCTCCGGGCCGGAGATGTCCAACAGGGCCGTGGAGTCGTTGGACTGGATGTTGGGGGCCTTAACCAGGCCGGCTTCAGCCAGGTGGGCCTGGGCATCGGCCGAGTCCACGATGTCCGGTTCGATCTTGATGGTGAAGACGCTGAGCTTCCTGGCGCGGGCGAAGTCGGCGCAGGCATGAAGGGCTGACTTCAGGTCTCCGGCTTCAGCGAGGTCAGGGCCCTTGATGAGGTACCAGAGCCGGCCCAGCACCGGGAACTTCTTTTCAAGTACCAGGTTGTAGCTGGCGGTGCCGGAGCTTTCCAGCACCAGGAACCGGACCTTCCAGCCAGTGCCGTTCTTTACCGACGCGTATGCCGCGGACTGCAGCATATTGCCGCCATTCGGGTTGGCCGTGACGTGCTTGTCCCAGTTTTCAATTTCCTCGGCTGTGGCAAAACGTGCGGTGAATTCTCGCAAGGGGGCCGTGTCCAATCAGGGGTTGTGCGCGGTTCTGTACTCGTGGCTGCGTGCGGACATGCAGCCTCAAGTCTAAAGCCTGGCGGGGTGGGGGCTTTGCAGCGTGGTGGACCGAAGCCATGCTGCCGACCCTGCCGGGGATGCCAAAGCCCCGCTGCCTTGACTCGGGAAAGCGTCCTGGCAAGGGTTGAAGCATGCAGCCGTATCCCGGACCTTTGAGGCACGAGCAGGATCAGAGTGTTGAGCGGCCGGGGCTTGGCAGGCAGATCGTGGCCTTGGTGGTGTTCCTTGCCGCGTCCTTCCTCGTGGCCGGGCTGGGTGCCCTGGCCACCGCGGGCAACGTGGACGGGTGGTACACCACTGCGGACAAGGCCCCCTGGTCGCCGCCGAACTTTGTCTTCGGCCCCGTCTGGACCATCCTCTACACGGCGATGGCGGCTGCAGCCTGGCTGGTCTGGCGGAAGCAGGCAGCAGGTGGCCGGCGTGCCCTGACTGCGTATGCAATCCAGCTGGCCCTCAACCTGGCCTGGACCCCTGTATTTTTCGGTCTTTATCCAACCATCGGTACAGCTGCACTGTGGTTGGCGCTGGTGATCATCCTCGCCCTCATCGCCGCCGTCTCGGTGACGGTCCTGTCCTTCGGCCCCATCAGCCGGGCCGCCGGCCTGCTCCTGCTGCCGTACATCACCTGGCTGGTGTTCGCAGCCACGCTGAACTTGTGGGCCGCCATCCATAACTGACGGCGCGCGTTATGCCGACGCGGCAGAGATGTCAGCATACGGCCACGTTGACGGCGAGGCCGCCCATGGCCGTTTCCTTGTATTTGGAGCTCATGTCCTTGCCGGTCTCGCGCATCGTGATGATGACCTCGTCCAGGGACACCCGGTGGGACCCGT
>NZ_JBNHGJ010000049.1:0-23210 GCF_059091165.1 Arthrobacter sp. Hb9-2 | reverse complement strand
ACAAACAACCCCAGCGCCACCTTCCATTCCACATCGCCGCCGCAAAGTCTGGGGCCTGTGGCGCCGCCGACTCTGCCGGGCAGCCCTGGGCGGGGCGGAGCCTCGCCGGTGACGACGCCAGGATCCATAACTTCGAGGACGACGACGGAACGGCCGACGCCGGCTATCTCACCGCCGTCGCAGCCCTGCAGGCAGGGCGGGGGGACGAGGCTGCCGTGGTCGCCTCGCTGGCCACCGCCCGCGTCTTTATTCCGATCGTTGCCCAGCTCGCTGAAGAAGCCGAAGGCCAGGATGGCCTGCAGGCCGACAAACAGGCCGACATGGCCCTGGTCACCCTCAAGGCCGCCGATGGCAGGACCGCCATGCCTGCCTTCACGTCTGCCAAGGCTTTGGCAGCCTGGCACCCCGCAGCCAGGCCCGTCGCCGTCTACGCAGCCAGGGCTGCACTTTCCGCGGTGTCCGAGGGTGCCGAGCTGCTGGTCCTGGACCCGGGCGCGACGGTAACGTTTGTGGTCCGGAGGCCAGCCATGTGGGCCCTGGCCCAGCAGCACGACTGGATCCCGTCCTACACCGATGGCGTCCTGGCCGGCGAGATGCGCCGGGCCGCGGCGGGCTTCCCCGCGGTGCGCGGCCTGGAGCTTCTCCCGGGCAGGGGAGTGGCCGCCCAAACCGCCGACGGATCCGTCCTTGCCGGTGGCGGCGCCGGTCCCGAGCTGCAGGTGGTGCTGTACCTGGCAGACGGCCTGGACGCCGCCGGGGTGCAGCAGCTGGTTGCCGGACTGCAGGCTGAGTGGTCCAGGAATGTATTGTTTGGTGAGCGGGTCGACTCCATGGAAATTAAACTGCGGCGCGCTGTCCACTAGCTGCTGCCAGGAGGGGGATCCCCGGCCGGCTGCGGCAGACCGAAGGATTCTTTCGTGAATTTCGCTCTCTACCGGGAGTTGCTGGCCGTCCAGCCCATCAGGCGGTTGCTTCTGGTCGGCATGATCGCCCGTATTCCGCACTCGGCGGCCGGAGTGCTGCTGACCCTGCACATCGTCCTCACCCTGGGCCAGGGGTATGCGGCTGCGGGTGCGGCCGCTGCCGTGATGACCATTGGTATCGCCCTTGGTGCTCCCTGGCGGGGGCGGCGGGTGGACACCGTAGGGCTGCGCAAGGCCTTGATTCCCTCTGTCGTGTCCGAGACCGTCATCTGGTCCATAGTGCCGCACGTCTCCTACCAGTGGCTCCTTCCCCTGGTGTTTGTGGGCGGGTTGCTCACGCTGCCTATCTTCAGCGTGGTACGCCAGTCCCTCGGCGTCCTGGCCGACGGCGAACAGCGCCGGACCGCTTTCGCGCTGGACGCGATCACCACCGAAGTCGTCTTTATGATCGGTCCGGCCGCGGGCGCCATCGTCGCCACCAGCGGCTTCAGCGTGGCGGGCCTGACCATCGTGGGCGTCTGCACGTCGCTGGCCGGCCTGTTCCTGATGTGGTTCAATCCGCCAACACGAAGTGCTGCTTCCGGCGACGACTGTGAGGCGGACCAGCAGCGTGCGGCCGAGGCCGCCGTGGTCTCCACAGCCCCGGCCCACCTGCAGGAAGCCGCCGCGGACCTGGCCCCGGCTGCGGCCCACAATGCCCGCAGCGCCGGGCTGAAGGAGAAGGTTGCGGGCAGCTTCACCTGGTTCACCGCCACCGTGGCCGCACTCTTCGCCGTTGCCGCCGGCGCGGGAATGGTCCTCAGCGGCACGGATGTGGGGATTGTGGCAGCGCTGGAAACCGGCGGCCACCAGGCCGAGATCGGCATCGTTTTCCTGTTCTGGTGCGCAGCTTCTGTCGTGGGCGGGCTCATTTACGGTGCCATGCACCGGCCCGTATCGCCCATTGTCCTGCTCCTCGGCATGGCAGCCCTGACCATCCCCATGGGGTTCGCCCATGACACCTGGACGCTGGCCCTGGTTGCCATCCTTCCCGGGCTCCTGTGCGCCCCGGTACTCTCGTCAGCCTCCGAGAAGGTGGCGGACCTGGTGGATGAGGCGAGGCGCGGCGAGGCGATGGGCTGGTACGGCTCCGCCCTCACCGCGGGAGTTGCGCTCGGCGCGCCCCTGGCTGGCATCTTCATCGACCGGATCGGGCCGTCCGGGGGCTTTGTCTCGGTGGGCGCGGCCGGCGTGGTGCTGTGCCTCATCGGACTGGTGCTCCAGCGGCGCCGCAGAAGCAAAATCACAGCCTAAGGCACAGAGTTTTTGTCCAGGTATGCGGACTTGAGATACGTCTAAGCCTGCATAGCTGGACAAAAACTCCGAGGGTCAACGCACGGCGGCGGGCCTCCCCTCGGAAGGAAAGGCCCGCCGTCGTGAACTGCTCAGTAGTGCGTTACGGCGTCAGTTGACCGCGCCGGTGTACTTCTCGCCCGGGCCCTTGCCCGGAGCGTCGGGGATCAGCGACTCCTCGCGGAAGGCCAGCTGAAGCGAACGCAGGCCGTCGCGCAACGGGCCTGCATGCTGGGAACCGATCTCGGGGGCGGCCGCGGTCACCAAACCGGCCAGGGCCGTGATCAGTTTCCGGGCCTCGTCCAGGTCCTTCAGCTCCTCGGCATTCTCTTCCACAGCAAGGCCAAGCTTGACCGCAGCGGCACTCATCAGGTGAACGGCTGCGGTGGTGATGACCTCGATGGCCGGCACTTCCGAAATGTCGCGAATCTGCTGGGAGATGTCGGAACCGGCGTCCGCAGGCTCGAAAACGTATGAATTACTGTCTGGGGTGCTCATACTGGTAAGCTTGACACAGACCGACTGGATGTCGTTATTTCAGAGATTGTTCCAAACGATCAAGGTTCCCACCGGCGCTTCACTGCGTTGACGGGAATTTTTTCTGTAAGATGGCATGCAGTTTGCAAGCGGAGTTCTCTCCCACCCGCGTCAGCCGCTGTTCCGCAGGATCCATGGAACGCAAGGTTGCCGGGTACTGGTTGGCAGCGGAACCGGCACATGCTGGAACCATCCGTGCAGTCCCTTGAGCGGGACGCGCACAGCCAATCCTCGAGGCCTTCGATTGCTCCGGCAATTGGGGGCCTTCTCTATTTGCCGGGATCCCACAACAACACAGGAGCTTTAACATTAGCGAGCCAAGAATCAATGAGCGTATCCGCGTCCCCGAGGTGCGGCTGGTCGGCCCTGCAGGTGAACAGGTAGGAATCGTCCGTATTGAGGATGCCCTGCGTCTGGCCGCCGAGTCCGACCTTGATCTCGTTGAAGTTGCGCCTCAGGCTAAGCCTCCGGTGTGCAAGCTGATGGACTTCGGCAAGTACAAGTACGAGGCCGCGGTCAAGGCACGTGAAGCACGGAAGAACCAGACGAACACGGTTCTGAAGGAAATCCGTTTCCGCCTGAAGATTGACACCCACGACTACGAGACCAAGCGCGGGCATGCACTGCGCTTCCTCGGCGCCGGGGACAAGGTCAAGGCAATGATCCAGTTCCGCGGCCGCGAACAGCAGCGTCCGGAAATGGGCATCCGGCTGTTGCAGCGTTTTGCCGACGACGTCGCTGAAGTTGGCGTGGTTGAATCCAGCCCGCGGATCGACGGCCGCAACATGGTCATGGTGGTTGGCCCGTTGAAGAACAAGGCTGAGGCCAAGGCTGAGGCACGCCGCGCAACGCAGCGGGCTGAAGCGAAAGCGCAGAACGAAGCCAAAGCAACCGGCCGTGTCGACGTTTCCGGCAGCGACCAGGCACCCTTGACGCAGTCCCTCGCGGACCTGCTTCCCGAGGGATTCACGGTGTCCACGGAAGCAGTCGCTGAAGCTCCCGTGCAGGAGGCGGCTCCCGCCATCGAACCTGCCGCTGCTGCCGCGCCTGCGGAGGAATCTGTCCAGGAGGCTCCCCAGCAGGAGGCTGTCAAGGAAGCTCCGAAGCAGGAGGCTCCCCGGAAGGAAGCCCCCAAGGCTCCCGCGCCGAAGGCCGCTGCCCCCGCACCGAAGGCTGCTGCACCGGCCCCCAAGCCCGTTGTTGAAAAGCCCGAAGCTGCCAAGCCGGCAGCTGCGGCGCCGAAGCCCGCAGCAGTTCCTGCTCCGCCGAAGCCGGTGGCCAGGCCCGCTGCACCCAAGCCCGCCGCCCGCCCTGCCCCCAAGGCAGTGCCCAAGCCGGCTGGCAAGAAGACCACTTAGTCCACAGCTGCCGAAGGTCGCCCTTCGGCAGTCAGCAACCAGTACGCCGCCCCCAGGGGCAGCTGCGCGATAGAACTGCAGGCCCAGCCTGCGGACATGTAAGGAGATCGGTTCCCATGCCGAAGATGAAGACCCACAGTGGTGCTAAGAAGCGCTTCAAGCTGACCGGCAGCGGCAAGCTGCGCCGCCAGCAGGCCAACCGCCGCCACTACCTCGAGCACAAGTCCTCCAGGCTGACCCGCCGCCTTGCCGGCGACAAGATCGTCTTCAAGGGCGACGCCAAGGTCATCCGGAAGATGCTCGGCATCTAGTTTCCAAGTTCTTTGACGGACCACCACCTGGTGTAAGTCACCTACCAAAAAGCCTTCTCAGGCCGCCGGGGAATTCCGGCAGTAGATGCTTGGGAGCAGAATTTTCGAAGGAGTACGCACGTGGCACGTGTGAAGAGGGCGGTCAACGCCCACAAGAAGCGCCGGGTTATCCTTGAACGCGCAAAGGGCTACCGTGGACAGCGTTCACGCCTGTACCGCAAGGCAAAAGAGCAGCTGCTGCACTCGTTTGTCTACAGCTACGGTGACCGCAAGAAGAAGAAGGGCGACTTCCGCCGCCTGTGGATCCAGCGCATCAACGCTGCTTCCCGCGCCAATGGCCTCACTTACAACCGCCTCATCCAGGGCTTGAAGGCCGCTGAGGTTGAGGTTGACCGCCGTATGCTGGCCGAGCTGGCCGTCTCGGACGCCAACGCCTTCGCTGCGCTGGTCCAGGTGGCCAAGGACTCGCTGCCGGCCGACACCTCCGCCAAGAAGGTTGTCGCTGCACAGTAGACCTGCCTTCCCTCATGCGAGGGGCAGTTCAGGAACTGGTGGCCCTAGCCACTAAAGTTTCCTATATGAACGAAACCGGGCGCCCGCAGGATTTTCCACTCTCCAACCCCCGAGCAGATCGGGTGAAGGACGTGGCAAAACTTGCCGGGCGCCCGGCGCGTTTAAAGCGCGGGCAGTTCCTGGCCGAAGGGCCCCAGGCAGTCCGCGAAGCGCTGAAGCTCCACCAACAGCGCCTCGCCGAGGGAGCCCCGGGGGTGGTCACCGAGGTGTTCGCCAGCGAAGCCTGCCTGGACCGGTTTCCCGAGTTCGAGGAGCTCTCTGAGGGCACAAACGCGCGGCTGGCCACAGACGAGGTCCTGGCCGCCATGGCAGACACCGTTAACCCGCAGGGCATCATTGCCGTCTGCCGTTTCCTGGATGTGGCCCTTGAAGAAGTGCTCGACGCCGGCCCGCGCCTGATTGCCGTACTGTGCCAGGTCCGTGATCCGGGCAATGCCGGAACCGTCCTCCGCGCGGCGGATTCCGCGGGAGCAGACGCGGTGGTTCTCACCGGCTCCAGCGTTGACATCTACAACCCCAAGGCGGTCCGCTCCACGGCCGGATCCCTGTTCCACCTTCCGGTGGTGCTGGGAGCCGACGTCAACGAACTGGCAGCGGCGTGCAGGGCGCGGGGAATTGGTATCCTGGCTGCTGACGGCTACGGTTCCCTCAACCTCGATGCGCTGCAGGACGAGAACGCCAGGCGCCGGCTGACCGGAGACGGAGCCCCGTCGGAGTACGACCTGGAAAATCCCACGGCCTGGCTGTTCGGCAATGAGGCCCAGGGGTTGTCCCAAGAGGAGCTGGACCTGGCGGACCACCGTGTGGCAGTGCCTGTCTACGGTGCTGCAGAAAGCCTCAACCTGGGCACTGCAGCCACCGTCTGCCTCTACGCCAGTGCGCGTTCGCAGCACCTGCCGGCCGCCCTGACGGCGTAGCTTTTCGTACGTACCCACACGCAGCGAGGGCCCCGGTTTCGCCGGAGCCCTCGCTTGTGTGAAATTTGCTATTTACCCGGAACTCAGGGCGCGCGTGAGGTTTTGCCGCGCCCGGTGATGGCACCGTAGATGCCGGCGACCACCAGGCCGCCTACGATGGCGAGAATCCACGTGCCGAGATCGAAGAAGGCGAGATCGCCCCTGTTGAAGAGCAGGCTGCCGATCCAGCCGCCCACAATTGCCCCTACCACGCCAAGAACGAGGCTGGTGACCCAACCGCCGCCTACCCTGCCGGGCATCACGGCTTTAACGATGGCCCCAACAATGAGGCCGAGAATAATCCAAGCAAGAAAACCCATGTCTCCTCCTTATAGTGACCGGGATAAACCCTCCCGATGAGCATCAAGCTAACATAGGGGCCTGCACACTGTCAGCATGCTTAGGGTCTGGTGCTGGTGGATGGAATCAGGCGGTCAGCGGCCTTTTGCGTTCCAGCAGGCCGCTTATTACGGCGACGCCCAGGCCCAGGACGGCAAGGCATGCGCCCACCAGTGCGGGGGCAACGTAGCCCCATCCCCAGGCGATGACCAGCCCGCCCAGGAAAGCGCCGAGGGCGTTGGCAACGTTCAGGGCGGCATGGTTCAGGGACGACGCCAGCGATGGTGCGTCCGGGGAGGCGTCCAGCAGGCGGGTCTGCAGCGCCGGTACGAGCATGGAGCCCGCAGCGCCCACCACAAAGACCATCACCAGGGCTGACCAGGGCCACTCAGCAGCGATCGCGTAGACCACCAGGGCCACCGCGATGGCAGGCAGCACGCTGTAGAGCGTACCCATCACGGATTTGTCGGCGATCCTGCCGCCGACGACGTTGCCGGCCACCATGCCCAGTCCGTAAAGGGCCACTACCAGCGGAATCAGCGCCGACGGGAGTCCGGCCACGTGGGTCATCGTGTGGGAGATGTACGTGTAGGTGGCAAAGAAACCGCCGAAGCCGACGATGCCGATCATGATGGCAAGCCACACCTGGAGCCGCTTCAAAGCCCCCAGTTCACGGCGGATGCTGGCGTCAGGATGGGCCTCATGGAACGGAACAAAGCGCCAGATCAGCACCAGGGTCAGCACTCCGAGCAGGCCTACGAGGATAAACAGCAGCCGCCAGCCGTAGGTCTGCCCCACCCAGGTTGCCGCCGGAACCCCAACGACGTTGGAAATGCTCAGGCCCGCCATCACCATGGAGATCGCCCAGCCGCGGCGGGTGGGCGGCACGAGCGAGGCGGCGATGACGGCAGCAACGCCAAAAAATGCGCCATGCGGCAGCCCGGCCGCGAAACGTGAAACCAGCATGGTTCCGTAGTCCGGGGCCAGGAAGGACGTGAGGTTGGCGACGGTAAAGAAGAGCATGAGTCCGAGTGCCAGGTTCTTGCGCGGAAGTTTTGCACCGACGGCGGCAAGCAGGGGTGCGCCAACCACCACTCCCAGCGCGTAGGCGGAGATGAGGTGCCCGGCTTCGGGCGTACTGATGCCCAGGCCCTGTTCCACCTCCTTGAGCAGGCCCATCATGGTGAACTCGGTGACGCCGATTCCCACCCCTCCCATCGCCAGGGCGAGGATCGCCATCGCGATATTGGGGGAGGAGGTGCTTTTTGCCGTGGGCGACTGTAGGACGCTGCTCATGTGCCTGCTTTTCGAAGTGCTGGAGATACAAGGTTGGGCTGCAGCCACGGCAGTGGGGCTGGGATGGGGCCTGGACCCCCGGGAAAACGCCCGGCGGCATACAGGTATTCCCCGGGCGTGGAATGAGTGCCAGGGGCCTTTCCATTGTCCCCCATAGAATGGGGCGGTGACTGGACTGATACAGGTGGTGGGCGGAGCCGTAGTTGACCGCCTCCAGGAACCTTCCATGCTGCTCGTGGCGCGCCGCAGTGCGCCGGAGAAGCTGGCCGGGCTCTGGGAGTTCCCGGGTGGCAAGGTGGAACCGGGCGAAGAGCCGGAGGCAGCGCTCTGCCGCGAGCTGTCCGAGGAACTGGGAATCGGGGCGCGCCTGGGCGGGGAGCTTCAGTCCGAAGCCCGCCACGGCTGGCCGCTGAACGAACGGGCCAGTATGCGGGTCTGGTTCGCGGAAATCGTCCACGGTGAACCCCAACCCCTCGAAGACCATGATGAGCTGCGGTGGGTGTCACTGGACAACCACGACGAGGTTCTTGGCCTGCCGTGGATTCCTGCCGACTTTCCCATTGTGCGTGCCCTGCTGGCGGAGCTGGCCCTGCCCGCAGGAAAAGGGCGCTCCTAGAAGAGGGTTTCCTGTCCTGCCGGGCCTGAGGTGCCGGGCAGCGCGGCGGATTCCGCGGGACGCAAGGCTGACTTCGATGCGGTTGGCGGCAGCGAAGCAGGCTTTCCCGACGGTGTTGTTCCGGGAGCCCCCTCCGATGCCATGGCCGGGATGATGCCTGCCGGGTACTCCGCTTCCTCGCCGCGGGGATCGTCCAAGTCCCGGTGGCTGAAGCCGGACGAATGGGAAAAGCCGTGCCGTGCCTTGAAGTAGCGGACTTTCCCGGCGAGCCAGGTGCGGTATTCCTTTGGAGCGTAGGAACCGGTTCCGTACAGGCGCCGGTAGCGGCCGGCAAGCCCGGGATGATTCGCGGCGATCCACTTCATGAACCATTCCCTGGTGCCCGGCTTCAGATACAGCGCACCGGCCGTTACGCCGGTGGCTCCGGCGGAAGCGAGGGAGGCGAAGAGTGAATCCAGGGCTTCGTCACTGTCCGAGAGCCATGGCAGGATGGGCATGGCCATAACCCCGCACGGCAGCCCGGCGTCACGAAGCCGGGACACAAGTTTCAGCCGCGCCCGTGGTCCCGGTGTGCCTGGTTCGACGGCTTCCGACAGCGCTTCGTCGGTCATGGCGAGCGAAATGCCGACGCCCACCGGCACCTGCGTGGCCGCACTCTTCAACAACGGTATGTCCCTGGCCAACAGTGTTCCCTTCGTGAGGATGGACAGGGGAGTGCCGGAGTCGGCCAAGGCGCTGATGATCCCGGGCATCAGCTGATAGCGGCCCTCGGCGCGCTGGTACGGGTCCGTGTTGGTTCCCAGGGCCACCTGCTGGCGGGTCCAGGAAGGTTTGGCCAGCTCTTTCCGCAGGACCTCAGCCGCGTTGACTTTCACCACCACCTGGCTGTCAAAATCCAGCCCGGCGTCGAAATCAAGGTAGGTGTGGGTCTTCCTGGCGAAGCAGTACACGCAGGCGTGGCTGCAGCCGCGGTAGGGGTTGATAGTCCATTCGAAAGGCATCCGTGAACCGGCCGGAATTTTGTTGAGCACCGATTTGGCAGTGACCTCATGGAACGTGATGCCGGCGAAATCAGGTGTGGTCACCGACCTGACGAGGCCGGCGAGGGGAAGCAAGGCAGCCGGCGCGCCAGCTGCAAGGGTTTCCGCCGGCGGCGGCAGCAGTGCTTTAGCATCCCATCTCATAGGGTCAATTCGAATGTATGTTCGAACTTAAGTCAAGCGTCACGCGGCTCTGGCAATCAATAACAACGGGGCTAGGGGCGGGTCAGGAGCTCCCACACCACGGTGATGGCCGCGCCCACTTCGGAGTTCCCCGCCTCCACGGTGAGGGATTCCACAGCAGCAGCCCGCTGCATCCGCGCCAGCGGCACCGGACCCTGGACCGGGGTGTTGTCCGCTACCGATACCACCCGTCCCAGCCGGGCGGAGGCGAGTTGGGCATACTGGCGGGCGGTCTCCAATGCGTCCAGCCACGCAGCCTCCCGGGCACGTGCCCGCACCGCTGCATCGTCGCTGAAGGTCAGTTCAAGGCCGTTCAGGCGGACCTCGTTGCCGCCCGCCCCGACGGCGTCTGAGATTGCGGCGGAGGCGGTATCGAGTGCGCGCAACCTTACGGTGAGCGTGCTGGCTGCAATGTATCCCGTTACGCGCTGTCCTTCGCCTTCCTTCCACGCGAGGTCCGCACGCACGTTAAGGCCGGTGGTGCGAATGTCGGACCCCTCAACGCCGTGCCGGCGGAAGGCGGAAGAGACTGCTTCGGAGCTGGAGCCCGCCCGGGAGTAGGCGGCCTCCACGGAGTCGGCACGGCACTCCACACCAATCGAAACCACCATCAGATCAGGGGCAGCCTCCGCCGAGCCGGTCCCGGTGACGCTCACAGTACCCGCTGGCTGCCCGCCGCCGGAGCCAGTGTCACCGGAGTCAGTGTCACCATACTGAGTCCCACCGGATCCAGGGCCGCCGGGCTGGTACCCGTCAGGCCCGACGTCGTCACTTGCTTCATTGGGGTCAGGTTCCGTCTGCATGGGTTATGCCTCCACTTCAGAGGGATCGGGGCGCCCAGGCCGGCTCCGGGTCCCGAGCGCAGGGTAGCCGCCCGCCTGCAGTCCGGCATGCCGTTCGAAGATGTTGCCCGTGCCCGGATTCCCGGTACGGATCAGGGACCAGGCGGCGGCGAGGAAGTACAAAGGGAGGAATGGGATACCCAGGCACCACGCGTACTGGGAGCAGTGCTTTTCCTCGTGCCCCAGCAGCGCCGGCCTGGACACCAGGTCGGCTGCGGTGCAGCGGCACAGGACCACGTTCCCCAGGGTGAACGCGGCGGCAAACGGCAGCCGCCACCGGTATCCTGCGGCAATAATCAGGCCCCGCGGGCCGTTGCTGAGTTCCGTCCTCGCCGCTGTGGCCACGGCGAGTCCGAGGACAGTGCTGCCGTTGACCACATTGGCTGCCAGCCGCAGCCGCTGCGGCACAGTCAGGGACGCCCGAAGCTCCGCAGGCTGCCGTGGTGTCATGAGGACATGGTAGCCGGGCCGTTCAATTAGACTGGAGGGCAGTGGCCGCCGGCTTTGCCGGTATGCCCTGACCATGTCATTGGATGCACTGATATTTGCACGCGAATATAGGGCATTCATCCATGACCTGCCAGTGACGGACGAGCCGCCGGGGAACCGTGCAGGCTGCCCGTTCACCGGCAGCCACGACTCGTAGCTAAGAACAGTAGATGACTGAAACTTTGCCGGGCGCCGCCATCCCGAACCCCACGGATGAAGCCGCCATCACTGCCGCTGTAGACCAGGCCACCGCCGCCATCGCCGGCGCGGCCACCCTTGACGAGCTGAAGGCGGTGAGGCTAGCGCACACCGGTGAGAAGTCACCGCTCAGCCTCGCCAACCGCGAAATCGGCAGGCTGCCCAAGGACCAGAAGGCTGTCGCAGGAAAGCTGATGGGCGTATCCCGCGGACGCGTCAACAAGGCGCTCGCGGACCGCACGGCAGAGCTGGAAGCGGAAAACGACGCACGGATCCTCCTCGAGGAGACGGTTGACGTCACCGCCGCTCCGCGCCGTCGTCGTGCCGGCGCCCGCCACCCCCTCTCCACCCTCCAGGACCGCGTCGCGGACATCTTCGTGGGCATGGGCTGGGAGATTGCGGAGGGACCGGAAGTTGAATCGGAGTGGTTCAACTTCGACGCCCTGAACTTCAAGCCGGACCACCCCGCCCGCGAGATGCAGGACACCTTCTTCGTGGAGCCGCCCGAGGCCCACCTCCTGATGCGCACCCACACCTCCCCGGTGCAGGTCCGCTCCATGCTGGAACGCGAGCTGCCCATCTACGTGCTGTGCCCGGGCAAGGTGTTCCGTACCGACGAGCTGGACGCCACGCACACTCCGGTGTTCCACCAGTTTGAGGGCCTGGCCATCGACAGGAAGCTCAGCATGGCTGACCTGCGCGGCACCCTGGAGCACTTTGCCCGGCAGATGTTCGGCGACGAAGCACAGATCCGGCTGCGCCCCAACTACTTCCCGTTCACCGAGCCGTCCGCGGAGCTGGACATCTGGCATCCCGGCGCCAAGGGGGGCCCGCGCTGGATCGAATGGGGCGGCTGCGGCATGGTCAACCCCAACGTGCTCCGCGCCGCCGGCATCGACCCGGACGTCTATTCAGGTTTTGCCTTCGGCATGGGCATTGAGCGCACCCTGATGTTCCGCAACGAGGTGGGGGACATGCGCGACATGATTGAAGGCGATGTACGTTTCAGCGAGCATTTCGGGATGGAGATCTAACAGTGCGTATCCCACTTTCCTGGCTGCGTGAATTCGCAGAGGTACCGGCCGGAGCTACGGCCGAAGAGGTAATGACCGAGCTGGTCAAGGTCGGCTTCGAAGAAGAGGACGTCCACCGTCCCACGGACACCCTGCAGGGTCCCATCGTGGTGGGCCAGGTCCTGAGCCTGGTCAAGGAACCGCAGACCAACGGCAAGACCATCAACTGGTGCCAGGTCCGCGTTGTCCCCGAGGGGCAGGAACAGACCCTCACCGGCAAGGGCATAGACCCCTCCGGCGTGCAGGGCATCATCTGCGGTGCCCACAACTTCGTGGAAGGCGACAAGGTAGTGGTGACGCTGCCGGGCGCGGTGCTGCCGGGCAACTTCCACATCTCCGCCCGGAAGACCTACGGACACCTCTCCGCCGGCATGATCGCCTCGGTGCGCGAACTGGGTATCGGCGAGGATCATGACGGGATCCTGGTGCTGTCCCGCATCGGGCTGGATCCGGAAATCGGCACCGACGCCATGAAACTCCTGGGCCTGTACGATGAAGCCGCGGAAATCAACGTCACCCCGGACCGCGGCTACGCCTTCTCCATACGTGGCGTTGCCCGCGAGTACGCCCACGCCACCGGTACCTCCTTCACCGATCCCGCGTCCCGCGTGAACGCTCCGGCGGAGCTTTCGGGCGGCTACGGCGTAAAGATCAACGACGACGCCCCCATCTACGGGAAGCCGGGCTGCGACCGGTTTGTGGCCCGCACCGTCCGCGGCGTGGACGCCACCCGGCCCACCCCGCCGTGGATGGTTTCCCGGCTGCGGCTGGCCGGCGTCCGTTCCATCTCGCTGCCCGTGGATATCTCCAACTACGTCATGTTCGAACTGGGCCAGCCCACGCACTGCTACGACCTCGACAAGCTGTCCGGGGACATCGTGGTGCGCCGCGCCCTGGCGGGTGAGAAGTTCACCACCCTGGATGACAAGGAGCGCGCGCTCGACGCCGAGGACCTCCTGATCACCGACGCTTCCGGTCCCATCGGGATCGCCGGTGTTATGGGCGGGGCGGCAACCGAGGTGGCCGATTCGACGTCGAACATCCTCGTTGAAGCCGCACGCTTCGATGAAGTTTCCATCGCCCGCTCCCGCCGCCGGCACAAGCTGCCGTCCGAGGCGTCCAAGCGTTTCGAGCGCGGCGTGGACTGGCATATCGCCGATATCGCCGCACAGCGGGTGGTCGACCTCCTGGTGGACCTGGCCGGTGGCACGGCGGACGAGGGTGGAACCGACGTCGGGACCGCCCCTGACTCCGTCACGATTGAACTTCCGGCGGCCTTTGCTGCCGCCCGGATCGGCATCGACTTCACGGAAGAGCAGATCGTTACGTCCCTTGAGGACCTTGGCGCAGCCGTGGTGAAGAACGACGTCGGCTGGAGCGTTACTGCCCCGAGCTGGCGGCACGACCTGGAAACCAAGGAGGACCTCTCCGAGGAGATCGCCCGTCTGGTGGGTTACGACCAGATCCCCGCCACACTGCCGGTGGCCCCTCCCGGCCGCGGCCTCACGCGTGTGCAGCAGCAGCGCCGCCGCCTGATCCAGGCCCTGGCGGACGCCGGCCTCACCGAAGTGCTGTCCTACCCGTTCGTCTCGAAGGCTGCCAACGACACCTTCGGTATGCCTGAAGAGGGTGCTGCCCGCAGCGCCGTCAAGCTGGCGAACCCCATCAGCGAGGAACAGGGCTTCCTGCGAACTTCCATCCTGCCGGGACTCATCGAGGTGGCGAAGCGCAACCACTCGCGCGGTTTCCGCGATCTGGCACTCTTCGAGTCAGGCCTGGTGTTCCTGCCGGCCGAGGGGATGGGCACCGAGTCCATTCCGCCGCTCGGGGTGAAGCCTGCCGATGAGGTACTGGACCAACTGTACGACGGCGTCCCCGCCCAGCCGTTCCACCTTGCCGTGGTCCTCACGGGACACGATTCCCCTGCCGCAGCGGCCCATGCACCGCGCGTGTGGGACTGGGCAGATGCCCTGGACATTGCACGCCTTGCCGGGGACGTCCTGGGCGTCGAGGTAGTGGTCAGCCAAGGCAGCCACCAGGCATTCCACCCCGGACGCGCGGCGAAACTGTCCCTGCGGACAGGGGAAGTGGTGGGTTATGCGGGAGAGCTGCACCCCAAACTCCTCGCTGCGTCCGATATGCCGGCCCGCTCGGTGGCCCTGGAGATTAACGCCGACGCGTTGTTTGAGGCCGCGCCGGACGTGATCGTGGCGCGCCACATTTCCACGTTCCCGGTGGCCACCCAGGACGTGGCGCTGGTGGTCCCTGCGGAGGTACCGGCCGATGACGTGCTGGCCGCACTCCGCGAAGGTGCCGGTGAACTGCTGGAGGACGTAGCGCTGTTCGATGTCTACGCCGGCAAGGGCATTGAAGAGGGCAAGAAGTCTCTGGCCTTCGGACTCCGGTTCCGGGCAGATGACCGTACCCTCACGGCGGACGAGGCATCAGCCGCACGGGAAGGTGCTGTGGCCCTGGCGGCCGAGCGCTTCGGCGCCGTCCAGCGCTAAGCCTGCAGCTTCTACAGACAGGAGGTCCCGCAGCCTTGGTGCTGCAGGACCTCCTGTTTTCGTGTGGCAGGAGCCTACGGAATCAGCACGACCTTACCGGTGGTGCGGCGCCCTTCGAGGTCGCGGTGCGCCTGGGCCGCCTCCGCCAGCGGGTACTGGCCGCCGACCCGGACTTTGAGGCTGCCATCGGCAGCGGCAGCGAAAATTTCGTCCGAGCGCCAGCGCCGTTCCGCGGCATCCTGCAAATAGTGGGCCATGGTGGGCCTGGTCAGGAACAGTGAACCCCCTGCATTCAGGCGCTGCGGATCCACGGGCGGGACGGGGCCGGAGGCTGCGCCGAACAAGGCCAGCATGCCCCGGACGTGAAGGGCGCGAAGTGAACCGTCGAACGTATCCTTGCCCACCCCGTCATAGACCACGTCAACGCCCTTGCCGCCGGTGAGGTCCCGCACTGCATTGTCGAAGCCGTCGTAGCGCAGAACGTGGTCCGCCCCGGCTCCGAGCGCCAGGTCTTCCTTCTCGTCGGTGGACACGGTGGTGATGACCCGTGCTCCCTTGGCCTTGAGGAGCTGGATGAGCAGCAGGCCCACCCCGCCTGCGCCGGCATGGAGCAGGACGTTATGGCCAGCTTGAACCTTGAAGGTGGAATTGACCAGGTAATGGGCCGTCAGGCCCTGCAGCGGCAGGGCGGCTGCAGTGGCATCGTCAAGTCCCTCCGGCACCGGCAAGGCTTTATCAGCGTCCACCAGGGCATGACCGGCGTAGCAGTCGTGGCCCTCCGCGGTGGCAATGCGGTCTCCCTCTGCGAATCCCGTAACCCCTTCCCCAAGCCCCACAACTGTACCTGCAGCTTCAGAGCCCGGAATGAACGGATACTGGACCTTGTACACGCCGCTGCGCTTGTATGTATCGATGAAGTTGACCCCCGCTGCCGCTACCTGGACAAGCAGTTGTCCGGGACCGGGAACGGGGCGCTCAACCGGTACATAGGAGAGGACTTCGGGACCACCGGCTTGCCCGGCGACAATGGCGTGCGTCATGGATTCCTTCCGCGGGCCGGAGTTTCCTTGCCCGGTCCACCCATCCTAGGCTTCAGGGATGGAGCGGGGACGTCCTCCCGCAGCAGTGTGTCCTAACGCCCTGCCGCGAACAGCCGTATGCATAAATATCGGACGTGATGAATAAGTTTGCTGTAAGGTTGAGGCCATGACTATTTCTGTTGCAGTCTCAGGCGCCAGCGGTTACGCCGGCGGAGAGGTCCTTCGCCTGCTCGCGGGCCACCCGGACGTGACCATCGGAGCGATCACCGCGCACAGCAACGCGGGGTCGCGCCTGGGCGAGCTGCAGCCCCACCTGCACGGACTTGCCAGCCGGATCCTTGAGGACACCACCGTAGAGAACCTCTCCGGCCACGACGTCGTCTTCCTCGCACTGCCCCACGGCGCATCCGCAGACATTGCCGCCCAGCTTCCGGAAGGGACAGTGGTGATCGACGCCGGCGCCGACCACCGCCTGCAGGACCCCGCGGCGTGGGAAAAATTCTATGGTTCGGCGCATGCCGGCACCTGGCCCTACGGCCTGCCCGAACTGCCCGGCCAGCGGGAAGCCCTCAAGGGAGCCAGCCGTATCGCCGTGCCGGGCTGCTACCCGACGTCGGCCCTGCTGGCCCTGGCGCCCGGGTTCGCCGCCAACCTCCTCCAGCCCGACGACGTCGTCATCGTTTCCGCCTCCGGTACCTCCGGTGCCGGCAAGGCAGCGAAGGTCAACCTGATCGGTGCCGAGGTGATGGGGTCCATGAGCCCCTACGGCGTTGGCGGCGGGCACCGGCACACCCCCGAGATCGAGCAGGGCCTGTCCAATGCGGCTGGGGAACAGGTGACCGTTTCCTTCACGCCTACCCTTGCACCCATGAGCCGCGGGATCCTCACCACGGCAACGGCCAAGGTGGCGGCCGGAGTTACTGCAGAACAGCTGCGCCAGGCCTGGACCGACGCCTACGACGACGAGCCTTTTGTCCACGTCCTGCCGGAGGGGCAGTGGCCCGCCACCAAGTCCGTGCAGGGGTCCAACCACGCCGCCATGCAGCTTGCCTTTGACCCGCACACCCGCCGGGTGATTGTCACCTGCGCCATCGACAACCTCACCAAGGGGACCGCCGGTGGCGCCGTCCAGTCCATGAACATCGCACTCGGCCTGGCTGAAACGGCCGGCCTTGACCTGCAGGGAGTAGCCCCGTGACCATTACCGCACCCCGTGGCTTCCGTGCCGCCGGCGTTACCGCCGGGCTCAAGGCCTCCGGCAACCCGGACCTTGCCCTGGTGGTCAACGACGGGCCCGCCAAAACAGCCGCCGCCGTGTTCACCAGCAACCGCGTGGCTGCTGCCCCCGTCCATTGGTCCCGTCAGGTGGTTTCGGACGGCCGGGTGGATGCCGTGGTCCTCAACTCCGGCGGCGCCAACGCCTGCACCGGCCCCACCGGCTTCCAAAACACCCACAGCACGGCAGAAAAAGTAGCTGAAGTCCTCGGCATCTCGGCGACCGATGTTTTTGTCTGCTCCACTGGCCTGATCGGTGAGCAGCTGCCCATGGACAAGATCCTTCCCGGCGTGGAGGCGGCCGCCACAGCCCTCAGCACCGACGGTGGACCTGCTGCGGCCACGGCCATCATGACCACCGATTCGGTGCCCAAGGCCGCCCTGTTTATCGGCACCGACGCAGACGGCCAGGAATTCAGCATCGGCGGCATCGCGAAGGGCGCCGGCATGCTGGCACCGGGCCTGGCCACCATGCTGGTGGTCCTCACCACGGACGCCGCGGTGGAAGCCGAAATGCTCGACGTCGTCCTCCGCGACTCCACCCGCGTCACCTTTGACCGGGCCGACTCAGACGGCTGCATGTCCACCAATGACACGGTGGTCCTGCTGGCCTCCGGCGCCTCCGGTGCCGTGCCGTCCGCGGAAAGTTTTGGCGCCGGCCTTACCCAGGTGTGCGCCGAACTCGCCCGGAAGCTGATCGCGGACGCCGAAGGTGCGAGCCATGACATCGCCATCCGCACCTTCAACGCCGCCAGCGAAGCCGATGCCGTAACCGTCAGCCGCTCAGTGGCACGGTCCAACCTGTTCAAGGCCGCCATCTTCGGCAAGGATCCCAACTGGGGCCGTGTGCTTTCCGCCGTCGGCACCACCGACGCGGCGTTCGAACCGGACCAGTTGAACGTGGCCATCAACGGAGTCCAGATCTGCCGCAACGGCAGCATTGGCGATGACCGCAGCCTGGTGGACCTGGAACCGCGTGAGGTGCTGGTGGAAATCGACCTGCAGGCCGGCGACGCCGAGGCCACCATCTGGACGAACGACCTTACCCACGACTACGTGCACGAAAACAGCGCGTACTCCAGCTAGGAGCCCCGCGCCCCCGGCTAAAAATCGTTGCGGAAAGTGACAGCATGAACACCCAGACGCGTGAAACCACCAGCATGTCCGACGCCCAGGACAAGGCAGCAACCCTGATTGAGGCCCTGCCCTGGATCCAGCGGTTCGCCGGCACCATCATGGTGATCAAGTACGGCGGCAACGCCATGGTCAACGACGATCTTCGCCGCGCCTTTGCGGAGGACATCGTGTTCCTCCACCACGTGGGCATCCACCCGGTGGTTGTCCACGGCGGCGGCCCCCAAATCAACTCAATGCTCGGCAGGCTCGGCATCGAGTCCGAATTCAAGGGCGGGCTGCGTGTGACCACCCCTGAGGCCATGGACGTGGTCCGGATGGTCCTCACCGGCCAGGTGGGACGCGAACTGGTGGGTTTGATCAACTCCCACGGCCCCTACGCGGTGGGCATGTCCGGCGAGGACGGCGGCCTGCTGCGCGCCGTCCGGACCGGGACTGTGGTTGACGGCGAAGAAGTGGACCTCGGGCTGGTCGGCGAAGTGGTGGGCGTCGACCCCGCCGGCATCGTGGACATCCTCGAGGCCGGCCGGATCCCCGTGATCTCCACGGTTGCCCCAGAGATCGTGGACGGCGGAGACGGCGTGGCCGGCACCGCACGCTTCCAGCCCACCGGCCAGGTCCTGAACGTCAACGCGGACACCGCGGCAGCGGCCGTCGCCTCGGCACTGGGCGCCTCCAAACTGGTGATCCTGACCGACGTCGAAGGCCTGTACGCCAACTGGCCGGACAAGTCCTCGCTGATCTCCTCCCTCACGGCCTCGGAGCTGCGGGACATGCTGCCCAGGCTCGAATCGGGCATGATCCCCAAGATGGCCGCCTGCCTCAAGGCCATCAATGAGGGAGTAGAACGCGCGCACATCGTGGACGGGCGCCTGCCCCACTCCATGCTTCTTGAAACATTCACGACGGCGGGCATTGGCACGCAGGTCGTCCCGGACGAGGAGATCAACGGATGAATGCCATGGAGAAGTCAGCGGTGACGGAGCTGGTGGAGACCAAGGGCCACGCCGGATCCGAGTGGCTGGCCCGCTACTCCACCTCACTCATGGGGGTATTCGGCACGCCGCAGCGCGTCCTGGTCCGCGGCGCCGGCTGCCTGGTCTGGGACGCCGACGGCAAGGAGTACCTGGACCTGCTCGGCGGCATCGCCGTTAACGCGCTGGGCCATGCCAACCCGTTCGTCACGTCGGTCATCTCCAGCCAGCTGGCCACCCTCGGCCACGTCTCCAACTTCTTCACCAGCCCCACCCAGATTGCGCTGGCCGAAAAGCTCCTTGAGCTCACCAGTGCGCCCGCCGGTTCCAAAGTGTTTTTCACCAACTCCGGAACCGAGGCCAACGAGGCTGCCTTCAAGCTGGCCCGCCGCAATTCCGGTGGCAGCGGGACGAAGCGGACCAAAATCATTGCCCTCGAAGGCGCCTTCCACGGCCGCACAATGGGCGCGCTGGCCCTGACGGCCAAGGAAGCCTACCGGGCGCCGTTCGAGCCGCTGCCCGGCGGTGTGGTGCACATCCCGTTCGGCGACGTCGAGGCGCTCAAGGACGCTGTTGACGAAACTGTGTCCGCAGTCTTCCTGGAGCCGATCCAGGGCGAAGCGGGCGTACGTCCCCTGCCGCCCGGCTATCTCCGGGCAGCGCGGGAGCTGACCGCCCGGGTGGGTGCCCTGCTGATCCTGGACGAGGTGCAGACCGGGATCGGCCGCACCGGTAAGTGGCTTGCCAGCGAGGACTCCGGAATCATGCCCGATGCGGTCACGCTCGCCAAGGGCCTGGGCGGCGGTTTCCCCATTGGTGCCCTGGTCACATTTGGTGCCGGAACGTCGTCGTTGTTGGCTGCGGGCCAGCACGGCACCACATTCGGCGGGAACCCCGTGGCGACGGCGGCCGCCCTCGCCACACTGCACGCGATCGAAAGCCAGGACGTCCTGGCGAACGTCGCAAAGGTCGGGGAGCACCTGCGCTCTGCACTGGCGGCCCTTCCGGGCGTCAGCGAGGTCCGGGGCGAAGGCCTGCTTATCGGCTTCGACCTGGACGCGGACGATGCCCCGGCAGTGGTGCAGGCCGGCCTTGATGCCGGCTTTATCGTCAACAGTCCCGGCCCCCGTACCATCCGCCTGGCGCCGCCGCTGGTCCTCACCATCGCCCAGGCGGACTCCTTCCTGGCCGCCTTCCCGGCCATCCTCCAGACAGCTAAGGACGCCCAGTGACTTCGGCAGTTCACACCAGTGCAGCCCCTGGGAAGAACGCCACCCGGCACTTCCTCAAGGACACCGACCTCAGCCCGGCCGAACAGGCAGAGGTCCTGGAGCTCGCCGCGCGTATGAAGGCCGCGCCCTACAGTGTGCAGCCCTACGCTGCAGAGGGCAACAGCCGCAAAACTGTGGCCGTGATTTTCGACAAGACGTCCACCCGTACCCGGGTCTCGTTTGCCACCGGCATCGCGGACATGGGCGGCAACGCCCTCATCATCAACCCGGGCGAGGCCCAGATCGGCCACAAGGAGTCCGTGGAGGACACCGCCAAGGTCCTGGAACGGATGGTATCCACCATCGTGTGGCGGACCGGGCCGCACGCCGGCCTCGTGGCGATGGCCGAAAACTCCAGCGTCCCCGTGATCAATGCGCTGTGCGATGACTACCACCCGTGCCAGTTGCTCGCGGACCTGCTGGCCGTGAAGGAGCATAAGGGCGGCCTCAAGGGCCTCACCATGAGCTACCTCGGGGATGCCGCCAACAACATGGCCAATTCCTACCTGCTGGCAGGCGTGACGGCGGGCATGCACGTCCGCATTGCCGGCCCCGAGGGCTACCTCCCGGCTGCAGACATCGTGGCTGAAGCCGAAGAGCGCGCCGCGCAGACCGGCGGCTCCGTGCTGGTCACCACGGACGCCGCGGCAGCCTTGAAGGGTGCCGACGTCGTCGCTACCGACACGTGGGTATCCATGGGCCAGGAAGCCGAAAAGGAAGCCCGTCTGCAGTTGTTCCGGGAGTACTCCGTGGACGAGGCGGCCATGGCGCAGGCTGCGGAAGACGCCGTCGTGCTTCACTGCCTGCCTGCCTACCGCGGCTACGAGATCTCCGCAGGCGTCATCGACGGGCCGCAGTCCATCGTCTGGGACGAGGCCGAAAATCGGTTGCACGCCCAGAAGGCCCTGATGGCATGGCTGATGCACCGCTCCGGCCTGGCATTCGTCGACGGTCTGTCCCCCGTTGAAGGCACCGGGGAGAGCACGTTCTAGTGTCCGCCCAACCGGCGTCGCCGGGCTCCAGCCCGGCGACCAAGACAGCCCGGCAGGCGCGGATCACCGCCATTCTGACGGGGGAGTCCGTGCGTTCCCAGGCGGAGCTGGCGGCCCTGCTGGCGGACGACGGCGTGCAGGTCACCCAGGCGACGCTGTCCCGGGACCTCGTTGAACTCGGCGCGGTCCGGGTCCGCGGCAAGGAGGGCGTGCTGGTGTATGCCGTTCCGGGTGAAGGCGGGGAGCGGGCCGCCAAGAGCGGGGTGAGCCAGGAAATCCTGGACGCCCGGTTGGCCCGGTTGTGCAGTGAACTCCTGGTCACAGCGGAGGCTTCGGCCAACATCGCCGTTCTCCGCACACCGCCGGGTGCAGCCAACTTCCTGGCCCTGGCGATCGACCACTCCGTGATGCCGTCCATCCTGGGGACCATCGCCGGCGACGACACAGTACTGCTCGTCTCCCGGGACCCACAGGGCGGCCAGGACCTTGCCGCCAGGTTCCTGCAGCTGGCTGAAGAAGCCGGGCAATAAGCTTGAAGACAACATCTACAAACCCCAATTACAAGGAGCATTTCCGTGACTGAACGCATCGTGCTGGCCTACTCCGGCGGCCTGGACACCTCAGTAGCCATCGGCTGGATCGGTGAAGCCACCGGCGCCGAGGTCATCGCCGTGGCGGTCGACGTCGGGCAGGGCGGCGAGTCCCTGGAAACCATCCGCCAGCGTGCCCTGGGCTGCGGCGCCGTCGAAGCCTACGTGGCCGACGCCTCCGACGAGTTCGCCAACGAGTACTGCATGCCCACGCTGAAGGCCAACGGCCTGTACCAGGGCCACTACCCGCTGGTTTCCGCCATCTCCCGCCCCGTCATCGTCAAGCACCTCGTCAAGGCTGCCCGCGAATTCGGCGCCAACACCGTTGCCCACGGCTGCACCGGCAAGGGCAACGACCAGGTCCGCTTCGAAGTGGGCATCCAGACCCTCGGGCCCGACCTGAAGTGCATCGCCCCCGTCCGCGACCTCGCCCTTACCCGCGACAAGGCCATCGCCTTCGCCGAGGAAAAGGGCCTGCCGATTGAGACCACCAAGAAGAACCCGTACTCGATTGACCAGAACGTCTGGGGCCGCGCGGTGGAAACCGGCTACCTCGAGGACATCTGGAACGCCCCCACCAAGGACATCTACGACTACACCGCCACCCCGGAGTTCCCGCCCGCACCGGACGAGGTCACCATCTCCTTCGAGGCCGGCGTGCCGGTAGCGATTGACGGCGTGAAGGTCACCCCGCTGCAGGCCATCAAGGAACTCAACCGCCGTGCCGGCGCCCAGGGCGTGGGCCGCATCGACGTCGTCGAGGACCGCCTCGTGGGCATCAAGTCCCGCGAAATCTACGAAGCCCCGGGTGCCATGGCGCTGATCACAGCCCACAAGCACCTGGAGGACATCACCGTTGAGCGCGAGCAGGCCCGCTTCAAGGCCACCGTTGGCCAGCGCTGGTCCGAACTGGTCTACGACGGCCAGTGGTTCTCCCCGCTGAAGCGCTCCCTGGACGCCTTCATCGAGGACACGCAGAAGTACGTCTCCGGCGACATCCGCATGACCCTGCACGGCGGCCAGGCCATCGTCAACGGGCGCCGCTCCGACACGTCGCTCTACGACTTCAACCTTGCCACCTACGACACCGGCGACACCTTTGACCAGTCCATGGCCAAGGGCTTCATCGAGCTGTGGGGCATGTCCGCCAAGGTTGCCTCCGGCCGCGACATCCGCGTCGCAGGAAAGTAGCCCCTGTGGCTGAGTCCACCGAAACCACCAAGTCCGAAGCCACAAACACAGGCGCGCTGTGGGGCGGCCGGTTCGCCGGCGGTCCCGCGGATGCACTGGCGGCGCTGAGCAAGTCCACGCACTTTGACTGGCGGCTGGCCCGCTACGACATCGCCGGGTCCAAGGCGCAC
>NZ_JBNHGJ010000048.1:0-26098 GCF_059091165.1 Arthrobacter sp. Hb9-2 | reverse complement strand
GGCCAGTAGCCGCCGGGGCCGCTGCTGTACCGCTGGTAGTGGTGGGCGCGCACCGCAAGGGGCAGCCGCTGGCGCCGCAACTGGAGGAACTTGGTGCGGCGTGGGACGGCCCGGTGCGTACGGCCGCCCGCTACCGCATGGTGTCCCTCGACACTGTGCCGCCGAAACCGGGGGTGTACCGCTCGGACGACGGCGGCGCGGAGCTGGTGGGGGAGCGGTGGCTGTTGTCCGAAGCGGGGATGGGCTCCTTTCTGGCTTCCCTCCCGGAGCCCATGCTGCTCGGGTCAGTGGAGCTTTCGGACGGTTCCAAGGCCGTCGGGTTTGCCTGCGACGCTGTCGCGGCTGCATCCGGGGAAGACATCACCCGCTATGGCGATTGGCTGAAAGACCGGACCGGGCCGGCAGGCGGAGAGGAGCAGCAGGAGGCGCGGAGTGTGTGGCAGAACCTGGGCGACGCGGCGCTGGCCGGTTTCCGCCGTGGCGCCTAGCTCTTGAAGTATTCGGAGATGTCGGAGACCAGTTCATTCACGGCGGCGGGAATGGAACCGTGGAAACCCTTGGGGGAGAGCTCATAGGTGCTGCCGGGGACGGCCGCATGCAGCCGCTCAGCCGTTGCCTTGTAGTAGCTGGGGCTCTTGCCGCCGGCCATGAAATGGGTGTTGGCAGGCAACACACTGAAATCCCTGGCGTGGTCCGCCTCCTTGTAGGCGGCCCGCAGTTCGCCAACGCCACTGGGCATCACCTCACGGAACATCCTGTTGACCTTCGTCCGGGACAACAGGGCCATCAGCCCGGCGAGCACGGGCTCCGGGATCTTCGCCATCGCCGACCCGGGGCTCGTGGCCTTCTTCATATGCGCAAGGGCGCGGCCAACCTTGCCGCTGTCCACGGCGTCTTCGAATCCGGACAACCAGGAGGTGTCGATGCTGCCATCAATATTGACGGCAGCGTCGTACACTGCCAGCTTGTCCGGAACGTAGGAGGTTCCGGTGAACTCCTGCACGGCGTTCAGTGCCACCGAGCCGCCCAGGCTGTGGCCCAGGATATTCCGGGCACCGGTGGCATCCAGGACGGTACGGACGTCGGCGATCTCCGTGGCCATGGAATAGCCGTCCGGCTGCTCGGAGGAGCTGCCCCGTCCACGGCGGTCGTAGACGTCCACGGCCCACCCCTCACCCAGGCCCTTGGCCAGCGCAACCGAAAACGGCCGGTAGATCAGCGCAGTCAGGAACGCGCCGCCGATCAGGAGCACCCGCCGTTCTCCCGGCGCATCCCCGGTGCCGTAACTGTACAAGGCGAGGCGGCCGCCGTCGTGCGTTGGAATGACCTGTTCTTTCACCACCCCATCCTAGGCGGGAGCCCACTGCCGCCAGCGAAGCCGGGCCAGCCCAACTCCCGGTAAACTTGATGATTGTGACTTCCCAAAACACCCCCTCGCCCAAGAACTCCCCAGAGCCGCTCGATGCCAGCGAGCAGATGCGGATCCGCATGGAGAAGCGCGCCAAACTGATCGAGCGCGGCGCCGAGGCGTACCCGGTGGGTGTGGAGCGGACGCATTCGCTCTCCGAGATCCGTGAAAAGTACGCCCACCTCGAGGCAGACGACACCACCGGCGACGTCGTCGGCGTCACCGGCCGCGTGGTGTTCGTGCGCAACACCGGAAAGCTGTGCTTCGCAACCCTCCAGGAGGGCGGTACCGACGGCAAGGGCACGCGCCTGCAGGCAATGCTCAGCCTTGCCAACGTAGGCGAGGAAGCGCTCGCCGACTGGAAGGCGCTGGTTGACCTCGGCGACCACGTGTTCATCAAGGGCGAGGTCATCTCCTCCCGCCGCGGCGAGCTCTCTGTTATGGCCGAGTCCTGGTCCATGGCCTCCAAGGCGCTCCGCCCGCTGCCCGTACTCCACGCGGAGCTCAACGAGGAAACGCGCGTCCGCCAGCGCTACGTGGACCTGATGGTCCGCGACGAAGCCCGTGAAATGGTGTACACCCGCGCGGCCATCACGCGCTCAATCCGCGAAACACTCTTCCGCCACAACTATGTTGAAGTCGAAACCCCCATCCTGAACCTGGTCCACGGCGGCGCCCTGGCGCGGCCGTTCGAGACCCACATGAACGCCTTCGACCAGAAGATGACCCTGCGCATCGCCACCGAGCTGTACCTCAAGCGTGCCGTGGTGGGCGGCATCGACCGCGTCTACGACATGGGCCGCGTGTTCCGCAACGAGGGCGTGGACTCCACCCACAGCCCGGAATTCACCACCCTTGAGTGCTACGAGGCGTGGGCGGACCAGTTCGTTATGGCGCAGCGCATCAAGGAGATCATCCTCGACGCCGCCGATGCCGTGGGTGCCGGCCGTGTCCTTCACACCGAAGCAGGGGAAATCAACCTCGACGGCGACTGGGCATGGGTTTCCGTCTACCCGGGCCTGTCCGACGCCGTTGGCCAGGAAGTCACGCCGGAGACTTCCCTGGAGGTACTGAGGGAAATTGCCGAAAAGCACGACGTCAAGGTTGACCCCAAGTGGGACGCCGAGAAGCTGGCCGTGGAGCTTTTCGGCGAAATCGTGGAGCCCACACTGCTGAACCCCACGTTCGTGTACGACTACCCGCCCTCTGCCCAGCCGTTGGCCCGCCCGCACCGGGAGGACGGCCGGCTGATCGAGGCCTGGGACCTGATTATTGGTGGCATGGAGCGCGGCACCGCCTTCTCCGAGCTCATCGACCCGGTCATCCAGCGGGAGCGGCTCACCGAGCAGTCACGGCATGCAGCCGCCGGCGACGATGAGGCCATGCAGCTGGACGAAGACTTCCTGCGCGCCCTCGAATACGGTGCGCCGCCGATGGGTGGCATCGGCCTCGGCATCGACCGCTTGGTGATGCTGTTCACCGGGGCCGGCATCCGCGAAACAATCCTCTTCCCGCTGCTGAAGCCTGAAGGACACTGATCGTGGAATACGTAGCTGTACTCCTGCCTTCGCTGGTGGTCGGCCTGCTTTTCTGGTTTGCCATGAAGTCAATCTTTAATGCGGACAAATCCGAACGGCAGGCAGAGGCACAGGCCCAGGCAGAAGCCGAAGCACGATCGGCGGCGCCGGTGGACCGGCCGGATCCGGAAACGAATAGATAAACCCCTGAGCTTTCCCCCTTTTATCCCCCGGAACCATTTGCCGCTTTGACGCGTTGCCATAAAGAGAGTCATACTTTTAGGGAAACATCCTGCTTTTCTGAAAATCGAACCCTTTCCAAGAGGAAGACTTTAAATGGCACAGAAAGTAAACATCATCCTCGTTGATGATTTGGATGGGGGATCCGCGGACGAGAATGTTAAGTTCGGCCTTGACGGGGTCAACTACGAGATTGATCTATCGGCGGCCAATGCCGCTGAACTCCGTTCCTCATTGGAACGGTTTATTGGCGCCGCCCGTAAGGCTTCCGGCGGCAGCGGCGGGCGGGCTGCCCGGACCAAAGCCTCCGGTGGAGGCCGCAGTCACGATTCGGCGCAGATTCGCCAATGGGCGCGGGAAAACGGCTATACCGTTAACAGCCGCGGCCGAATTCAGGCCGAAATCCAGGAAGCCTACCAAAAGGCCAATTCCTAGTTACGGCCTCGGCCCGCAAAAAGCCCTGCATCCCGGTTCGGGAGGCAGGGCTTTTGCCGTTTCCAAACCTGAAATGCGAGGCTCAACAGAAATTGCTCCCGCAGGGCCAGGATGCGCGGGCCGGTGGCGGGGTGGGTGGCAGAGGACGCCACAGTAAGCCAGCGACTGCCACGGATCCGGTCCCTGGGAGGGCTCTTTAACTGCTCACTGAAGGTGCCGGCAGGGCTGCAAAGCGGCCTCTGCCGATATTCCCGGTCCCGGCGCGGTTTCCCCCGTGGCGAACACGCTCCACAAGTCTGGGTCAGCCACGTAGCATCAAAGTACGTCGTAGCTAGGAGTGTGGCGAAATGTTTGAGCGATTTACGGACCGTGCCCGTCGCGTAGTTGTGCTTGCCCAAGAAGAGGCACGCATGCTGAACCACAATTACATCGGTACCGAACACATCCTCTTGGGTCTGATCCATGAGGGTGAGGGCGTTGCCGCCAAAGCTCTTGAGTCCTTGAGCATTTCGCTCGACGGCGTTCGCGAGCAGGTGCAGGAGATCATCGGACAGGGCCAGCAGGCGCCGTCCGGGCATATCCCCTTCACCCCCCGTGCCAAGAAGGTGCTGGAGCTCTCGCTGCGCGAAGCCCTCCAGCTGGGCCACAACTACATCGGCACGGAGCACATCCTGCTGGGCCTCATCCGCGAGGGTGAGGGCGTTGCCGCCCAGGTGCTGGTCAAGCTCGGCGCCGACCTCAACCGGGTCCGCCAGCAGGTCATCCAGCTCCTTTCGGGCTACCAGGGCAAGGAAACCACCGGCGCCGGCGTCGGCTCGGGCCAGCCTGAAGGTGCCCCGGCCGGCTCTGTTGTCCTGGACCAGTTCGGCCGCAACCTGACCCAGGCTGCCCGCGAGAACAAGCTGGACCCGGTCATCGGACGCGAGCAGGAGATGGAGCGCGTCATGCAGGTCCTCTCCCGCCGCACCAAGAACAACCCTGTGTTGATCGGTGAGCCGGGCGTCGGTAAGACGGCCGTCGTCGAAGGCCTGGCCCAGGCGATTGTCCGCGGTGACGTCCCGGAGACCATTCGGGACAAGCAGCTCTACACCCTGGACCTCGGTTCCCTGGTGGCAGGCTCCCGTTACCGCGGTGACTTCGAAGAGCGCCTGAAGAAGGTCCTCAAGGAAATCCGCACACGCGGCGACATCATCCTCTTCATCGACGAGATCCATACCCTCGTGGGTGCCGGTGCCGCCGAAGGTGCCATCGATGCTGCGTCCATCCTGAAGCCCATGCTGGCCCGCGGTGAACTGCAGACCATCGGTGCCACCACGCTGGACGAGTACCGCAAGCACATCGAGAAGGATGCCGCCCTCGAGCGCCGCTTCCAGCCGATCCAGGTCAAGGAACCCTCCGTGGCGCATGCCATCGAGATCCTCAAGGGCCTGCGTGACCGCTACGAGGCGCACCACCGCGTCACCATTACCGACGGCGCCCTGGCGTCCGCCGCCAGCCTCGCCGAGCGCTACATCTCGGACCGCTTCCTCCCGGACAAGGCGATCGACCTGATCGATGAGGCCGGCGCACGGCTGCGCATCCGCCGCATGACCGCTCCGCCGGAGCTCAAGGCCATGGACGAGCGCATCGCCAAGCTGAAGATGGAAAAGGAGTCCGCGATTGACGCGCAGGACTTCGAAGGTGCAGCTTCGCTCCGTGACAAGGAGCAGAAGATGATCACCGAGCGCGCGGAGAAGGAACGCCACTGGAAGTCCGGCGGCATGGATGACATCTCCGAGGTGGATGAGGATCTCATCGCCGAGGTGCTGGCCAACTCCACCGGTATTCCCGTGTTCAAGCTGACCGAGGAAGAGTCCTCGCGGCTGCTGAAGATGGAAGACGAACTGCACAAGCGCGTTGTGGGCCAGAACGAAGCCATCAAGGCTCTGTCCCAGGCAATCCGCCGTACCCGTGCAGGGCTCAAGGACCCCAAGCGCCCGGGTGGCTCGTTCATCTTCGCCGGCCCCACCGGCGTCGGCAAGACCGAGCTCGCCAAGGCACTCGCGGAGTTCCTGTTCGGTGAAGAGGACGCCCTCATCACCCTGGACATGTCCGAGTACTCCGAGAAGCACACCGTCTCGCGGCTCTTCGGTGCCCCTCCGGGCTACGTGGGTTACGAGGAGGGCGGCCAGCTGACCGAGAAGGTCCGGCGTCGTCCGTTCTCCGTGGTGCTGTTCGACGAAGTGGAAAAGGCCCACGCGGACCTCTTCAACTCCCTCCTGCAGATCCTGGAAGACGGCCGCCTGACCGACTCCCAGGGCCGCGTGGTGGACTTCAAGAACACCGTGATCATCATGACCACCAACCTCGGTACCCGGGATATCTCCAAGAGTGTTGCCACCGGCTTCCAGTCCGGCACTGACACGCAAACCGGCTACAACCGCATGCGTGCCCGTGTCACTGAGGAGCTCAAGCAGCACTTCCGTCCCGAGTTCCTGAACCGTGTGGATGACGTTGTGGTGTTCCCGCAGCTCACCCAGGACGAGATCATCGAGATCGTGGACCTCTTCGTCACCCGGCTGGAGAAGCGCCTCAAGGACAAGGACATGGGCATCGAGCTCACGCCCGCCGCCAAGGTGCTCCTCGCAACCCGCGGTTACGACCCCGCCATGGGTGCCCGGCCGCTGCGCCGCACCATCCAGCGCGAGATCGAGGACCAGCTCTCCGAGAAGATCCTGTTCGGCGAGATTCACGCCGGCGACATCGTGGTAGTGGACGTGGAAGGCGACGGCGACGACGCCAAGTTCACGTTCGCCGGCAACGCCAAGCCGCGTATCCCGGAAATCGCCCCGAGCGTCTAAAGCACCACCGGAAGGCCCCGCCAGCTCCCAGAGCAGGCGGGGCCTTTCGCCTTTAACCCACACCGCCCAAAGGTTGAGTCCGGGTGCGTCACTGGGGCTCGGTGCCTTTCCATGGTTGAGTCCGGTGCCGGCCATCAGAGATTTCCCGGCGCCTGCTCGTTCCTCGCTTTGGCGGCGCGACCCTGCCACGGACCGACGGCGCCAAGCCGGCGACGCGCCTTGCATTGCAGCCTTCGAAGACTTTGGGGCGTTCCGCCGGTAGTGAAGTGGTTGTGACCGGAAGCACAAGTCGGGTTGAATCGGGGGCATGGCTAATCTGAATCCGGCGATCCCGGACGAGCAACCTTTGACCCCTTTCCATGATCTGGACCATTACCTCTCCATCCCGCGGGTGAGCGGGCTGGCGATGAGCCCTGACGGCCGGCGGCTGGTTACCACCGTGGCCACCCTTAGCGGCAAGGGAACCGAATTTGGCACGGCCCTGTGGGAGCTCGATCCGGCCGGGCAGAAGCAGGCGCGACGCATCACGCGCAGCGCCAAGGGCGAGGCCGGAGCGGCGTTCGCAGCTAACGGTGACGTCTACTTCACCTCAGCCCGGCCCGACCCTGACAGCCCCGAAGGCGACCCCGTCAATGCCCTGTGGCTCCTTCCCGCCGACGGCGGTGAAGCCCGCGTGGTGCTGAACCGTCCCGGCGGCGTCGGTGCTGTGAGGACAGCCATAGCGGCGGACGCGACGTTTCTTGTAGCGGAAGTCTTGGCGGGCTCGGCCGATGAAGATGACGACGCCGAGCGGCGGAAGTCGCGCAAGGACAACAAAGTCTCCGCCATCCTGCACAGCGAGTATCCGGTGCGTTACTGGGACGCGGACCTTGGGCCCGGCCAGCCGCGGATCTTCGCGGTCGAGCCCGGAAAAGAGAAGGACCCCGGCAAACCCGCCACTGTCGACTCCACGGTGCCATTGACCCTCCGGAACCTCACACCGGAGGCAGGTCCGCGGCTGCGGGAGGCGGAAATTGCCGTCAGCCCCGATGGCCGGACCATCTACGCGAGCTACACCAAACCGCTGGCCAAGGCGGACAGCCGCTCCGTCCTGGTGGCCATTGACGTGGCCTCCGGAAACACCAGGGTGCTCCTGGACCACGAGGGCATGAGCTACTTTCCCGGCCCGGTCAGCCCGGACGGCAACACCCTGGTGGTGGTGAGCGAAAGCGACACCACTCCACGCCAGGCTCCCCAGGTAAAGCTGCACCTCCTGGATGTCTCCGAAGCGTCAGCATCCGGCACTGGGCAGCTGACCCCTCTGGCGCACGACTGGGACCGCTGGGCCAAGCCGGCAGCGTGGCTGCCAGACGGTTCCGCCCTCCTGGTCACCGCGGACGACGACGGCGCGTCGCCAATTTTCCGGATCACCGTCCCGGCGTCTGCCGCTGAAGTGAGCGTCACCCGGGTGACCCAGGACGCGGCGGCCTACACCGACGTCGTGGTTTCGCCTGAGGGTCGCAGCGCCTACGCCCTGCGCAGTTCTTACGAATTCCCACCGGAGGCAGTCCGCATCGACCTGCAAACCGGTGAGACCACCAGGTTGCCGGCACCGGCGGAACGGCCCAGCCGCCCCGGCAGGCTGGAACGGATTGCGGCGACGGCGGCGGACGGCTCGCGCGTCCCGGCCTACCTTGCCCTGCCTGAGGGTGCGTCTGCAGGCTCCCCGGCGCCGATGCTGCTGTGGATCCATGGTGGACCCCTGGGGTCCTGGAATGCCTGGACCTGGCGCTGGAACCCCTGGCTGCTGACAGCGAAGGGGTACGCGGTGCTCCTGCCCGATCCGGCCCTTTCCACCGGCTATGGCCAGAACTACATCCAGCGGGGCTGGGGCGAATGGGGTAGGGGCCCGTTCACCGATCTCATGGCGGTGACTGATGCCGCCGTCGACCGCCCTGATATTGACGCGGACCGCACGGCAGCTATGGGCGGTTCCTTTGGCGGCTACATGGCCAACTGGGTTGCGGGGCAGACGGACAGGTTCAAGGCGATAGTGACGCACGCGAGCCTCTGGGCGCTGGACCAGTTCGGCCCCACCACGGATGCCTCGCAGTACTGGCTGAAGGAAATGACCGAAGAGATGGCGCTGGAGAACTCGCCGCATCTTCATGTGGAAAAGATCAGCACCCCCATGCTGGTGATCCATGGCGACAAGGACTACCGCGTACCGATCGGGGAAGGCTTGCGCCTCTGGTACGAACTGCTGTCCAAATCGCAGCTCGCGGCGGACCAGGACGGCCGGACCCCGCACCGGTTCCTGTACTTCCCCGACGAGAACCACTGGGTCCTCCAGCCCCAGCACGCAAAGGTCTGGTACGGCGTCGTGGAGCACTTCCTGGCCCGGAACGTCCTGGACCAGGAACTGCCCTTGCCTGCTGATCTGGGACTTTAGTCACCCTCGGCTTAGTCCGGCTGGCTCCGGCGGGTGGGCTGGGACATTTACCGCTTGCTGCTCCTTCATCCCCACTGGCCCCCTAGCCTCGCAAGCTCGGCCAAGGAACCCTGCCAGCGTGGGCCCTCAGCAAGCTACGCAAATGTCCCAGCCTTCCCGCCTCGTGCCGAATGTGCTGACAGCGATGCAGTTGTATCCCGCCCGTCCCGTACCGTCTGCCTTTGTATTTGAAATTAGGGAGCGTCCACCGATTCCTGTTCCGCGTCCTGCTCGTGCAGCTGGCCTTTTTGCCCGCGGCCGTACTTGTAGTGGAAGTAGGCGTAGCAGGCACCTACGAAGGGGATTCCGAAGTAGAGGGCTGTGGCCTGGGTGGGGTCGAAGCCGATGCCTATCAGGGAGATCAGGCACAGGATGAATGCCGCGATGGGCAGCAGCGGAAACAGTGGTGCTTTGTACGCCAGGTCTGCGGTGCGGCCTCCTGACCGCAGGAAAGCACGGCGGTGGAAAAAGTGGGATGCCGTGATGGACATCCAGACGCCCACCGTCGCAAACCCGGCGATGGACACCAGGACCAGGTAGACGGTGGTGGGGGCTACCACGCTGCTGACGAGGGAGGCCAGCCCGCCCAGCATACTTACGCAGAGGGCGAGGAGGGGAATTCCGCGTTTGGTCAGCTTCCCGAGTGCCTTCGGGGCATGTCCCTCGTCCGCCAGCGAGAAAAGCATACGGGCGCAGGAGAACAGGCCGCAGTTTCCGGCCGACAAAAGGGCGGTGATGATGACGAAATTCATGACGTCGGCGGCATAGGGAATGCCCAGCTGCGAGAAGACGGTGACAAAGGGGCTTGCCTCCAAGGAAGTTTCCTCATAGGGAACGGTGCAGGCAATCACCGTAATGGCGCCAACGAAGAAAATCAGCAGGCGAATAACGGTAGTCCGCATCGCCTTCGGAATATTGACTGCAGGGTTGGCAGTTTCACCCGCAGCTACGCCAATGAGTTCCGAACCGGAGAAAGCGTAAAAGACAGCAAGCGTGGTGATGAGTACCCCGGTAATTCCATTGGGGAACAAGCCCTGCGGCGTATTGAGGTTCTCGCCCAGGAACGGGTAGCCGTTTTCAGCAAGAGGATGGAAGCCGAACAGGGCTGCGCCACCCAGGACAATCAGCCCGATCACCGCAGCGACCTTTATCAGCGCAAACCAAAACTCCGATTCACCAAAGACCCGCGAGGAGATCGCATTTAGTGCGAACAGGATGGACGCAAAAACAAGGCACCAGATCCAAACGTCTACCTCGGGAAACCACCGCTGCATCAAAAGGCCCGCGGCCGTAAACTCCGAGCCCAGGGCAACTGCCCAGCACAGCCAGTACAGCCATGCTGTTGCAAAACCGGTAGCAGGACCAATCGACCTCGCAGCGTAGATGTGGAAGGCGCCGGAAACCGGATAGGCAACAGCCAGTTCACCCAGGCAGGCCATCACCATGTAGACCACCGCTGCGCCGATGAGGTAAGCGATGATTGCGCCCAGTGGCCCTGCCTGCGCAATGGTGTATCCCGAGCTGAGGAACAGGCCTGATCCTATGACCCCTCCCATAGCGATCATCACCAGGTGTCGGGCTTCCATCGACCTTCGAAGGCAGCGTTTCTCGTTCTGCTCTAAAGATTTCTCGGTGAGCGTGGGGGGCCTATGGCCATTTTTCCTCCGGAGTTGGGCGCCGTTGCCCATTAGCGTGACGGGGGTAACATCCGAAACACTGCTTGGTAGGCGCTCACCTGCGCAAACGCAATGGCGGCACATTTCAGAACCCTGCGCAGTCACGGCCAAATCCAGCTCCCGAGCATAAGCGGAGCTTCAACTCGACGAGCTCATGACGCATAGCTGCTGGTTGTCTCCGCTCCGGCGCCGGCAATTGTCTGATTGGCGGCACCGGCTTGCCCCGTACCAGCAACTGAAGCAGGCGTTCGGTTGGCAGGTGGTCGGCCCGGTCGAACTAGGATTGCCCTGTGACTGACTCCTTCCACATCCGTCCTGCGCGCACCGGCGATGTTTCCGCCATCAAGAAACTGGTGGCCCCGCTGGCAGAGCAACGGATCCTGATGGCCAAGGAGACGGTGGCCTACTACGAGAGCCTGCAGGAGTTCCGGATCGCCGAGTCCTCGGACGGCGAAGTTATTGGCTGCGGGGCACTCCATGTGATGTGGGAAGACCTTGCAGAGGTGCGGACGCTGGCTGCTTCCGGGGACTGGCGGGGGAAAGGCGTAGGACACGTGCTGGTGGAGAGCCTGCTTGAGGAAGCGCGCGCCCTGGGCGTTGCCCGAGTGTTCTGCCTTACCTTCGAGGTGGACTTCTTCAAGCGCCACGGCTTCGAAGTGATGGCAGACCAGTCGGCCGTGGATCCCGTGGTGTATTCAGAACTGCTCCGCTCCCATGACGAAGGTGTAGCCGAGTTCCTGGACCTCGCGAGGGTGAAACCCAACACGCTCGGAAACACCCGCATGATCAAGTTCCTCTGACCCAAATCCTTTCGGGCGAGGGTGCAGGAACTCCCTTCCTGGTGGACGGCGTCATGAATGACTGTTGGCCCTTCTCATCCTCTTTTCCACGGCATTTTCCCGGCGACGTCGCGGCTGCTGTCAGGTGCGCTTCCGGCTGCCGCGTGACATGGGCATGACACCCTCCCAACGGCAGCTCAGGTAGGCGCGAAAGGCGCTTGACCAGCACTTCCTTTTACTCGATTTGATGGATAAACTGGCTTCGGCCGGGATGGGGGGCCCAGGGAAAGGGACAGTCATTGGGGGCTGTCCCTTTTCTGTATCCGGCAAGGCGGGAGCCCTACCGCCGGCGCGCTGCCCGGTAGTAGGGTCGGGAATGTCACCCTCCAGGAAGCAGACCAGGAGTACCCCATGAAAAAGCTCATCAACGATCCGAAGGCGGTAGTTGACGAATCTGTGCAGGGCTTCGGCCAAGCACACGCAGACCTCGTCACCGTCAGCGCAGATCCCACCTTCATCACGCGCAAGGACGCGCCTGTCAGTGGGAAAGTAGGCCTCGTCTCGGGCGGCGGCAGCGGCCATGAACCGTTGCACGCGGGGTTCGTGGGGCGTGGCATGCTCGACGCCGCCGTGCCGGGGGCGGTGTTCACTTCGCCCACTCCAGACCAGATCCTGCCGGCGACACTCGCCGTTAACTCGGGCGCCGGCGTCGTGCATATCGTCAAGAACTACACCGGTGACGTCCTGAACTTCGAAACGGCGGCAGAACTCGCCGAAGCGGAAGGCGTCAACGTCCGCACGGTCCTCGTCAACGATGACGTTGCTGTTGAGGATTCGCTGTACACGGCGGGCCGGCGCGGCGTGGGAGGGACGGTGCTGGTGGAAAAAATCGCCGGAGCTGCCGCCGAACGAGGGGACGGCCTGGACGCGGTGGCCGCCATCGGCGAACGCGTCAACAGCAACGTCCGCACCATGGGCGTGGCGCTGAGCGCCTGTACCGTACCCCATGCGGGCTCGCCCAGCTTCGACCTGGCCGAGGATGAAATCGAGATCGGAATCGGGATCCATGGCGAGCCGGGCAGGCACCGTATCCCGATGGAAAACGCTGACGGCATTACCGACCGCCTGTTGGCGCCGGTGCTGGCCGATCTGGGCATCAGTTCCGGGGAGAGGGTGCTGCTGTTCGTGAACGGAATGGGCGGCACCCCCTTGAGCGAGTTGTACATTGTCTACCGGCGGGCCGCGCAGGTGCTGGCGGACAGGGGAGCCGCCGTCGAGCGGTCCCTGGTGGGGAATTACATCACGGCCCTCGAGATGCAGGGCTGCTCCATCTCAGTGCTGCGGCTGGACGACGAACTGACCGAACTGTGGGACGCCCCGGTCCACACCGCGGCACTGCGTTGGGGCGTGTAGCTGTGGTTTTGGACGTGAACTGGACCGTCAAGTGGCTGACCCTGTGCGCGCAGGCGATGGCGGAGCACAGGGTTGAGCTGATCGAGCTGGACCGGGCCATCGGGGATTCTGATCACGGCGAAAATATGGACCGCGGCTTCCAGGCTGTCCTGGACAAGCTGTCCGAATCCCCGCCGGAAACGCCAGGCGCTGCGCTGAAGCTGACGGCAATGACGCTGATGTCCAAAGTGGGTGGCGCCGCCGGTCCGCTCTACGGAACGGCGTTCCTGCGCGCGGCAACTTCGCTCGGGGACTCTGCGGAGATTGCTCCTGCCGCGTGGGCCAGTGCATTGACTGCGGCACGGGACGGGATAGTGGCCCGGGGCAAAGCGGAGCCAGGGGACAAAACTATGGTGGATGCCTGGACGCCGGCGGCAGAGGCAGCAAATAAGGCTGCGGCAGACAGCAGCCCGGATGCCTTGAGCGTTTTGGTCGCCGCGGCAGAGGCCGCCGAAGCCGGAGCCGTGGCTACGGATCCGCTGGTAGCCCGGAAGGGACGTGCAAGCTATTTGGGGGAGCGAAGTGCAGGGCACCGGGATCCCGGCGCCGCTTCCAGTGCGCTGATTCTCCGGGCGGCCGTGAAGGCGGCTGCGTGACCGTCAGCATCGTGGTGGTCTCGCATAGCGAAAAGATAGCCGACGGCGCCGTGGAGCTCGCCGCGCAGATGGCGCCGGACGTCGTGCTGCTGGCGGCAGGCGGCACCATGGACGGCCGGATCGGAACCAGTTTGGAGAAGGTTCTGGCGGCGCTGGATAAGGTCGCCGGCGGTGACGGAGCGGTAATCCTGGCTGACCTTGGTTCTGCCGTAATGACTGCAGAATCCGCGCTGGAATTCGCAGAGGACGCCGCGGAGATGGTGCTGGCGGACGCGCCGTTGGTGGAGGGGCTCGTCGCAGCCGCCGTTGCTGCACAGGGCGGCGGGGATGTGCAGGCAGTGAAACGGGCGGCGGAAGCTGTGCGCGGTCCTGCCCGGCAGGCCGGAAGCCCCGCGCTGCAGGAGGTCGGGGAAGGCTCTGTCACTGGTTCCGGTCCCGATTACACGGGTGACTTTGAGCTCGTCAACCAGGCCGGTATGCATGCACGTCCCGCCGCGAAGATTGCCGGCGGGCTGTCGTCGCTGGATGCCGAGGTGCAGGTCAACGGGGTTGACGGCGCCTCCATGACGGCGCTCATGACGTTGGCGGCCGGCAAGGGGTCCGTACTGCACGTGGAGGCGTGGGGAGCGGACGCAGAGCGGGCGGTGAATTACGTGGGCGGGCTGGTGCAGGCAGGCTTCGGCGAGCCGTAGCTGCTTGACCAATCCGAATGCAGACTTGGCGGTGTGTTCCCAGCGCCGCAGCGGGTCCCTACGAATATGCTCGATGGCATGGAACGGCTCCACCTTGAAGACAACTCCCCGGATATTGAAGTGCTGGAGGGGCAGCTGTCGGTTGAGGAACTCCTCGCGGAGCTGGGTTTCGAGTGGCGGGCTGAGTCAGAGGCCGCGGGAGGCCCGGACGAGGCTGCAACGGATGAAAGTTTCACCCAACCGGCGCTGTTCTAGCCTCAGGACTGCTCATGCAGGCCAGCGGCGTCGAGCAGCACCGAGGCGGTGATAAACCTGCCGCACTGCTCGCCGAACGGATAGTCGCCCCGGGGGCGGAAGTCCAAGGCCTGCACAGGCAGGGGTGATCCGTCCGGGGCAGTTGCCGATGCGGTTACCGACATGGGTGACTCGGTGAGGGTTTGCAGGAACAAGTTGGCGAATTTCGTTCCGTCGGGGGAGGCAGTGGCGGAGCACACGCCTTCCGGGGTGCAGCCCTGGTCGATCGACGCGCTGCCCGGGTGGAGTTCCACGTCATCTTCAGTGCACTCGCCGTCCTGGCAGGCCTTGAGGTGCAGTGCTGCCACCTGGGGCGCGTAGCTGGCTGAAACCGTGACGGACACGGCGGTGGCCTGTGCGATGGCCGGGCATGGAGCCGCGCCGGGGCCGGGGCCGCACGCAGAGGCGAGTCCCGCCGTCGTCATTAACGCTAGAAGCAGCCCGGGCTTGCCCATACTTCAGGGTACGGCCGGGGCGCTGCCTCCACGTGGTCAGCCGTGAAGTGATGCAAACATCGTTATGCTGCCGCGCTTAGGCCAGCGGGAAGACGCCGATAAACCAGAACAGCGCGATCGCGAACACCGCGAAGAACGGGATCAGGCAGCCCATCGCTGTCCTGGGGGCGGAGGAGACCTGGAGTGACTCGTTGGGGTTGGCGGGGTTGTAAGCCACCTCAATCAAGGACCCAGGCACCGGCTTTCTGGCGAAGGATACTTCGGATTCACCCGGGAACAGGGTGCCGTGGGGATCGGCGAACTGGTAAGTAGGGAAGAAGCGCCGGCTGCGGCTTGATCCGCCGCCGCCGTTGGTCCACCCAGCGATGCTGCCGGTGACGGTTGCCTGAACCTTCGGCCACGCTGCCGTGAGCTGGTCCCGGCGCCTGGTTTTGCGCAAGGCCCGGACGAGGGCTAAGAGCGCGGCCACAACAAACAGGGCCCAGATGATGTACAGAATGATTCTCACGGTTTCCCCCGGTTCCGGTCACCAAGAAGTATGCCATTCCGTGCACCAGCCTCGGCGCCTGCCGCTGTCCGGACGGGTGCTCAGGCGGGAAGCCGGTACCCGCCGCCGTGCAGCTCCGCGAGGCCGTCTGCGAGCAGGCCAGCGAGGGCCCGTTCCAGCTGTTCAGGAGCAGAATTCAACCTATGCAGGGCGCCCAGCGGTACGCCAATCCCTGCAGGCGCGAAGCCCAGGTCGGCCGGCTCCCGCTGGAACATCTCCGGCGGCACCGGCGCATCGGCCTCGCGCAGCACAGCGATCACGGCACCGCGGACCTGGCGGTCGGTGCCGTGCCAGGCCTGGCCCTTCGGGACGTACGACGGCGGCGGCTCGCCGGCTGCCCGCCACGCGCAGGAGTCCCTGACCGGGCAGTCGCCGCACTTGGGTGCGCGGGCCGTGCAAATCAGCGCCCCCAGCTCCATGACCGCAGCGTTCCAGCGGACTGATGTGTCGCCGTCGTCCGGCAGGAGCCGGGCGGCGAGCCGCATTTCGGCCGCGGTCAGCGCCGGGGCGGGGAGTGCCACCCCGGTAATCAGCCTGGCGTGGACCCGCCTGATGTTGGTGTCCACCACCGTTTCGCGGCGTCCGTAGGCGAAGGCTGCCACTGCCGCCGCCGTATAACTGCCCACGCCGGGCAGCGCCAGCAGTTCGGCGTAGCTGTCCGGAACCTTGCCGCCGTGGTCCTGGACGATGGCCGCTGCTGCTGCGTGCAGCCGCAGCGCCCGGCGCGGGTAGCCCAGCCGGCCCCAGGAACGCACTGCCTCTCCCGCAGGTTCACCCGCAAGGCCAGCCGGCGTGGACCAGCGCTTCAGCCACTCCAACCAGACGGGCAGCACCCGGACCACGGGGGTTTGCTGCAGCATGATTTCGCTGACCAGCACGCCCCAGGGTGAACAGTCGGGCTTCCGCCAGGGCAGGTCCCGGGCGACGTCCGCGAACCAGGTGTTGATCCGGCCGTGCAGCATCTGCAGTTCCGCCCCGGCTGGAGGGAGGGCGGGTGAAGCGGTGGTGGAGGCTTGAGTATCGATCCCAACACTGTAATTGATCCAGTTGGCGGGCCGGAAACGTGATGTGACCAGAGCGTTGTCCGGGCGGCGGCGTGGTGGCGGAGCAGATCCGCACCCGTTCTCTAGCCTAGAAGAATGGGCAGGCAAGGCGATTCAGCATCACGTGGCAGGGCGACTACATCCGGTTCCAGCACCGTCCGCAAGCCGAGCCCTGCTGTGTACCGCCGGCGCCGGCTGTTCCTGGCTGTGGCGCTGCTGATAGTAATCGCACTGATCGCCGGAAGCTTCGCCCTTGCCGGGGCCTTCAGCGGCAAGTCCGAGCAGGCGTCGTCCACGGACGGTGCCGGCGCAACAGCGTCCGCTGATCCCTCCATCCAGGCATCGCCGTCGGCCCCGGCTCCGGAACCCACGCCCACGCCATCGGCCACCCCTTCCTGCAACCAGAACCTCGTGACGGTCTCTGCCTCCACGGACAAGGCCGCGTACGGGCCCGGGGAAAATCCGCTGCTCACCCTTAAGGTGACAAACGGCGGCACCATGCCGTGCGAGGTCAACATTGGAACCTCGCAGATGGAGTTCCTGGTGACAAGCGGCGCGGACCGCATCTTTTCGTCCCGGGACTGCCAGGCAAAGAGTGAAGACCTGGTGAAAATCATCGCCCCGGGCGCCAGCGAGACCGCCAACTTCCCGTGGCCGCGCAACCGCAGTGTGGAGGGCTGCCAGCCGGTGGAAGCCAAGCCCGGGGGCGGCGGAGCGTATTACATCTTCACGGCGAAGCTTGGCTCAAAAGCCAGCCCCAAGGCAGTTTTCCAGCTGGCCTGACGAGTCCTGCCAGGCTCTTAAAGGAAGCGGTCCAGCAGGCTTGCTTCCGCCATCCGGCTCAGGCCTTCCCGCACTGTCCGGGCGCGCTGGTCGCCGATGCCGTCCACGGTCATGAGGTCGTCGATGGTGGCTGCCATCAGGAACTGCAGCCCGCCGAAGTGGTCCACCAAACGGTCCGCGACGGCTTTAGGGACTGCCTTCAGCCCCGAGAGCAGCCTGTAACCCCGGGGCTGCACCACGGCGTCCAGGTTTGCCTCGCCGCCCGCGAAGCCGACGATTCCGGAGATTTTTCCGAGGTCGATCAGCTCGGTGGGTCCCAGGCTCACCAGGGCGCTGACGGCCTTTTCGATGTCTTCGGGGGAAGCGTTGGGCGAGGCGTAGTCGCGGATGATTACGTCGCTTCCGGGCCCGCGGCCCACGGTGAGCTCATCGAGCTGGAGGGAGAGGAGGCGGCCGTCTTCGCCCAGTTCCAGGACGTACTGGGAAATTTCCTCGGAAATGCGGCGGACCATCTCCTGGCGCTGCAGGGTGACGGCCACATCCCGCACCGTCACCATCGCCTCGATCTCCAAAGCGGACAGCGAACTGGTGACCTGGTCCAGGCGGGAGCGGTAGCGCTCCAAGGTGGCCAGGGCCTGGTTGGCGCGCGCCAGGACCTTCTCCGAACCCTCCAGGACGTGCCGCAGGCCGTTCACGTACAGGGCAATGATCTGCATGGATTGGCTGACGGAGATGACAGGCACGCCGGTCTGGATGGCCACCCGTTCGGCCGTGCGGTGGCGGGTGCCGGACTCCTGGGTTTCGATGCTGGAGTCCGGAACCAGCTGCACTGCCGCGCGGAGGATATTGCCGGCGTCCTTGTCGCAGATGATTGCCCCGTCCATCTTGGCGAGCTCGCGCAGGCGGGTGGGGGAAAAATCGATGCCGATGTCGAAGCCGCCGGAACAGATGGAGTCGATGGTCCGGTCCGAGCCCAGCACGATGAGGGCGCCGGTCCGCCCACGGAGGATGCGTTCCAGGCCGTCCCGGAGCGGGGTTCCGGGTGCCACTCTGCCCAGAGTTGCCCTCAGAGATTCTTCGGGGCTCCGCGCCATCAGGTGTTTCCCTTCACAGTTGCGGACCTTCGCCCGCAGGAATGCCGGCTTTAACGCTTGGCCGGCAGGATCAAAAAGTACTCATTTTCCCGCAAGCTCAATGATAGGGGTAAGAATCGCCTACTTCCGCACGGGCAAGCCCTAAAGTGCCCCATTAGGGGAGGGCAGGAAGAGGCGCAGGAACGCGATCGACGGCGGGTGGCGGGGCCGCACTTTCCCGCTCCAAAGCAGTCAAGGACAGTGCAGCAGGACTCAGCGTGCCCGCTTGCGCAGCATCCGCTCCAGCTCCCTGCTGACTTTGCTTAGTGACGCTGCACGAAGGGCCCGTTCGTCCACAGCAACCTTCTTCCGGGGCCGGGGCCGGGGCCGGGGCTCCTCTGCAGCGAAGCCGTCTCCACCCGAAGGGGACCCAAGTCCCTGCTCTCCTGGTGCTTCAGGGGCGCCCGCCAACGGATCAAAGAACAGTTTGCCTGGATGGGAAGTGCAGCCTGCCGATTCAGGTTTTTTCGGCGGCGCAGGGGACGGGCGGGGCGTCATCATGCGGTCACGGTAGCCCGCACTCATTTCGCCGTTTTGAAGCGCGGGTTTCGCCGGTGTTAAGCACAACCCGTGGTGCTGCTCCAAGCTGCGATAAACTGGGAACTTGGCTGTCCGCCAGCCCGTCTCCCCTGAAGCCTGTCCAGTGCCAGGGGCAGCCCAAACCGCAGCGAAAGTAGCACCGTGTCCCAAGATGTCCTCACCCCCGCCCGGATCTCGGAGATTCACAAAGAGGCGGGCCGGCGTCGGACCTTTGCTGTCATCTCCCACCCCGACGCCGGCAAATCCACGCTGACCGAGGCTCTGGCCCTGCACGCCAAGGTGATCGGCACCGCCGGTGCCTCCAGCGGCAAGGCCAACCGCAAGGAAACTGTCTCGGACTGGATGCAGATGGAAAAGGACCGCGGCATCTCCATCAGCTCCGCGGCGCTGCAGTTCTCCTACCGGGACACCGTCATCAACCTCTTGGACACCCCCGGCCACGCGGACTTCTCCGAGGACACCTACCGCGTCCTGGCCGCCGTCGACTGCGCCGTGATGCTCGTGGACGCAGCCAAGGGCCTCGAAACCCAAACCATGAAGCTGTTCGAGGTCTGCAAGCAGCGGAACCTGCCCATCATCACCGTCATCAACAAGTGGGACCGCCCCGGCCTGGACGCGCTGGCCCTGATGGACGAAATCACCGAGCGCACCGGGCTCCAGCCCATGCCCCTGACCTGGGCCGTGGGCATCTCCGGGGACTTCCGCGGCGTCTGGGACCTCCGCAACGACCGTTTCGCACGCTTCCAGCGCAACAACGCCGGCGCGCAGATCGCCATCACCGAGTACTTCACCCCGGATGAAGCAGCGGAAAGCCAGGGCAGCAACTGGTCCGACGCCGTGGACGAAGCGGGCCTGGTGATCGAATCCAACCTGGAGTTCGACGTCGAAAGCTTCCACGCCGGCAAGGCCACCCCCATCCTGTTCAGCTCCGCCGCGCTGAACTTCGGCGTCAAGGAACTGCTGGACGCGCTGGTTGACTTCGCGCCGCCCGCAGCTCCGCGTCCGGACGTGGACGGCACCCCGCGTCCCGTCGCATCGCCGTTCTCCGGATTCGTGTTCAAGGTCCAGGCCGGCATGAACAAGGCCCACCGCGACCACGTTGCCTTCATCCGCGTCTGCTCCGGCGTCTTCGAGCGCGGCATGGTGGTCACCCAAACCCGCACCGGGAAATCCTTCGCCACCAAGTACGCGCAGCAGGTGTTCGGCCGCGAACGCGAAGTGATCGACGAGGCGTACCCCGGTGACGTGGTGGGCCTGGTCAACGCGTCCTCCCTGCGGGTGGGGGACAGCCTCTTCCTCGAGGACCCGGTGGAATACCCGGCCATCCCGCTGTTCGCCCCGGAACACTTCCAGGTTGCGCGTTCCAAGGACCCCAGCAAGTTCAAGCAGTTCCGCCGAGGCATCGAGCAGCTCGAGCACGAGGGCGTGATCCAGGTGCTCCGCTCCGACGTCCGCGGGGACCAGGCGCCGGTGCTCGCCGCCGTCGGTCCCATGCAGTTCGAGGTGGTGGAGGACCGGATGGCGCACGACTTCAGCGCCCCCATGCGGCTGGAACGCCTGCCCTATTCCCTGGCCAGGATTTCGACGGCGGATGCCATGCCGGCCCTGGCCAACGTACCGGGCGCCGAGGTGCTCCTGCGGTCCGACGGCGAGTACCTGGCCTTGTTCAATGATGTTTGGGCCCTTCGCCGGATCGAAAAGAACCACCCGGACCTCACCCTTGTCCCCATCGGTACACACAACCCCGCAAAGTAGGAACCGTGAACGCAGTTCAACCCCGTGCGCTGATCACGGGCGCCGGCACCATCAATCCGCTTGGTTCGTCTGTGGCCGAAACCTGGTCAGGCCTGGTGGCCGGAAAGTCCGGCATTGCCCCGCTTGAGGAGGCTTGGGCGGAACAGCTGCCCGTGAAGATCGCAGGACAGGTCACCGCTGACCTTTCCGGGCACCTCAGCACCCGTGAGATGAAGCGCATGGACCGCTGCGGGCAGCTGGCGCTCATCGCTGCCCGGGAAGCCTGGAAGCAGGCCGGCGCCCCGGAGGTGGATCCAGAGCGCTTTGCCGTGGTGATCGGCTCTGCGTACGGCGGGCTGGGCTCCACCCTGGAGCAGGACCGGACCCTTGCCGAATCCGGCCCCCGCAAGGTCTCGCCACACACACTTACCCGCCTTATGGTCAACGGCCCGGCGGCCTGGGTCTCCATCGACCTCGGCGCCCGCGGCGGCGCCCGGACGCCGGTAAGTGCCTGTGCCTCCGGGGCAGAGGCGATTGTCCAGGCAGCGGAGATGATCCGCTCCGGGGCGGCCGACGTCGTTATCGCCGGCGGTGTTGATGCCTCCATCAACGACCTGGTCATCACAGGCTTCTCCCAGATCCGTGCACTGTCCACCCGCGCCGGGGACCCGCAGCGTGCATCACGCCCGTTCGACGGCGGCCGTGACGGCTTTGTCCTCGCGGAGGGCGCCGGCGTGGTGGTGCTGGAGAGCGAAGAACACGCCCGCGCCCGCGGTGCAGCGGTGCTGGGGGCCGTGGCAGGCGGAGCGGTGACCTCGGACGCGAACGATATCGTGGCTGCCGATCCTGCCATGCAGCGGCGCGTCATGCAGAAGGCGCTCGAATCCGCAGGCCTCACGGCCCAGGACATCGGATTTGTGCACGCCCACGCAACATCCACCCCCGTGGGGGACCGGCTCGAGGGCCAGGCCATCAACGCGATCTTCGGCTCCGGCATCCCTGTCACCTCCACCAAGGGCCACACCGGCCACCTGCTGGGCGGCGCCGGTGCGCTCGCCGCCGTCGTGGTCCTTGGGGCCCTGCGCACCGGGATGCTGCCCGGGACCCTCAACGTTGAAGAGCTGGACCCGGAGGTGGACCTTAACGTCGTCACCGAAGACGCGCGCCAGCTCCAGCCGGAGAATGCTCCGGCCGGCCTGGTGAACGCCTTCGGCTTCGGCGGGCACAGCGTTGCCCTGGTAATCACCGGCCAGTAACGCAGACGCCCGGGACGGTTTTCCCGGCCCGGGCGCTGGAACAGTGCGGTGACGCCCGGAACGCTACAGCGTCCCGGCGGCGTTCCGGCGATTGCGGCACAATCGCCTCATCACTAGGCCCGGCTGGGCACCCCCGCCTCCACACTGCGGTCCTCGGACTCGGCGGACGGCTCCGTTTCGCTGCGGCGTTCCTTCAGGAAGTACACCAGGCCGGCGGCAATGGTGGAGGCGGCGGCCAGTGCAAAGAGGCCGGGGATGACGCTTCCCGTCTGTTCCTTGATGATGCCGAAACCGAACGGTGCAACGAATCCGCCCAGGTTGCCCAGCGAGTTGATGATGGCGATGGCCGGGGCCAGGACCAGCGGGTGCAGCCCGGACTGCGGGATGGTCCAGAACAGCGGGGAAGCGCTTTTGAAGCCCATGGCCGCAACGGCCAGGAACACCAGGGCCATGACCGGTGAGGCGATGGCTGCCGCGAACGTGCCAACTGCGGCAACCAGCAGCGCGGCCACCAGCAGCGGCTTCTTGGACCGGGCCTTGTCCTGCAGCTTTGCCGCGAAGTACATGGCGAAGACGGCGCAAATCCACGGGATGGAGGACAGGAAGCCAACGGTCAGGTCGGTGGTGCCGGGGATCTGCTTGATGATGCTGGGGAGCCAGAACGTGTTGGCGTAGATGGACAGCTGCACGGAGAAGTAGATGCCGCACAGCAGCAGGATCTGCGGGTTCAGGAGCATTTTCCAGCGGTTGATCTTTCCGCCGTCGGCCGTGGCGTGCTGGGCGTCCTCATCGGCGATGGCGCGGGACAGGGCGTCCTTTTCAGAAGCGGTGAGCCATTTGGCGTCCTTGATTTTGGCGTCCAGGAGGAAGAACACGGTGATGCCGACGACGACCGACAGGGCGCCTTCGAAGCCGAACAGCCACTGCCAGCCGCGCAGGCCCAGGGCACCGTGGAGGCTGAGGAGCATCCCGGCGATTGGGCCGGACAGCGCTGCGGCGATGGAAGAGCCGGCGATGAAGATTGCCGTGGCTTTGCCGCGCTGGCCGGCGGGCACCCAGCGGGCGAAGTAGAAGATGACGGCGGGGAAGAACCCGGCCTCCGCTGCACCCAGCAGGAACCGCAGGACGTAGAACATGGCCTCGTTCTGTACGAACGCCATGAGGAAGGAAACCGTGCCCCAGCTGATCATGATCCTGGTGAGCCAGACCTTGGCGCCGTACTTCTCCATCATCACGTTGCTGGGAAGCTCAAAAATCGCATACGCGATAAAGAACAGCCCGGCCCCGAACCCGTAGGCGGCCGCCCCGATGCCAACGTCTGCCTGGAGGTGGTCCTGGGCGTACCCGATGTTTGACCGGTTCAGCTGGTTGCAGACCAGCATGACCAGCATGATGGGCAGCACGCGCTTGAAGAACTTTTTCGTGGCCGAGGCCACGTCCGAGACAGCATTGTCCACAGACATCATTGAATGTTTCCTTTGGAATAGATAACGCAGGCCGGCTGCAGGCTCCTGAAAGTAGTGGGGCCGGCCACAGCGACCCCACTACTTTACTGGACGGCACCTGCCGGGCGGCTACCGTACGAGGCAGGGCCGCTTCGGATCGAAGGACCAGCCATCGATGTAGTACTGCATGCCGATGCTGTCATCCCGGGCGTCGAGGCCGTGCGCCAGATACAGCTGGTGCGCCTTGTCCAGGGCTTCGCGGTCCAGGTCGATGCCGAGGCCGGGGGCGTCCGGAACGTCGATGGCACCGCCCTTGATCTGCAGCGGTTCCTTGGTGAGGCCCTGGCCGTCCTGCCAGATCCAATGCGTGTCCAGGGCGGTGATCTCGCCAGGCGCCGCGGCGCCCGTGTGCGTGAACATGGCCAGCGAGATGTCGAAGTGGTTGTTCGAATGAGATCCCCAGGTAAGGCCGAACTCGTGGCACATCTGCGCCACCCGTACCGACCCGTGCATGGTCCAGAAGTGCGGATCAGCCAGCGGAATATCGACGGCGTTGCTGCGGATGGCGTGCGACATTTCCCGCCAGTCCGTGGCGATCATGTTGGTGGCCGTCTTCAGGCCGGTGGCCCGGCGGAATTCGGCCATCACTTCGCGGCCGGAGAAGCGGCCTTCAGCACCGCAGGGATCCTCGGCGTAGGCAACGACGCCCTGCATCCGCTTGCCCAGCCGGATGGCTTCGTCCAGCAGCCAGCCGCCGTTGGGGTCCAGCGTCACCCTGGCCTCCGGGAAGCGCTTGGCCAGGGCCGTGACGACATCCACTTCGTCGTCGCCGGACAGCACGCCGCCCTTGAGCTTGAAGTCGCTGAAGCCGTAGCGTTCCTGGGCGGCTTCGGCCAGCGCGACGACGGCTTCCGGGGTCATTGCCTCCTGGCGCCGGAGCTTCTCCCACCGGTCAGCCGGTGCATCCTCCACCAGGTAGGGCAAGTCGGTGCGGGAATGGTCGCCGATGAAGAAGAGGTAGCCGAGCATCGGGACGGAGGTGCGCTGCTGGCCGTCGCCCAGCAGCTCCGCCACCGGGACGCCGAGGAACTGGCCGTGCAGGTCCAGCAGGGCCGACTCGACGGCGGTGACTGCATGGACCGTGGTGCGCAGGTCGAAGGTCTGCAGGCCGCGGCCGCCGGCATCACGGTCGGCAAACTCGGCCGCCACTTCGCGCAGGAGCGACCGGTAGCGTGCCACCGGTTTGCCGTTGATGAGGGCGCCAGCTTCCTCAATGGTGGTGCGGATCTTCTCGCCGCCGGGAACCTCGCCGAGGCCGGTGCGGCCTTCGGAATCGGTGATGATGACGACGTTGCGGGTGAAGAAGGGGCCGTGTGCTCCGCTGAGGTTCATCAGCATGCTGTCATGGCCGGCAACGGGCACTACTTCTACATTGGTGATTGTGGGCTGGTTGCTCATGCGCCGACCTCAGCCTTCTCCGCAGCGGGAACAACTTCGCCGTCGATCCGTCGGTTGAGGTGCCAGGGGTTTTTGTCCTGGAGGGGTGCGGGAAGGAGTTCCTGGGGGAGGTTCTGGTAGGCGACGGGGCGCAGGAAGCGATTGATGGCCAGGGTTCCGACCGACGTGGTGCGGGAGTCGGAGGTGGCGGGGAAGGGGCCGCCGTGGACCATGGCGTGGCCTACTTCGACGCCGGTGGGCCAGCCGTTGACGAGGATGCGGCCCACCTTCTGTTCCAGGACGGGAAGGAGGCGTGCCGCCGTCGGGTAGTCCTCTTCCGTCAGTTGCAGCGAGGCGGTGAGCTGGCCTTCGATGCGGGCGGCGGCCTGGAGGAGGTCCTCGACCGAGGCGTAGCGGATCACCAGGGATGCGGCACCGAATATTTCCTCGTGCAGGACCGGGTTGGTCACGAAGTCGCGGACCTGGGTGCCGAAGATCGTAGGGGCCGGGGCGTTCTCGGTTTCGCCGTCGGTGCCCTTGCCGATGAGGTTCACGCCTTCAGCGCTGCCGAGGGCTTCGGCACCGGCTTTCCAAGAGCCGGCGATGCCTGCGGTGAGCATGGTCTGGCCGGAGCAGGCGGAGACAGCGCGTGCGACGGCGGCAGCGAGTTTGTCCCCTGCCTCACCTTCCGGGGCGAACAACAGGCCGGGGGAGGTGCAGAGCTGGCCGGAGCTGCCGGTGACGGCGGTAACGTACTGCTGCGCAAGGGCGTCGATGTCGCCTTTGAGGGCGCCTTCGAACACGAAGACAGGGTTCAGCGAGGACATTTCGGCGTAGACGGGGATGGGCTCGCGGCGGGCTGCCGCGGTCTTCATCAGCGCGATGCCGGCGGCCTGGGAGCCGGTGAAGCCGACGGCCTTGATGTTGGGGTCCGCGACGAGGGCCTGGCCGATGCTGGCGCCGGGTCCGTAGACCAGGGAGAACACGCCGGGGTGCAGGTCGAAGTCCTTGACGGCCTTCACAACTGCCTGCCCGACGAGTTCACCGGTGCCGGGGTGGGCGTTATGGGCCTTGAAGACCACGGGGCACCCTGCGGCGAGGGCCGCGGCGGTGTCCCCGCCCGCCGTCGAAAAGGCCAGTGGGAAGTTGCTGGCTCCGAACACCGCGACCGGGCCCAATGGGATCTGTCGCTGGCGGATGTCCGCGCGGGGGAGGGGAGTGCGCCCGGGCTGGACCAGGTTCATGTCGTGGCGGATGTTCTCGTCAAGAACCGTGCGGTCGGTGACGACGATGACGGAGTCGAAGGTCGACTTGGCGTCGAAGCTC
>NZ_JBNHGJ010000047.1:0-26877 GCF_059091165.1 Arthrobacter sp. Hb9-2 | reverse complement strand
TGTGGGAGAGTAGGTCACCGCCGGACAACCATTACGAGCAGGGCCCTGACAAACGACGTCAGGGCCCTGCCGCATTTAACAAACAAAACACCAAGGCGCCACGGCACCCCGGCCAGATCCCGCCCCTGGTGCAACCCGCCAGCACCTCCCGCACCAAACGCCGCAACCCGCCACCACCTCCCGCAGCAAACGCGGGACCCGCCTTCACCTCCCGCAGCAGCACCGCCGTCGAACACCCCGCCAAACGCCCGCCCGCCACGCCAACACCCGTGGAAGCTGATGGAGGGTTGGACGAAAAGCCGCAGGAGGTGATGGGGCGTGAGCGGGAAGGGCGCAGGAGGTGATGGGGCGTTGGGGAGGGATGGCGCGGGTAGAGTTGAACACCATGGACAGCCTCTTCAGCCACGGCCACGAACCCTTCGGAAGCAATGACAAGAGTCCCATCGAGCTCCTCGAACCTGTGGTCAACACAGTGGTTGTGCCCGGAAGCGTGGCTCACGCCTTCGCCGGCTTCACCGACCACACGCACCTTTGGTGGCCCTTGGATACGTTCGGCGTGTACGGCTCGGGGTCCTATGTGGAGTTCGAGGAAAACCTCATCCTTGAAACAGCTGACGACGGCCGGACCAGCATCTGGGGCACCCTCGACGACTGGCAACCGCCGATGTCCTTCCACGCGACGTGGCATCCCGGCTCCAGCGCACTGTGGTCCACCGAACTGCTGGTGGTCTTCCGGGCAGTGGCGGACGGCACGGAAGTACGGGTGTTCCACGAGGGCTGGGAAGGGGCCGAGAACCCGGCCGCAGAGCGCGCACGGTACCTTGCCGCCTGGCCGATGATTCTTGCCAAGTATTGCCGGTTTATGGGCGTCCCTGAGGCCGACATGGCCAAAGCCTGACGCAGTCCCAAAATCCTACGTCAGGCCCCGCAGTTTGAGGTCAACGGAATTGGCGTCAAGGCAACTGCCCCAGTCAGGCCGGCGGCACCGCCGTGCTGGTCCTGATGACGAACTCGGTCGGGTACTCCTGGTCAGCATCCGGCGATACCTGGGCTCCGTCGCGTTCTCTCGCGGACTCAAGCAGCTGCAGGGCTGTCCTGGCGGCCAAAGCGCCCTGTCCGCGGGGGTCCTGGTCGATCGTCGTCAGGCCGAACGTTTCACCCAATTCGTGGCCGTCCATGCCCACCACCGAGAGATCGCGTGGAACCTGTAAGCCGAAGTCCCGGGCGGCGAGGATGGTGCCCACGGCCATCTCGTCCGACGCCGCGAACACCGCTGTGGGGCGTTCCGCGGTAGTGCCTAGTAGCCGGCGGGCAGCCGTGTATGCGCCCTGGACAGTGAAGTCGGCGGCGATCTGCCATTCTGGGCGGACCTCCAAGCCGGCGGCCGCCATGGCTTTCTGATAGCCCGCGTGCCTGATACCCGGCAGCTTGAAGTCCTGGTCGAGGGCCGCGTTGCCGGTGACATGGGCTATCCGGGTGTGCCCGAGCCGTACCAGGTGGTCGGTGGCCATACGGGCCAGCCGCTCGTCGTCGATCCTGATGGTAGAAGCACCGGGCAAGGCGCCGCCGATGCCCACAATGGGGCGATGAACGGCCAGCAGCTGCTGGATCTCCGCATCGCTGAGCACCAGGGCCACGGCGATTACCGCATCGAGGCGTTTCCGGAGCAGGAAATCGTTGAGCACGCGGTGACGATGCTCCGGCTCGTGGCCCACGTTGTAGAGGGTCAGGTCGTAGCCGGCGTCCAGAAGGACTTCAGATACACCCTCGAGAACCGACGAGAAGTACCAGCGATGGATGGCGGGAACCACGAGGCCAATGTTGTGGTTCCGCCCGGAGGCAAGGCTGGAGGCGTGATAGGACGGGACAAACCCCAGTTCCCCTGCCGCCTCCAGCGCCAGTTTCCGGCTCTTTGCCGAGACATTCGGTTTACCGCTCAGCGCCCTCGAAACGGTGGCCACGGACAGGCCCGCCTTGTCAGCAACATCCTTGATGCCCGCCATGCTCACTCTGCTGAGGTGTCCGATCCAATCCTGATCCAGGCGGTTTCGCCGGACGCAAGGAGACCCGAGGCTGTTGATGTGCTGCGGACGAGGACCTGGCCCGCGGGCATTTCCAGCGGCTCGTGGTTAAGGTTCATAAGCACCAGCGTAGTGCCGTTGACATACGCCAGGGATGAACCGGTGCACCAATCCTCCGCCCACGCCAATGACCCACGACCCAGGTCCAGCTCGCGGCGGACGGCCAACATGCGCCGGTACAGGGCGAGGTGCGACGACGGCGATTCGGCCTGTACGTCCCGTGCCAGTCCGTTGAACGAGGAAGGCAGCGGCAGCCAGGGGTCGCTCCCGGAACCAAATCCAAGGTGGCGCTCGTTGGCGCGCCATGGCAACGGAACCCGGCAGCCGTCCCGGCCCAGCCGTTCCCCGCCAGTTCTGGCGAACGTGGGGTCCTGGCGAAGGTGCTCAGGGATGTCGATGCCGTCCGGAAGTCCAAGCTCCTCACCCTGGTAGACATAGGCCGCCCCCGGAAGCCCGAGCATAAACAGCGAGGCAGCAGCGGCCCGGTGCCGGCCCAAGGCCGTATCCGGCTGCGGATCTGCGGGGCCGATGCCGTCACCATCGCGGGGCCCATGCCCGTTATAGCCGAAGCGGCTGGCGTGCCGGACGACGTCGTGATTGGAAAGCACCCAGGTGCTGGGAGCGCCGACGGCGTCCAAGACCGTCAGGGAGTCCGTGATGACCGAACGCAGCCGGTATACGTCAAGCCCTGCGTGCAGGTACGGAAAGTTGAAGGCCTGGTGCATCTCGTCCGGCCTGACCCACTCCGCAAGCCGGGGGAGGTCAACGCTGGCCTCTGCACAAAGAATCCGGTCCGGGCCGTACTGGTCCAGGATCCTGCGCCACTCACGGTAGATCCCGTGGATGGCCGGCTGGCCGAACATCGGTGCCTCATGGCCCGGGAATCCGTCCGAACTTCCGCCGTCGGCCCGACCTCCCCACGCGGGGAGCCCCGGGGCCTTAACCAGCGCGTGGGCCACGTCCACGCGGAAGCCGGAAACGCCGCGGTCCAGCCAGAACCGGAGAATCCGTTCGAATTCGGTGCGGACGGCGGGGTTGTCCCAGTTGAAGTCAGGCTGGGATGAATCAAAAAGGTGCAGGTACCACTGCTCCGGCTGGCCGTCCGGCCCGGTCACTCGGGTCCAGGCTGGTCCGCCGAAGTGGGACTGCCAGTTATTGGGCGGTTCATGGCCGCCAGGTCCAAGGCCGTCGCGGAAGATAAACATCTCCCGTTCCGGGCTGCCGGCCGGCGCCGCGAGGGCTGCCTGGAACAACGGGTGCTGGTCCGAGCAGTGGTTGGGCACCAGGTCCACGATGACGCGCAGGCCCAGCCGGTGGGATTCGGCCATCATGACGTCGAAGTCACCGAGGGTGCCGAAGATCGGGTCCACGTCGCAGTAGTCGCTGACGTCGTAGCCGGCGTCGCGCTGGGGGGAGCGGTAGAAGGGGGACAACCATACAGCGTCGACTCCGAGGTCCGCCAGGTGCGGCAGTTCCTCTGTGATGCCCGCAATGTCCCCCACGCCGTCGCCGTTGAGGTCACGGAACGAGCGGGGGTAGACCTGGTAAATCACGGCGGAGCGCCACCAGCCGGGCTGGCTGTCCTCTTGGTGGACCAGGGTCAGCGGCCCGGTTCGGGGAGTGGTGGTGAGCGTCACAGTTTCGACAGACATGGAAGTAAGCTTAGACGCTTTGCCGCCGATTATGGAAACGCTTCCACACCCGAAGACAGGGGCAGCCGCTCAGAATCAGCCTTTTCGCAGGTCAGGCACTGGAAGCGCTTGCAAGAGTTTTTCAAACGCTTACTACCGCCAGCGGAGCCCTTCGCGCTGCCGCCCCACAGCACCGTCCTACACTGGTGGGACGTGTGCGACGACGGATGGAGGCTTCGTGGGAAGCGTAGTTGAGGAGCTGGAGACCGTACTGGCGGCCGGCCAGGTGGACCGTGCGGAAGCGACCCTCAGCCGGTACGCGGTGGACCAGGCGCCCATCCTCGACTACCAGCTCCCGCTGGCGGTGGTGTTCCCGGAGTCAGTGCGGGACGTACAGGCTGTGGTGCGGATCTGTGCGGACAGTGCAGTGCCGATCGTGCCTCGGGGCGCCGGGACCGGAGTCTCCGGCGGTGCCCATGCCACCCGGGGCTGCATCATCCTGTCCCTCGAACGCATGGACCAGATCCTGGACCTGAATCCTGACGACGAAACAGCAGTGGTGCAACCGGGGGTCATCAATGCCGTGCTCAATGAGGCGGCAGCGGTGCATGGCCTGATGTACGCGCCGGATCCAGCCAGTTTCCGCACCTCGACCATCGGCGGCAACGTTGCCACCAACGCAGGCGGCCTGCGGTGCGCCAAATACGGGGTCACCAGGGACTCTGTCCTTGCGCTGGACGTCGTGCTGGCTGACGGCTCCCTCATCCATACCGGCCACCAGACCTTCAAGGGCGTAGCCGGCTATGACCTGACCGGCCTGTTCGTCGGCTCGGAGGGAACACTTGGCATTGTGGTGAGCGTGACCGTGCGCCTGAAGTATCTTCCCCGGGAAGTGCAAACCGTAGCCGCTTTCTACCCGGACTTCCGTCTCGCCGCGGCCGGGGTCCTTGCCGTAGGCAGGGCACGGGTGCAGCCCGCCATCATGGAATTGCTCGACGGCGGTACGCTGGCCCAGCTGGATGAGATCCACGGATCGGACCTTACGGCACGCGGCAAGTCCCTGCTCCTGGTCCAGACGGACGGCTTCGGTGCCGCAGCCGAGGCGGAAGTGGTCCGGGAGGTCCTGAAGGCCGGCGGGGCAACTGTCACCACGGAAGCCAGCGCGGAGGCAGAACGGCTGGTGGAGCTCAGACGGCACAGCAGGGGCGTGGAAGTGGATGATGAGTACCGGGTGGGAGAGGACGTCGCCGTGCCCCGCTCCCGGCTGGTTGACTACGTCGCTGCCCTTGAGGCCATGGCCGCCAGCCACGGCGTGCACCTCAAGGTGGTGGCCCACGCGGGCGACGGCAACCTGCACCCCACCTTCTGGATAGACCGGAAGGACAGCATGGTGGATACCGCCGCCATGGCGAGGCTCCAGCAGGTCCTTGATGAATCCATCACCGCAGCCCTGCAAATGGGTGGAACCATTACCGGGGAACACGGCGTGGGGCAGTACAAACTGCGGTGGCTGGGCCAGGAGCAGCCGGAACCGGTCCGGGAGTTCCAGCGCAGGATCAAGGAACTGTTTGACCCTGCCGGCATCCTGAATCCCGGCAAGGCAATCTAGCCTTAGTCGTCCGAGTCCGGGTATTCCTCGATCGACTCGTCTGCGCCGTAGCGGGACTCTTCAGTTTCCACCTCGAGGATCTTCAGCAGCCCGGTGTCCGGGTTAAGCATGATCGCGGCCTCGTCCCGGCGGTGCCGGAGGATGGAGTCGATGTAGGACTGGACGGCCTCGGCCAGGGGGATGTGCCGTTCCTGCTTTTCGGACATGTACCAGCGGTGCTCCAGGACCTCATGCACCACTTCGGCGGGCTCCAGCTTCCCGGAAAGGTCCCGCGGGATGGACCTGACGATCGGCTCGAAGATCTGGCTGACCCAGAGGTGGGCGCTGTATTCCTCGTCCATGTCCGGGTTGTTGTCCGCCCGGAAGGAGTCCATGTCATTAAGGAGCCGGCGGGCCTGGTTTTCCTGCGCGTCGATGCCCGTAAGCCGCAGGAGCCGCCGCTGGTGGTGTCCGGCGTCCACCACTTTGGGCTGCAGCTGGATGGTGGACCCGTTCTGGGTGGTCTTGATGGCGTATTCCTCGACGTCGAAGCCGAGTTCGTTGAGCCGGCGGATCCTGGCACTCACGCGCCACCGCTCACCGAGTTCGAAGGACTCCTTCTCCGTCAGTTCTGCCCACAGACGGCGGTAGCTGTCCATGATCAGCTCGCTCGTGGCCACGGGGTCAACCTTTTCCTCGATCAGCCCGCCGTCCAGCAGGTCCATCAGCTCGCCGGCGATGTTCACGCGTGCGATTTCCAGGTCGTACTCGCGCTGGCCCGTGGACAGGTCCGGATACAACTCACCGGTTTCGGCGTCCACCAGGTAGGCGGCGAATGCCCCGGCGTCGCGGCGGAACAGGGTGTTGGACAACGAGACGTCGCCCCAGTAGAAGCCAATCAGGTGCAGCCGCACCATCAGCAGCGCCTGCGCATCGATGAGGCGGGTGAGCGTGTCCTTGCGGAGCATCTGCGAGAACAGGGCGCGGTACGGCATGGAGAACTTCAGGTGCCTGGTGACCAGCACCGGGTTCAGCGGCCTGCCGTCCAAGGTGGTGCGGCCGGTGATGACGGCGACGGGCTCGACGCAGGGAACATCCAGCCGTGCCAGTTTGCGGAGCATGTGGTATTCATGCCGGGCGACGTGCTCCGAGGTTTCCTTGATGGCGATCACCGAGCCGCCGAGGTGGGCAAAGCGGACGATGTGCCGGGAAATGCCGCGGGGGAGGGCAGCCAGGTTCTCCGCTGGCCAGTCCTCCAGCGCGATGTGCCACGGCAGGTCAAGCAGTTCAGGATCAGCCGCTGCTGCCGTAATGTTCAGCGAACTGGAGACCGAAGCGAGCTTGCCGTCGTCCGCACTCGCCGCCACGAACCGGGGCAGCTTCCCCACCTGCCCATAGTCGGTGGGTTCGTCGTGCCACTGGGCGCTGTATTCCTCGGTCATGGGTCAATTCTTCCGTACGTAGGCGTGGCCAGCTAATTCTTCTGCCGGCACGGTTAAAGGCCGACGGCGGCCGTCCAGTTAAGGAGGGCCGCCGTCGGTTTATGCGGTGGGGACTAGTCGCCCAGGCGCAGGCCGGTCTTGGTGTCGAACAGGTGCACGTGGCCCGACTGCGGACGGACGTAGATGGACTCGCCCTTCATCGGGGGGCGGCGGCCGTCGACACGTGCCACGATGTCGTGGTCCTTGCCGTCAAGGGTGGTGTGGCCGTAGACGTAAGCGTCGGCACCCAGTTCCTCGACGACGTCGACCTCTACCTTCAGGCCTTCGCCGTGCGGAGCGGTCTCAAGGTCCTCCGGGCGGGAGCCCAGCGTCACGGTGGAGCCATGTGCTTCCTGGAGGACGTCGCGCGGTACCGGGTAAACCGTGCCGCCGAACTGCACGCCGCCGTCGACGACCGGCAGTTCGAGCAAGTTCATGGCGGGGGAGCCGATGAAGCCGGCCACGAAGACGTTCTTGGGCTTGTCGTACAGGTTGCGCGGGGTGTCCACCTGCATCAGCAGGCCGTCCTTCAGCACAGCGACGCGGTCGCCCATGGTCATTGCCTCGACCTGGTCGTGCGTCACGTAGACAGTGGTGACGCCCAGTCGGCGGGTCAGGGATGCGATCTGGGTGCGGGTCTGCACACGGAGCTTGGCATCCAGGTTGGAAAGCGGCTCATCCATGAGGAAGACCTGCGGGTTACGGACGATGGCGCGGCCCATGGCAACACGCTGGCGCTGGCCACCGGAGAGTGCCTTCGGCTTGCGGTCCAGGTAGGGCTCGAGGTCAAGGAGCTTGGCAGCTTCACGGACGCGCTCGGCGCGCTCTTCCTTGGAGACGCCGGCGATCTTCAGGGCGAAGCCCATGTTGTCGGCCACAGTCATGTGCGGGTACAGCGCGTAGTTCTGGAAAACCATCGCGATGTCGCGGTCCTTCGGCGGAACGTCGGTGACGTCGCGGTCGCCGATGAGGATACGGCCTGCGTTGACGTCCTCAAGGCCTGCGAGCATGCGCAGGGAGGTGGACTTGCCGCAACCGGAGGGTCCAACGAGGACGAGGAATTCGCCATCGGCGATGTCGATGTTGAGCTTGTCGACGGCGGGCTTTTCTGTGCCCGGGTACAGACGCGTAGCGTTATCAAAAGTAACTGTAGCCACAGTTATCAATCCCTTCACCGGCAGGTACGTGCCGGACGATCCGTTGTGAATGGTTCATGTTTGTTCAGTTTTGTGCTGCAAACGTTCTTCAACCGGGGTTCGAGAGCGTCGAGTGACGCCGCACGGTACTTGTGCGCCACATCACAAGCTAGAGTATGTCAGATGTTGTGCTTTTAGTTGCAAATGTTACGGACGTCACATATGACTTTGCTCAACTTTTGCCCTGAAAGCCCTGTTGGTCTTCCTCGGCAACAGCAAGGCTCCGCTCCTGAAGCAGCACTTCCAGCATCTCCGCCACGTGCACCGGTGCCTCCACGCGGTACTGGGCCTGGGTGAAGTCCAGGCCCACCTTCACGCCCACGTCCCCGGGCTCCAGCCGGGCCAGCGCATCCTCGTCCGTCGTGTCGTCGCCGGCAAACAGGACGGCGGTGGCCCCGGTGACCTGGCGAAGGAAGGTAACGCCCTCGCCCTTGGAAGCGTTGACCACAGAGGTTTCCAGGACGCGCTTCCCGTCCTTGAGGAAGACGCCCTTGCGGCCCTCCAGTACCGAGCGCGCGGCGGATACCGCGTCCTGCGCCACGTCGTCGTCCGCCAGTCGCGTGTGCAGGACCACCCCGGCGGGCTTGTCCTCCAGCCTGGTGCCTGGTGCCTCCTCGACGATTTCCGCAAGGATGCTGCGGACCTCGGCAAGCAGGGCCTGTTGCTCCTCATCGAGCGTCAGTCCGGTCGATCCCGGCCCCAGCCAGGCCTCTGCCCCGTGGCTGCCAATCAGGAGGGTGTCCACCGGGGGCGACGCGACCGTGCGCAGGCTCGCGAGGGCGCGTCCGGAGATGAGCGCCGTCGTCGTTCTCGGCAGCACGGCGAGGCCGGCGAACGCCGTGGCGGCGCGGGGAAGGGGGCGGGCGTCGTCGGCGTGGCCCACGATGGGAGCCATGGTGCCGTCGAAGTCCATAGCCACCAGCAAGTGATCCGTCGCAGCGACGCGCCGAAGGGCCTCGCGAAGCTCAGGAGTCAGTGCCAATTTCCCGTTGCCGGCCCGGTCCTCAGGAGTCATCACGGACCGCCTTCTCCTCAAGGGCCCGGAGGAACTCGGCAGACCAGTAGTCCACGTCGTGCTCAAGGATCTGCTTACGCATGGCCCGCATCCGCCGCGAGGCATCCCTGGGCGGCAGCTCCACAGCCCGCATGATCGCGCCCTTCAAGCCATCGATGTCGTGCGGGTTCATCAGCAGCGCCTGCTTGAGCTGGTCGGCCGCGCCGGCGAACTCGCTGAGCACCAGGGCGCCGTCGTTGTTGGTGCGGGCCGTGACGTACTCCTTGGCCACCAGGTTCATGCCGTCCCGCAGGGCGGTTACCAGCATGACGTCCGCTGCCAGGTACAGGGCCACCATCTCCTCCACAGGGTAGCTGTGGTGCAGGTAGCGGACCGCGGTATTCTCGAGGGTGTCGTAGGTGCCGTTGATGTGGCCTACCGTGCCCTCAACCTCCTCCCGCAGGAGCCGGTACTGTTCAACGCGTTCGCGGCTGGGGCTGGCCACCTGGATCAGCGTGGCATCACCAACGGACAGCTTGCCGTCGGCCAGGAGTTCCTCGAACGCCTTCAGCCGGTGCCGGATGCCTTTGGTGTAGTCGAGGCGGTCCACGCCGAGCAGGATGGTTTTCGGGTTGCCGAGGTCCTGGCGGATCTGGCGCGCGCGCTCAATGATCTCGGGCTTTTGGGCCAGCTCCATGATTTGCTGGACGTCGATGGAAATGGGGAACGCCTGGGCGCGGGCGATGTGGGTAATTTCCCCGTCCTGGCCCTTAACGTGTACCTGCTGCTGCTTGACGCTGGCGCCCAGAAAGCGCCGGGCGGAGCGCATGAAGTTTCCGGCGTCGCTGGGCCGCTGGAAGCCCACCAGGTCCGCGCCGAGGAGGCCGTCGATGATGGCCTGGCGCCAGGGCAGCTGGGCGAAGATCTCCGGCGGGGGGAACGGGATGTGGTTGAAGAAGCCGATCCGGAGGTCCGGCCGCGCCTCCCGAAGCATCCGTGGCACCAGCTGCAGCTGGTAGTCCTGGATCCACACAGTGGCGCCATCGTCAGCATGGCGTACGACGGCGTCGGCGAACCTTCTGTTGACCGTGCGGTAGGCATCCCACCACGTCCGGTGGAATTCCGGCGGGGCGATGACGTCATGGTAGAGCGGCCACAGTGTGGCGTTGGAGAAACCCTCGTAGTAGAGCTCTACGTCGTCAGCGCTCAGCTGGACCGGAACCAGGTCCATGCCGCCGTGGCTGAACGGTTCCACCGTCTCATCCGGGGCGCCGTGCCAGCCCACCCACGCGCCGTCGGTCTTGGTCATCATCGGCGCCAGTGCCGTCACCAGGCCGCCGGGGGACCGGCGCCACCCGGAGCCGTCGTCGCCGCTTTCGCCCGGGGCGCAGCGGTCAACGGGCAGCCTGTTCGAGACCACCATGAAGTCATACTTTGTTTTCCCGCTGCGGCCGGAGCCGGCGGCGCCGGACCCGGCTGCGGTGGCAGGTTTTTCCTGGACGGGTGTTTGCATTGCGGCCCCCTGGGGTTGCTTGTGCCTCTCAGCCCACCCTAACGGGACGGAATCTTCCATGCTATTCGTCCGTTGGTCAATCCGGCAGAATACTTGAAAAGGCAAGCTCTCAGCTTTCTCCCCTAAAATAATGGGGTTGCCACGAATTGGTCCCCCTCGTCAATCGACCCAAGGAACACATGAGCCCCGCAAACGAAGTACGTAAGTCCAAAGCTGAGCGAACCGCGGAGGCCCGCGAGAAAGCGCGGCTGATCCGTGAAGCCCAGCTGAAAAAGGACAAGCGCAACAAGCTGCTGATCGGGTGGGGAATTGTGGTGGCCGTTGTGGCCATCCTGGCGGTGATCGCGCTGGTGGTGACGACGGGCATCCGGCAGAACACGCCCATCGCAGACCAGGGTCCGGTGCCTGCCAGCGCCAACGTCAACGGTGGCGTGACCCTCCTGGCCAACACCGAAGTCAAGAAGACAGACCCGGCGACGGTGAACATGGCCAACCTGCCGGCCAAGCCGGATGCACAGCCCAGCCCGGTGGTGGCACCTGGCGCCGAGGCCGAGGCCGGCCAGCCCGTGAAGGTGATTGCCTACATCGACTTCATCTGCCCGGTCTGCCTGCGGTTCGAAAACACCTACAACGAAGCCCTCACCACGCTCCGTAATGAAGGCAAGATCAGCATGGAGTACCGTCCGCTGGGCTTCCTGGACCGCCAGTCCAGCACCAACTACTCCTCACGCGCCGCCAACGCTGCCGCCTGCGTAGCCGACAAGGCACCGGAAAAGTACGCCGAATATGTGGACGTTCTTTTTGCCAACCAGCCTGCCGAAGGCGGAGCCGGACTCTCTGACGACAAGCTGAAGTCCCTTGCCAGTGACATCGGTGCGGACATCAACAGCTGCGTGGACGACAAGACCTTCCGCCCTTACGTGAAGTACTCCACCGAGCTGGCAGCGAACACGGGTATCACCGGTACGCCTACCGTCTTCATTGACGGCAAGCAGTGGGACGGCGCAACCGACTTGAACGCTGAGATCCAGGCGGCCATCGACGCCAAGGCCTAACGGTCTCCGCCGAACATGAGGGGCCCGCCTCCGGAACGCTTCCGGAGGCGGGCTTTTCCCGTTGCCCGCTTCTTCCGTGCCGGAACTGAGGCGGCGTTTTTACCACCGGGAAGACTTGGGCTAACCTTATCTAGCGCCGTTCAGGCGCTGGCCCGCAAGGGCACGCCTCCTTAGCTCAGTTGGCCAGAGCACCGCTCTTGTAAAGCGGGGGTCGTCGGTTCGAATCCGACAGGGGGCTCAGAGCGGCTGTCCATCCTGAGGGACGTGTCACGCCTGCGTCGGCGGGATGTTGTGGTTCAGGCGCAGGAGATTCTGCGGATCATAGCGGTCCTTGAGTGCCACGAGGCGCTGGTACTTATCCTGGCCGTAGGCACTCCGCGCGGCGTCCGCCTCCTTGATGCCCAGCTCCGCCCCCAGGAAGTTGACGTATTCCCCCTGCTCAGCGAACGGCCGCATCAGGGCGTAGGCCTTGCGGGCGAAGGCGGTCAGCCGCTCGTCCTCGGCGGCCTCACGCCAGAACCCGTAAACGTTCAGCCAGTAACGCGCCGACCGGTTCGGAAACGCTGTTGCCTCCTCCGGGACCCGCCCGAACGCGCCCTCCAAGTGGTGGATGTCGATACCGGTTCCCTGCCACGCCAGCTCGGAGGCGAAACCCACCACGACGTCGGCCACCTCCTCGTCCAGCCGCGAAAACGAAACGTTCTTCCAGTAGCCGCGTGAGCCCTTGGGGAACACCGCGTCCATGGCGCTCTGCCAGTCCAGCCACGACGTGGGCCCCACTTCCTCCTCGTCAGGCGGGGCATCGGCCCGGAGCTGGTCAACGAGGTTGAGGCCGGCCTGGTGGTCGTCGCCGGCCCAGGCGAATCCACAAATCATCCAGGGCTCGTCGCCCATGCCGAAATCGGGCGGAAAGACCAGGAAGGAGATGATCGGGTTCATCTCATCGGGCAGGTCCCGGGTCCAGGCATCGAAGGCCAGCAGGGCGTGCTTCCAGTGCTGTTGCCGGTAGAAGAGGTTGCCGCCCAAGGGTGCCGCCGGCAGAGGATGGGCGCGGAAAGTGAAAGAGGATACGACGCCGAAGTTTCCGCCACCGCCGCGCAGCCCCCAGAACAGTTCCGCGTTCTCGTCCGCGCTGGCGTGCAGGTGTTCGCCTGCGGCGGTGACGATGTCCGCGGCTTCGAGGTTGTCCAGGCTCAGGCCTCCTGTCCGGGTCAGCCAGCCCACCCCGCCGCCAAGGGTGAGTCCTGCCACCCCTGTTCCACTGATGACCCCCAGCGGAACAGCCAGCCCCTGTGCGGCCGTTGCCCGGTCCACATCAGCCAGGGTAGCTCCCGGCTCAACGGTGACGAGCCGTCGTTCAGAGTCCACCTGGACAGCTCGGAGTGATCCCAAGTCCAGCACCAGGCCGCCGTCAACAGTTCCGTGGCCGGCAATGTTGTGCCCTCCGCCGCGGACCGCCAGCGCCAGCCCGCTGCGCCGCGCAGTATCCAGAACAACGTCAATGTCCGAGACTGCCCCAGCCTCTGCGATGGCTCGTGGGCGGAGATCGACCATGCCGTTCCATACGGCCCGGGCTTCCTCGTACAGCGGATCCTGTGGCTCGATTAAGGGTCCCTGCAGCCGCACTCGCAACTCATGCAGTGACTGCTGGACGTCACGTTCCGGATCGTGGTGATGAACTGTGGCCATCGCTGATGCTTCCGGGTCAAAGGGCGAAAACTACTCACAGGGGATCCCGATGCCCGGAGTTTAGGAGCAGTTCCCCGGGCCGGTCAATAGCCTCTTCTTTCGGCCGCGGCCGTCCCGAATCCAAGGCCGCATCCGCTTTCAACGGGAGAACAGGATTAATGTCCGCGAGACAGGGACGAAACCCGGCCACAACATTGGCTGCGTACGGTCGGGGGCATGACAGCTAACTTTCCAGCCCGTATCCAGGCCTGGTTCGCGGATACCTTTTACTGCGACACTCCCGGCCAAGCTGCAGATGCCATGGCAGATGCGACGCGGTGGGGCTGGCTTCCGGCTCTCAGCGGCGTGGCTGTCGGAGCAGACCAAGCGCGGGAAAAGCACCTGATATCTGCGGCGGAACCGGGCAGTATGTCTGGTTGAGCACACTTTTGCGCTCGTGAGGGCATAATGACCTAAACTGCTTCACTGAGGTGCCTGAAATGGCGCTGTGCAGCAACGAAAGTGAACATGCAATGGCTACCGATTACGATGCTCCACGCAAGCAAGAAGAAGAGTCTCCCGCCGACTCCCTGGAGGCCCTGCAAGCCTCCCGTGGCGGCAACGCGCAGACGGCAGTGATCGACCTCGATGAAAATGACACGGCCGAGGGTATCGACCTGCCCGGCGCCGACCTTTCCAACGAGGAACTGACAGTCATCGTTGTTCCGGAGCAGTCAGATGAGTTCACCTGCTCCTCCTGCTTCCTGGTCCGCCACCGGTCCCAGGTGGCCCGCGAAAAGAACGGCATGAAGTACTGCCGCGATTGCGAAGGCTGAAATTCCGTACGAAGAACAGCGCCGGACACTCCATTGGGCGTCCGGCGCTGTTTCGTCTTTCCGGCACCGTTATCCGGCATAACGGCCGGGTCCAGAAACGGCACCGGAACGGTTAAGGACGGCGGCAAAAAGGCCCCGGATTTACTGCCGCGTGATGCGGATCCTGGCTTCCTCACGGTTGCGCGCCGAAGCGGCCACAACCCTCGTTTCGGCAGTCCTGCGCTCCTACGCTTGAGCTATCCAACCGCTCCACCAAACATGGATGGCACCACAATGAAAAAGCTCCTCATCTGGCTCACGGCGCTCTTAATGGCTGTCGGGCTGGGAATTCTGGTTCCGGGGCCCGCCTCGGCAACCACATCGTATTGCGGTCTCCAATGGGGTTCGAAGGCGAAAGCCGTTGAAACCATGAGCGCCGCCGCCGTCACCAACATCCGGACCGGGCAGCACTACTGCTTCGACCGGATGGTGATTGACCTTAAAGGTGATGTTGCCGGCTACAAAGCTCGCTACGTCCACACCGTGACACAGGACGGTTCCGGAAATCCGGTTCCTCTCCGGGGGCAGGCGTTCCTCCAGGTCACGGTGACCGCCCCGTCCTACGACGACAACGGCAATGCCACGTACAGCCCGGCCAACCAGGCCGAACTGTCCAACGTCAACGGCTACCAGACCTTCCGTCAACTCGCCTGGGCGGGCAGCTTTGAAGGTTACACAACCATCGGTCTGGGCGTCCGCGCCCGGCTGCCCTACCGTGTGTTCACGCTCGATGGCCCGGGATCCGGCTCACGGCTGATTGTGGACGTGGCGCACTTCTGGTGACACCACCCAAAAGGTGCCGCATCCCCAACGATCGGGGGTGCGGCACCTTTTGTGTGCGCTGCTGTTAGGGGCTACTCCGGGACAACCAGGGCCGGAGTATCCCGCTTAAGGGTTTCGCCGCGGAAGAAGCCTGGATGCAGCCGGGCCATGATGAGCATGAACACCGCACCCAGGGCCAGGATGCCTACCCCAAGGACAAAGACCAGCCCCACGCCGAAGACCTCAGAGCCGCTGCCGAACTCAGGCGCCCAGCTGTCCACGGCCGTCTGTAAGAACACTACGAACAGGCCCACCCCGCCCAGCACCGGGCACAGGAGCCGCAGGACGAAGTTGCGGGCGCTGGTGAAGACGCTGTGCCGGAAGTACCAGGCGCAAGCCAGGGCCGTCAGGCCGTAGTAGAAGCAGATCATCAGGCCCAGGGCCAGGATGGTGTCATTGAGGACGTTTTCGCTGACCACGTGCATCACGGCGTAGAATCCCGCCGACGTAACGCCCGCCGCGACGGTGGCGAAGCCCGGTGTTGCAAACTTCGTGCTGATCCGGCTGAACGGCTTTGGCAGGGCACCGTAGTGGCCCATGGCCAGCAGGCTGCGCGAGGGCGACATAAACGTGGACTGCAGGGAGGCAGCGGAACTTGAGAGCACTGCAAGGGACATCAGGATGGCGAACGGGCCCATGATGGGCGAGGCCAGGGCTGTGAAGATGTTCTCGTGGATTTCCGTGTTGTTCAGGCCGTTGCCGGTGTCTCCGACGCCGGCGAACATCATGGTGGCGATGCTGACCAGCAGGTAGATGGCCAGGACGATGACGGCGGTGAGGGTGCCGGCCAGGCCGGAGGTCTTCTTGCCGTTAGCCGTTTCCTCGTTCACGGTGAGGCAGACGTCCCAGCCCCAGTACACGAAGATGGAGAGCGAGATGCCGGCAGCGATCTGGCCGAAGGTTTCAATCTTGGTGACATCGAACCACTCCCAGCTGAAGGGGATGGCCGTTTCGGAGCTGGACCAGTTGGCGAACGCCATGGTCACGAACAGGCCAAGGACCAGCAGCTGGAACCCCACAAGGCCGTACTGCACCAGCTTGGTGGTGTGCATCCCGCGGTAGCTGACCCAGACCGCCAGGGCCACGAACACAAAGCAGGTCAGCACGTTCAAGGCTTTGTTGGCCGCCAGGTCGGCCAGCCCGGGCTGGCCGGTGAGCTGCGAGAGGAACAGGTAGAAGAAGTCGACGGCGACTCCGGCCAGGTTGGACAGGACGATGATGTTGGCGGCAAGGAGCCCCCAACCGCCCATCCAGCCCACCCAGGGGCCAAAAGCCTTGGTCACCCAGGTGAAGGTGGTGCCACTGTCCGGGGAGTCGGCGTTGAGCTCCCGGTAGGCCAGCGATACCAGGATCATGGGGATGAACCCGATGAGGAAGATGACGGGCAGCTGGAGCCCGGCCTCGTTGACGGTGGGGCCCAGCGCACTGGTGAGCGTGTAGGCGGGGGCGATGGTGGAAATGCCGAGAACGACGACGGCGAGGAGTCCCAGCTGCCCGCCCTTCAGGCCCTTCGGGGTGATCCCGTGGGCAGTACCGGGAGCATGCCCGCCTGCGGCGGTTGTCCCGGTGCGGATGGTTTCTGTCATGACACCACTTTCTGGGAGGCAGCAGGCTGCTGCTGGGTGATGCAGTGGATACCCCCGCCGCGGGCGAACAGCTCGCGTGCGTCAATGGCGACGATACGCCGTCCGGGGTAGGCCTCGGCCAGGATCTGCAGGGCCTTGTCGTCCTGGGGGTCGTTGAAGCTGCAGGCGATCACTCCGCCGTTGACCACCACGTGGTTGATGTAGCTGTAGTCCACGAAGCCTTCCTCATCCCGGAGTGTTTCGGGGGCGGGGACTTCGATGATGTTCCACGTCCGGCCGGCCGCGTCCGTGGTGCCGCGCAGGAAGTCGATGACTTCCCGGCATACCTCGAAGTCCGGATGTTCGGGATTCCTCTGGGAATGGACCAGCAGAGTGCCGGGCGAGGGGATGGCCGCCACGATGTCCACGTGGCCGCGGGTGCCGAAGCGCTCGGAATCCCGGGTCAGGCCGCGGGGCAGCCACACCACATGGGTGGCGCCGATGGTGCGGGCCAGTTCCAGCTCGACGTCGGCCCGGCTGAGGCCGGGATTGCGTCCGGGATCCAGCTGTACTGTTTCCGTCACCAGGACCGTTCCCTGGCCATCGACCTGGATGCCGCCGCCCTCGTTGACCAGCGCCGACACGATGTGGTGTGCCCCGGAGCGGCCAGCCACCTCGCCGGCGACCAGGGCATCTTTGTCCCACTGCGCCCAGTCCTGTGCGCCCCAGCCGTTGAACACCCAGTCCACGGCGCCAAGGTTTCCCGCGCCGTCCAGGACAAAAGTGGGGCCGATGTCGCGCATCCACGCATCATTCAGCGGGGCTGCAAGTACCTCAACCTCAGGGTGGAGATAGGCGGCGGCCGTTTCGACGTCATCGGGATCCACCACCATGGTGACGGGCTGGAATTCGACGGCGGCGTTCGCCACTGCAGCCCAGGTGGACCTGGCTGCGTGGGCAGCCTCAGTGGACTCGCCAAGGGTGTAGCCGCCGGCGGGAAACGCCATCCAGAGCCGCTCCTGGGGCGCTGTTTCGGCGGGCATTTGCCACTGTCCGGCCTGCGCCGGGACAGCCGCGTCCTGCTGTGCCGCGGGGGCGGTCACGAGCACACCTCCGCGAACCCGCGCTCGCCGCCGATGGATTCATTCGGGCGGACGGGCTCGGTGAGGCGGCCGTAGGTGTCCGGACGGCGTGTTGCCAGGAAGGGGAACAGGGTCAGCCAGTCCTTCCTCTGGTCCAGGTCCAGGTCGGCCACGAGGACGGCGGACGCGTCACGGGGTGCCTGGGCGAGGATCCGGCCGTAGGGGTCGGAGATGAAGGATGAACCGTAGAAGTTCAGGGTGCCTTCACTGCCCCAGCGGTTGGGTGCGATCATAAACAGCCCGTTGGCGATGCCGTTTCCTACGATCACCTGCTGCCAGAGCGGCTGGGTGTCAAAATCGGGGTGGTCCGGTTCGGAGCCGATGGCCGTGGGGTAGACCAGGATTTCAGCACCGCCCAGCGAGTACAGCCGGGCCACCTCAGGAAACCATTCGTCCCAGCAGGTGGGCATGCCCAGCCGGGCGCCTTCGAGTTCGGCAGGGGCGTGCACTTCGTAGGCGTCAGCCGCTGCCGGGCCCTTCCGGAAGAACTTGTCCTCGTAGTACCCGGCGGTGACGGGGATGTGGAGCTTGTGGGTCCGCGCCAGGAGTTCGCCCTCCGGCGAGACCAGGATGGCCGTGTTCAGGCCCAGCCCGTCGTCCTGTCCGTCCGGGTCTTCTGCCCGCTGGTACAGGGACGCGTGGACCGATACCCCGTGACGGCGGGCAGCGTCTGCGGCGAAGCGGAAGGTGGGCCCCGTCAGCAGGTCTTCGGCGATGTCCGAGGGCCGGGTACGGTGTGTCCCCTCTGCCGGATCGTTGTGCGGCCGCGTGTCCGCCGGATAGCGCGACAGCGTGAGCTCCGGGAGGAAAACCACAGAGGCTCCCAGTGCAGCGGCCCGGCTGATGCCCTCGTTGAGTTCGGCCTCGACAGCGGCGCTGTCAGCTTGCCACCGGTGCTGGACCACGCCAACGCGCAGGGCCTTCCGGCTGGACGGCGATGTCCGTGCCAGGGAAGCGGGTGCGTCGAGGCAGGAAATTTCAATCATGTTTGCTACTCCAGTGAGACGACGGTCACTAAATGAATGACGTTCATTTAGTATGCGGTCCCATCGCCCCGGATGCAAGGGGAGATATGAATCGCGTTCGTTTATGTCGGGAAAAAGGAATTAGTAAGCTCACTGAGAAATTTCCCGGAGGTACCGTCCTCTGCCCGGTGCCGGGCTGGTAGCGTCGGGATTACTGGACCAATCGAGGAGGACGCATGAAAGCTTCACCGACACTGACCAACAACCTGCAGGCTGTGCTGACGGACCTGATCGAGCTGCACCTCCAGGGCAAGCAGGCCCACTGGAACATCGTGGGAACCAACTTCCGCGACCTGCACCTGCAGCTGGACGAGATCATCGACGCCGCCCGCCAGTTTGCCGACGATACCGCCGAGCGGATGCGCGCGCTGCATGCCCTCCCGGATGGACGCAGCTCCACCGTGGCGGAGTCCACCAGTCTCGCTCCGTTTCCTGCGGGCCTGATTAGCACCAAGGATGCCATCGAGCGGATTGTCGCAGCCCTGGAAGCTGCCGTAGGCACCATGCGGAAGGTCCATGATGAAGTAGACGAGGAAGACCCTACGTCGGCTGACCTGCTCCACGAGTTCATCGCCAAGTTCGAGCAGTTCGCCTGGATGGTGAACGCCGAAACCATGAAGCCGACGGCGAGCGTCACGGCACCTGACGCTTAGCCAGCGGGGCACCACGCACGGCCTTCAGCGCCCGGCCCGGACACGAAGTCCGGAGCCGGGCGCTGTTTATGCCTGCCCGCGCGAGCCCGTTATGCAGCCTGCGCCCCTACTGTGCCTTGGGCACCTTCCGGAGCACGACGGCGGCCAGGACTGCCGCCGTCGCCATCAGCACCAGCCCGATCGCCGCGGTGACGTGCACGCCGGAGTCGAAAGCGGAGCCGGCGGCATGGCGGACGGCGTCCGCCAAGGGTGCCGGCAACCCGGCTGCAAGTTCCATGGCGCCGGCCAGGGTTTCGCTGGCATGCGCACTGCCCTGGCCGGCGGCTTCAACCGCTCCGGGAGGAAGCTGCAGGTTCTGCTGGTAGGAGGCGGTCAGGATGGAGCCCAGGACGGCAGTTCCCAGCAGTGCGCCCACCTCATAGCCTGTCTCCGAGATCGCCGAGGCTGCCCCCGATTTTTCCGCCGGGACGCTGCCAAGGATGAGGTCATTGGAGATGGTTTCGGCCGTTCCCACGCCCAGGGCCAGGACCAGCAGGGCAGCGAGCAGCAGTGCCGGCCCGTCGGCATGGCTGCCGAACGTCACCATGCTGTAGCCTGCGGCGCTCATGGCCAGGCCGGTGCCCACTACGAAACCCGGCCGGACCTTCCGCACTACCGGCACCACCGCAAGGCCCGCCACGACGGTTGCCACCAGCGCCGGAATCATTGCCATTCCCGCAGCGGAAGGGGACATGCCCTCAAGGAGCTGTAGGTGCTGGGCCAGGAAGAGGATGAAGCCGTTGAAGGAGAACAGGGCCAGGACGTTTGCCGTGATGGCCATGCTGAACACCCGGTTACGGAACAAGGACATGTCCAGCAGCGGGCTCTTGAGCCGCTGTTGCCGCCGGACAAAAGTGGCACCCATTGCCAGGCCGAAGGCCAGGCTGCCCAGGGCCAGCGGTCCGGCACCTTCGGTGGCGAATTCCTTGATGCCGTAGACCACCGGAACCATGGTGAGCAGCGAGAGCAGGATGCTCGGCGCATCCACCCGCCCAGGTGTTGGGTCCTTGGACTCGGGGATGAATGCGGGTCCGAAGGCCAGCAGGGGCAGCATGATGGGCACGGCCACCAGGAGTATCGCTCCCCACCAGAACTGCTCAACGAGCCACCCGCCAAATATTGGGCCCAGGGCGGCGCCGCCGGAAAACCCTGCAGCCCAGATGGCAATGGCCAGCCGCCGGCGGTTGGGATCGACGAAAATGTTGCGGATCAGGGAAAGTGTGGAGGGCATCAGCATGGCGCCGAAGAAACCCAGGGCCGCGCGTCCGGCAATCAGCCAGCCGGCGCTGGGAGCGAAGGCCGTTACTGCTGATACGGCTGCAAAGCCGATGCTGCCGATGATCAGGAGCCGCCGGCGTCCAATCCGGTCGCCCAGGCTCCCCATGGCCACGAGCAATCCAGCCAGCACCAGCGGATAGGCATCCACAATCCACAGCAGCTCCACTCCCGAGGTTTCCAGCGTGCGCGCAATTGCCGGCAGCGCAAACGTCAGGGCGGTATTGTCCACTGCCACGAGGAGGACAGGGAACATCAGCAGCCCGAGCGCAAGCCAGTCGCGCCACGTGCCCCTTGTGGGATCCGGGGCCGTCGGGGCAGTGCGGGTGAGTGCTTGCTGGGAGGCGGTGGACGGTGTCATGGAATAACTATACCGTCCAGACGGTATAGTTAAGAAAACCAATACCCGCGATGCATGATGGGAGGCATGCCCCGAAAACCCGTAGCGCGAGATGCAGTCCTCGATGCCTTTGAAGAACTCCTGATCGACGTGGGGGAGAGGGCCGCCACGCTGGATGCGGTGGCAAAGCGGGCCGGCGTCTCCAAGGGCGGCCTGCTGTACCACTTCCCCAACAAGGAAGCGCTGATCACTGCCACCCTGGAGCGGTTGGACCGCTTGGCAGGAGATGACCTCGCAGCCATGGCCGCCGCGCCCGAGGGGGCCGCGGCCTACTTCATCCGGTCCTCCCTCTGGTCCGATACCCCCATGGACCGTTCTTTTGTCGCCGTGACGCGACTCGCCGAGGTGGCCCACGAGGATGCCCGCCGCCGCTTCGCAGTCATCCAGCAGCAATGGCTGGACCTGATCGGCAAGGACGTGGGCGCTGCGATGGCAAAGGCCGTCCTGTATATGGGGGACGGGTTGTACTTCAACGCCATGTGGGAAAGCGGGCCGTCCGGAAACGCCGGCGACAGGCAGGCCGAGGTCGACGAACTCCTGGCCGCCGTCGAGAGGCTCAGGGGCTAGCCGGTATTTGCTCCTGAGCCCGCGGCATAGGAGAATTACTGCATGTGTGGGCCGTCGCCGGCCACCAGGAAAACCCAAATGAATAGCCTTTGATCTGCGGCGGGAGAGTTCTGCCAGAAGGTACAAGCAGGCGCCGTAGGAGCAATACCTCCCCAGGAATCTCACAGGCCCATGTACCGCCGCGGCGAGGCAACTCTGGAAAGTAGCAGGCCGTCCGCCTGGCATCCGGTTCCCCGGATACCTGGACTGCTGTGCTCACCGACGGTGCAAGCGGGGCCAGCGGATGCAGGCAACGCGGAAACTCTCAGGTCCAATACAGAGCGGGGAGGAACCCGAATCGATGCGGCGTACCCTGATGCCGCCTTAGCTATGGAGTTCCCCGTGACTGTATCTCCGGCCCCCGCCTCTCCGGCTATTGCCGCCCCGGCTGCTGCCACCTTCGTTGACCGGCACATCGGCGCCCGCCGGGAGGCCGACGTCGACACCATGCTCAAGGCCGTGGGCTACAACACCGTGGACGCGCTGGTGGATACCGCGGTCCCCAAGGACATCCGCCAGGACTCCGCGCTGGAACTGAAGGGCGCACTGAGCGAGGTGGAGGCGCTCGCCGAACTGCGCACTCTGGCAGCCAAGAACAAGACCGCCGTGCAGATGATCGGCCAGGGCTACTACGACACCGTCACGCCGCCGGTGATCCGCCGCAACATCCTCGAAGGCCCGGCCTGGTACACCGCGTACACGCCCTATCAGCCCGAGATTTCCCAGGGCCGGCTCGAAGCGCTGCTGAACTTCCAGACCATGGTCCAGGACCTGGTGGGACTGCCCATCGCCAACGCCTCCCTGCTGGATGAAGCCACCGCCGTGGCGGAGGCCGTGCTGATGATGCGCCGCGCGAACAAAAACAAAGAGGTGCGGGACGGCAAGACTGTGCTGGACGCCGACTGCCTGCCGCAGACCATCGCCATCGTGAAGGGCCGCGCCGAGGCACTCGGCTTCGAGGTTGAGGTGGCGGACCTCTCCACGGGATTGCCCGACGGCCCCATCAACGGCGTGGTCCTGCAGCAGCCCGGGGCTTCCGGCCGGGTGTTTGACCACAGCGCCGTGATCGCCGACGCCAAGCAGCGCGGCGCCCTCGTGACCGTCGCGGCCGACCTGCTCGCGCTGACCCTCATCACGCCCCCCGGTGAGCAGGGCGCGGACATCGCCGTCGGCTCGGCACAGCGCTTCGGTGTCCCGCTCTTCTACGGCGGCCCGCACGCCGCCTACATGGCAGTCCAGAAAGGCCTTGAACGCTCCATGCCCGGACGGCTGGTGGGCGTCTCGAAGGACTCCGCGGGAACTCCTGCCTACCGCCTGGCCCTGCAGACCCGCGAGCAGCACATCCGCCGCGAGAAGGCCACCTCGAACATCTGCACCGCGCAGGCCCTTCTGGCCATCGTGGCCTCAATGTACGCCGTCTATCACGGACCCCAGGGGCTGAAGGCGATTGCGCAGTCCGCCCACGCCCACGCCAGGACCCTTGCCGCTTCGCTCAAGGCCGCCGGCCTGGAGGTAGTGCACACCAGCTTCTTCGACACCGTCACGGTCTCCGTTCCCGGCAAGGCGGCGGGCATCATCGCCGCAGCAGAGGCCAGGGGAATCAACCTGCGCAGCATCGACGCGCACACGGTGGGCTTCTCCACCGATGAAACGACAACCGCGGACATTGTCGACGGCGTCCTGGCCGCCTTTGGTGCCGGGCTGGCTGAGGTGGTGGATGGGTTCGGCCTGGATGCCGCCGTCGAACGCTCCTCCGACTTCCTGCAGCACCCCGTGTTCAACACCTACCGTTCGGAGACCCAGCTCCTCCGTTACATCCGCAAGCTCAGCGACCGGGACCTGGCGCTGGACCGCACCATGATCCCGTTGGGCTCCTGCACCATGAAGCTGAACGCCACAGCCGAGATGGAAGCCATCTCCTGGCCCGAGTTCGCCTCCATCCACCCGTTCGCCCCGGACTCGCAGACCGAAGGCTGGCGCGAACTGATCGCGGACCTCGAAGCGCAGCTCACGGAGATCACCGGCTACGACCAGGTGTCCATCCAGCCCAACGCCGGTTCCCAGGGCGAGCTCGCCGGCCTGCTGGCAATCCGCGGCTACCACCACTCGCGCGGCGACCAGCAGCGCAACGTCTGCCTGATCCCGGCGTCGGCGCACGGCACCAACGCCGCTTCCGCTGTCCTCGCGGGCATGAAGGTGGTTGTGGTGGCCACCGCCGCCGACGGTACCATCGACCACGCCGACCTGTACGCCAAGATCGAGGCCAACAAGGACGCCCTGTCCTGCATCATGATCACCTACCCGTCAACGCACGGCGTGTATGACGCCGACGTGCGCGAAGTCTGCGACGCCATCCACGCTGCCGGCGGCCAGGTCTACATTGACGGCGCAAACCTCAACGCCCTCGTCGGTTTGGCGCAGCCGGGCAAGTTCGGTGGCGACGTGTCGCACCTGAACCTGCACAAGACGTTCTGCATCCCGCACGGCGGCGGCGGACCCGGCGTCGGACCTGTCGCTGCGAAGGCGCACCTGGCGCCCTTTATGCCCGGCAACGCGGCCACCTGGACCGAAGGCAACGACGTCCCCATCTCCGCCTCCAAGTACGGTTCCGCCGGCGTGCTCCCCATCTCCTGGGCGTACGTGAAGCTGATGGGCGGACATGGTTTGACCGAGGCCACCAAGTCCGCCTTGCTCGCCGCCAACTACGTCGCTGCCCGCCTGAACGACTTCTTCCCGGTCCTGTACACCGGTGAAGGCGGCCTGGTGGCCCACGAGTGCATCCTGGACCTGCGTGAGCTCACGGCCAAGACCGGCGTCACAGCTGAGGATGTGGCCAAGCGCCTCATCGACTACGGCTTCCACGCCCCCACCTTGGCGTTTCCCGTTGCGGGCACCCTGATGGTGGAGCCAACGGAATCCGAGGACCTCGGCGAGATCGACCGCTTCATCGAGGCCATGATCTCCATCCGCGGTGAAATCGACCAGGTGGCCCAGGGCGACTTCTCCGTTGCTGATAGCCCGCTGCGCAACGCTCCCCACACCGCCGCGGCTGCCATCAGCAGTGACTGGGACCGCGCCTACCCGCGTGAGCAGGCCGTGTTCCCAGTGAAGGCACTGAAGCAGGACAAGTACTTCCCGCCGGTGGGCCGCATCGACGGCGCGGCCGGCGACCGGAACCTGATCTGCTCCTGCCCGCCGCTTTCCGAGTTCGAGAACTAAGGTCCGCGCCATGACTGAGAAGTACACCGCACTCTACGACGAGCACAAGAAACTGGGGGCGTCCTTCACCGACTTCGGCGGCTGGCAGATGCCCCTGAAGTACAGCTCCGAGCTGGCCGAGCACCATGCGGTGCGTAACGCCGCCGGCCTGTTTGACCTCTCCCACATGGGTGAAGTCTGGGTTACCGGACCGGATGCCGCCGCATTCCTGGACTACGCCCTGGTGGGAAAGATGTCCGCCATGCCCGTGGGAAAGGCAAAGTACTCGCTGATCTGTGATGAGGACGGCGGCATCATCGACGACCTCATTACCTACCGCCGCCCTGCAGGTGAGGGCACCTCGGAAGGCGGCAGCGATGTTTTCCTGGTGGTCCCCAACGCAGGTAACGCCGGGGTTGTTGCTGCTGCCCTTGCCCAGCGGGCCGCCGGATTCGAAGTCACCGTCGACGACGCTTCCGCCGCCACCTCCCTGATCGCCGTCCAGGGCCCCAAGGCGCAGGAGCTGCTGCTGCGCCTGGTCCCGGCCGCGCAGCACGACCTGGTGACGGAGCTGAAGTACTACGCCGCTGTGGTGGTTCCCATCCTGGTGGGCGGCGCCGGACTGGACCTCCTGCTCGCCCGCACGGGCTACACCGGCGAGGACGGGTTTGAAATCTTTGTGGCCAATGACGACGCCGCTGGCCTTTGGCAGGCACTCGTCGCCATCGCTGACGAAGGGGAGCTGACTCCCGCCGGCCTCGCCTCCCGCGATTCGCTCCGTCTTGAAGCAGGCATGCCGCTGTACGGCAACGAACTGTCCCTGCAGGGCGACCCCTTTGCCGCGGGCCTGGGACCTGTCGTCGCGCTCTCCAAGGAAGGCGACTTCGTGGGCAAGGCCGCGCTGGCAGCCAAAAAGGAGGCCGGCGCGGGCAGCACGTCCGGCCGCAGGCTCGTTGGCCTCAAGGGCCTGGGACGCCGCGCCGGCCGTGCACATTACCCGGTCCTCAAGGACGGCAATATCGTTGGTGAAGTCACCTCCGGTCAGCCCAGCCCCACCCTGGGATACCCGATCGCCATGGCATACGTCAACGTCGGATTCACCGAAGTCGGCACAGCACTGGAGGTTGATCTGCGCGGCAAGGCAGAGCCGTTCGAAGTAGTTGATCTCCCGTTCTATAAACGCGCCAGATAGGGCTTGGTGGCTGGCTTAAGGCCCGTCGGGTCTGAACTCCTCTGCATGCTCGGGCGCGAAGACGCCCGCTGGGCGGACGTGACGCTCCCTTAGACGCATGCTGCCGGAGTCCGGTTACCCACCACGCAACCCACGCACACTCTTAGTGAGGAATACCCGTAATGGCTGTTGGAGTCTTTGACCTTTTCTCTATTGGGATCGGGCCTTCTTCCTCGCACACTGTGGGGCCGATGCGGGCTGCTGCTGTGTTCGCGGAGGAGCTGAAATCCTTCGGTGCCCTGGACCGTGTGGCCTCGCTTCGGGTGGATCTGTATGGGTCGCTCGCGGCGACGGGACACGGTCACGGGACCATGACGGCGATCCTGCTGGGGCTGGAGGGGTTTCATCCTGAGTTGATCCTGCCGGACGAGGTGGAGGAACGCCTGGCCGCGATCGCCGACACCGGGACGCTCCAGCTGGCCGGTGCCGTGCCGCTGCCGTATGGGGTGAAGGACATGGTGCTGCGGCCGCTGACCATCCTGCCGCGGCACACCAACGGGATGACGTTCACCGTCTTTGATGCCGAGGACGAGATCCTCCACACTGCCACGTTCTTCTCCGTGGGCGGCGGGTTCATTGTGCGTGAGGGTGAGGAGGACGCGGCCCAGCAGGAGCTGGAGGAATCAAAAAAGGAACTGCCGCTGCCGTTCCGCACCGCCGCCGAACTGCTGGAGCACTGCCGGGAGACCGGGCTGGGCATCAGCGAGGTGATGCGGGTCAATGAGGAAGAGAGCCGCACTGCGGAGGAAATCCGGGCGGGCCTGCTGCATATCTACTCCGTTATGGAGGGCTGCGTTGCCACATCCCTGAAGCGTGAAGGCGTGCTGCCGGGCGGGCTG
>NZ_JBNHGJ010000046.1:0-27247 GCF_059091165.1 Arthrobacter sp. Hb9-2 | reverse complement strand
AAACAGCGGGCAAAAGAGTCAATGAAGACGAAGGAATACGCAGCATGAGCCCCCACGGCAACCCGGAAGTCCCCGCAAGTTCGGCCAGTGAAGTAATCCGCGGCGCGGAGCAGGTTCCGGCCGGCGCCCCCACCCCGGAGGCAGCCGCCACCGAGGCCAAGGCCGCCGCAACAACCCCGGCCTCCGAGAACCAGGTTCCCTCGATCCAGCCCGCCGCAAGCCACGCGGACCGCGGCGCCTGGGGCCTGTGGGAGGTCTTTGTCCGCTCCAGCCGCGGCCTCAGCCACGTCCACGCCGGCTCGCTGCACGCACCGGATGCCGCCATGGCCCTGCGCAACGCCCGAGACCTTTACACCCGCCGCAACGAAGGCGTCTCCATCTGGGTTGTCCCCGCGGACGCCATTGCCGCCAGCGATCCCGACGCCAAGGGCTCGTTCTTCGAATCGCCCCAGGGCAAGGACTACCGGCACGCCACGTACTACACCAAGAGCGAAGGGGTAAAGCACCTGTGATCCCCACCGGCTCCCACAGCTCGCAAGCTCGCAGCGGGTCCCTCGCCGGCGTGGCCCCTGCTAACGAAACCACCACCGGCCACGGTGACATCTCCACCGGCGTGGCAGGCGGCGACTCCAACGCGAGCGCCACCCGCATCACCCCCGGCAATGCCCTCCGCCCCGAGGACATCGCCCTCGAGGTCCGCACCGGCGTGGCCAAGCCGTCAGAGGACGTCGCAGAATACGCGCTGCGCCTCGGCGACGACGCCCTGATCCTCGCCCAGCGCCTGGGCCACTGGATTTCCCGCGCCCCTGAGCTGGAGGAGGATGTGGCCCTGGGCAACATCGCCCTGGACCAGCTGGGCCATGCCCGGAGTTTCCTCAGCTATGCCGGTGGCGCCTGGGGAAAGAGCGAGGACGACCTCGCCTACTTCCGCCGCGAGCACGAGTTCCGCAGTGTCCAGCTGTTCGAGCAGCCCAACGGCGACTTCGCGGTAACCATCGCCCGGCAGTTCATCGTGAGCTACTACCAGTTCGAGCTCTACCGCCGGCTCACCGAATCGACGGACGCCACGCTCGCCGCCATCACGGCCAAGGCCGTGAAGGAAGTGGACTACCACCGGGACCACAGCGCCCAGTGGATCCTCCGCCTGGCTGGCGGCACCGAGGAGTCGCGCAGAAGGATGATCCACGGCCTGCGGCTGATGTGGCCGTACGTCAACGAACTGTTCCAGGACGACGAGCTAACGCAAAGGCTCGCCGAGGCGGGCGCCGCCGTCGCGCCTTCCAGCCTGCGGGAGGACTTTGACCGGCTCACCGGCGAAGTCCTCAAAGAAGCCGAACTCGAGGTGCCGGACGTCCCGGCAGCCCCCGGCGGCGGCCGGCACGGCAAGCACTCCGAGCACCTGGGCTACATCCTGGCCGAGATGCAGGTGCTGGCCCGCGAGCATCCGGGAGCAAGCTGGTGAAGGCCATGTACATCTCTGACTTTGAAAGCCGGACCCGCACCCCGCGGCAACAGGCGTGGGACATCGCCGCTACCGTCTGCGATCCGGAGATCCCCGTGCTCACCATCGAGGACCTGGGGATCCTGCGGGAGGTGCAGGTGGCAGGAGACCACGTCAGGGTCACCATCACCCCCACCTACTCGGGCTGCCCGGCCATGGACGCCATCCGCGACGACCTCAAGGCAGCCTTCGCCAAAGAGGGCTACAAAGACGTCGAGGTGGACCTGGTGCTCGCCCCGGCCTGGACCACGGACTGGATGACCGAGGCAGGCAAAGCGAAGCTGCAGGAGTACGGCATCGCCCCGCCGTCGGGCAAAGCAGGAGCAGCCCGCCACGCCGGCCCCATCCGCCTGAGCATGGCCGTGAAGTGCCCCCAGTGCGCCAGCCTGAACACCAAGGAACTCACCCGCTTCGGCTCCACCTCCTGCAAGGCGCTGTACGTGTGCCAGGACTGCAAGGAACCGTTCGACTACTTCAAAGTGCTGTAAGGAAGCCCCATGCCTGTTGTCCGCCAGACCGCCGCCGAAACGGCGCAGGCCACCGGCCGCCGTCGTCCGTCCTTCCACACCCTCGCCGTGAAGGAGGTGCGCCGGCTCACCGAGGACGCCATCGAGGTGGCCTTCCACGTCCCGGCGGAGCTCGCCGGCCAGTTCGATTACCTGCCCGGCCAGTACGTGGCCCTGCGCACCAAGCTCCCGGATGAGACCGGCGAGCTGCACGAGGTGCGCCGCAGCTACTCCATCTGCGCCGAGCCGCGCAGCTTCGCGGACGGCAGCAGCGAGATCCGGGTGGCGGTGAAGAAGGACCTGGGCGGGCTGTTCTCCACCTGGGCGAACGCCGAGCTGAAGGCCGGGGACACGCTGGACGTCATGAGCCCGATGGGCGCGTTTGTGTCGCGGCATGGCCGGGACGGCCAGGCGGTGGAGCAGAACCGCATGAACTCCATGAACAACCCGGAGGAGCTGGCGGGGGACGTCGCCTCCCACGGGGAAGCCAGCTTTGTGGCCATCGCCGCCGGCAGCGGCATTACCCCGGTGATCGCCATCGCCCGGACGCTGCTGGCCGCGAACCCGGAGTCGCGGTTCGACCTGATCTACGCCAACAAGGCCGCCATGGACGTGATGTTCCTGGAGGAACTGGCGGACCTCAAGGACAAGTACCCGCAGCGGCTGGCCATCCACCACGTGCTGTCCCGCGAGCAGCGGATCGCGCCGCTGCTGAGCGGAAGGATCGACGCCGAGAAGCTCCAGCAGCTGCTGGGCACGGCCATCCACGCGGACGATGTAGACGAGTGGTTCCTGTGCGGGCCGTTCGAGCTGGTGCAGCTGTGCCGGGACACCCTGGCCGAGCGCGGCGTGAAGCCGGAAAACATCCGGTTCGAGCTGTTCACGTCCGGCAAGCCGGACAAGCCGGAGGGGCACGCGGGCCGTCCCGTGGTGGTGGACGAGTCCAAGGAGACGTACAAGATCACCTTTAAGCTGGACGGCCTGCAGGGCGAGGTGGCCAGCCCCACGCACGCCCGCGAGTCCATCCTCAACGCCGCGCTGCGGGTCCGCCCGGATGTGCCGTTCGCGTGCGCCGGTGGAGTGTGCGGCACGTGCCGGGCCAAGGTGGTCACCGGCAGCGTGACCATGGACGAAAACTATGCGCTGGAGCAGGATGAGCTGGACAAGGGGTACGTGCTGACCTGCCAGAGCCACCCCACCAGCAAGGAAGTCACCGTCGACTTCGACGTCTAAGTCTTTTCAACTTCAAGGAGTTCCATGATTTCCCTCTCCATCAACAACGGCGTGGCCGAAGTGGTCCTGGACGCTCCGCACAAGCTGAACTCGCTGGATGAGCAGGCGCTGGCGGATTTGTCCCAGGCGTACGACGACGCTGCTGCCGCCGCCGCCCGCGGTGAGGTGCGGGCGCTGCTGCTGAGGGGAGAGGGCCGCGCCTTCTGCGCGGGCCGGGACATCCAGAACGTGACGCCGGAAAATGACGACGCCGCCGCGTACCTGGGCGGGCTGGTGGAGCCCCTGCTGAAGAAGATGAGTGCGTTCCCGGCTCCTACGTTCGCGGCCGCCCACGGTGCTTGCCTCGGCGTGGGGCTGGGGCTGCTGCTGGCCACGGACGCGGTGTACGTGGCGGAGAACGCGAAGTTCGGGTCGCCGTTCGCCAAGCTGGGCGCGACGCTGGATTCGGGCGGGCACTGGTACTTCACCGAGCGGCTGGGGATGCACCGGACGCTGGACCTGATCTACACGGCGGAGCTGATCAGCGGCACCGAGGCAGTGGCGCAGGGGCTGTTCAGCCGTGCCATGCCGGCGGATGAGTTGCTTGAGACGACGCGGGGGATTGTGGCGAAGGTGGCCCGCGGCGCCACTGGTGCCTTTACCGCCAGCAAGGAGCTGGTTGCCCACATCCGCGACCAGCGCCTGGGCCTGTGGGAGGCCATGGCCGAGGAGAACGCCGAGCAGGCACGTCTCTGCAAAACGGACGACTACGCCGAGGGCTTCCGGGCGTTCCAGGAGAAGCGCGAGCCGCAGTTCCGGGGCTGAGCCTGCAGGCGACCGAGCTGGTGGGGCGGGCATTCTGGGCGGATCTTGAGCGAACCCTGCGTTTAGGCTGCGGGGATCTTGATCCATTTTCGGCAGAGTTGGCAAGGCTGGATCAACCAGTCCAAAGCACGCTGCACGGAGTAGGTAAGCACTATCAGGCCGGGTAAGCGGCAAACCAATGGGTTGACGTGTGACGAGCTTCGTCACCAAATCAGCATCTGCAGCAGAAGTAATTAGTCCGTTACTTCCGCCTAACGATCCAAACGTCCCATCGATGCGCCGTCGCAGCACTATGAGAAAGAATCAACATGGGGGTCTCTCAGAGGCGGCTTCTCGCCGCCGCTGCTTCACTTGCCATCGCAGCGTCCAGTATCGGATCTGTTGCACCGGCCATCGCAGCACCAACACCTGTAACCAACGAGCAGGTTACGGAACCAACCAACGCACCCACAGAAACGGGAACGGCTTCGGCTGAAACCCCGTTGGCGTCTCCCGCTGCAGAGGCAAGCAAGCCAGCACTGACGGAAGAGCCCAGCGCTCCCGCAGCTGCCACCGCGGAACCGGCGCCGCAGGCAACATCGGAAGCACCTCAGGTGGTCTCGGCTGAAAGTCTGAACGCGGCCAGCGAATCCGGCACCACGTTCGGCCAGGTCTTCGGGCTCTTGGGCTCGCTGAAGGTTCTGCCTGAGTCAACGGTGCAGTACGACCGGTCCCTGTTTGAGCATTGGATTGATGCTGATGGGAATGGCTGCCACACCCGCAAAGAGGTTCTGCTAGCAGAATCGCAGGTCCCGGCCACGGTGGGCGCAGGCTGCACAGTGACAGCAGGCCAGTGGACTGGTTGGTACGGCGGAGGCACGGCCTATGATGCCTCTGCCATCGAGATCGACCACTTTGTTGCCCTGTCGGAAGCCTGGGACTCGGGCGCTGCCTATTGGACGCCGGAGCAGCGCCGTGCCTTCGCAAATGACATGGTGATCGGCGAATCCCTGGAGGCCGTCCCGTCGGCGGTCAACCAGAGCAAGAGCGATCATGACCCCACCGGTTGGCTGCCGGAAGACCCAACAGTCTGGTGCAGGTACGTCACCTCCTGGCTGAAGGTTAAGTACCGCTGGAACCTGGCTGTCGATCAGGACGAGTATTACGGGATCGAGCGGATCCTGTCCCTCGGAAGTTGCGGCTACGACACGTTGTACTACCCGGAGAAGGCGGGCACCTCCGAGCCGACTGCCGATAGAACGTACTTAGTGCAAGGCGCTATTGCCGACAAACATGCAACAGCAGCGGGGGTGTTGGGTTCTTCCACCTCCCAGGAGTTCGCAAACCAGCGTTTCGGCGGGGCCTATCAGCTCTTTGAGCGCGGCACGATCGCCTACCTCCAGCAGTATGGGGCCTACATGGTCATCGGCGGTATTAACACCGTATGGAATTCGATCGGGGCCCACAACAGTGATCTCGGCTACCCGACGTCTGACGAGTACGCCCCGATGGCTGGCGGCGTGATGCAGAACTTCCAGTTCGGCAAGATCTCCTGGAACCCGGCTACCGGGTCCAGGATCACAAAGGGCGGCATCGGTGTCACCTGGGATAACGCAGGCGGCCCGCTCAGTGGCCTCGGTTATCCAACAACTGATGAGTACGCTCCGATGCCCGGCGGTGTTATGCAAGGGTTCCAGTACGGCAAGATTTCCTGGAACGCCGCAACGGGCTCCCGCATCACTAAGGGTGGCATTGGCGCTACGTGGGACAAGGTCGGAGGCCCGCTCAGTGGCCTTGGCTACCCCACCACGGACGAGTACGCCACCGCTAACGGAGGCGTAACGCAGGCGTTCCAGTACGGGCAGATCGTCTGGTCGCCTGCCACCGGCTCCCGCTTCATCAAGGGCGGCATCGGCCAGACGTGGGTCAACGCCGGCGGGCCTAACAGCGGACTGGGTTACCCCACCTCGGATGAGGTCGGTGGCCTTGTCGGAGGCGGCGCGAAGCAGTACTTCCAAGGCGGAGAAGTTGTCTGGTCTCCCGCTTCGGGCGCGCGCGTCATGACCGGTGGCATCAGGGGTGCCTGGGTGGGCCAGGGCTCCGAAGGCGGGCGCCTGGGTTACCCGACAACCAATGAGTATGGTGCCAGTGGGGGCGGCTACTCGCAGGACTACCAGGGCGGCCGCATCACCTGGCGCTCCGGCAGCGTGAGCGTCGAGTACGCGTCCGACGCGTACAAGCCCGCACCGGCTCCTGCCCCCGCACCTGCACCGGCTCCAGCCCCCGCACCCGCGCCGGCTCCAGCCCCCGCTCCGGTCTACTATGCGAACTGCACTGCGGTGCGTAATGCAGGTAAAGCGCCACTCTACAGCTGGCAGCCTGGCTACCGCTCCGCGCTGGATGCGGACTCCGACGGTATCGCCTGCGAAGGTTAAGCAAGCCGTGAAGAGCCCCACCCTCGGTCGCCGAGGGTGGGGTTTTTCGCGGTTTTGGAGGGTTGAGTCTGTACGCAGCCTGTAGGGGCTTAGGTAGGTAGGGCAGACCTGGCTTAGGTGGGTACGGTGGGCCTGAAGGAACGGGTATTGCCTACTCGTGTTTCCCGCTTCGCTTGGTTGTCTACTGGGAAATGCCGGCGAGGTGGAAGCCGTCGCGAAGACTCCCACCGCAGCACTCGCCGGCACCATTTATCGCGGCAGCTGAAACAGTGCGTCCTCCGGTGAACCCGGGGTGATGCAGGAACGGCGGGATCCATGCGAACCAGATCATCCACTGGGGATGGCATCAACCTGGCGGCCTGCCCGCACCAATTTGTTGGCCGGTGCGATGACTGTTCCGCATCAGCAAGCCTGAGCGAATCAGACCAGATGGTGACGGATGAAGGCGGGACGACCTTCGTGGCCGAGGCCGATCCTGACCCGCGCATTTGGTGAACCAACGCCATACAGCCCCTCACAGCAGATCTTGACCCAACCTTGCAGGTTGGTTGCAGGATTCTTAAGTCTCGTTCGGAAGAGTAGGCAGGGCCGGGCCAACCTGCTCGGCAAACTCCCGCTGCCACTCCTAAAGGGCTGCCGCGGTTGAAGACTACAACGGGGGCATCATTGTCTGAGGTTCTGAACGAAAAGGTCACCAGCGGGGAAGAGAACGGTTTCAGCCGCCGCAGGGTGATGGCAGGAGTGGCGTGGTCGGTACCCGTTATCTTGACAACCGTGGCGGCGCCGCCGGCATCGGCGTCACCGGGACCGACGCCAACGCCGATCAACGCAACGGCGACTTGGTCTGGAACCGGGACGCAGTATTCTACGGTCGGTGGCGGCAACCCAACAATCACTGGAACTCACCCCACAACATTGAGTATCAAAAACGCGGGTGCTTCCTCCTTTACCGGCACTATCAGCGTGACAATATCCCTGAAGCCGGTCGGCACCGTGCTCGCGGGGATCGGTGTTGAGTCGCTCGGTCCTGCCACTGTTTCGTCGCCGAGCGCATTCACCTTGCACGGATCCACGGCGTCCTTTTCCTACTCCGGGTCTATCAACAGCGCTCAAACAGTGGATTTTTCCATCCTCTTTCATTACGAATCCGTCAAGCCGCCGAAGCCGAATAAGGTGACGTACTCCTACGAGATGACCACGAGCGTCGTCTTCACAAGAAGCGGCGGGGGCACGCTCTCACTTTCGCCGACCACTACTAACCCCACAATCACGTACTGACGATGGTCTGGAAACGAGGCGGCCTGGTGGCCGTAGCCCGCACCGAACACCCGGGACGGGTTGCCCTGCTCCATTTGGACGCAAACCAGCCGGTGGTCCTGGAAGGACCGGCAGCAGTCATTTGGGACCTGATCGACGGCCGGCGAACACAGCAGTCCATCCTTGCTGAACTTGAGGCCACCTTCGAGGATCAGGCAGGACAGATGCACTGCCAGGTGGAACGCTTCCTCGCCAGCCTCGAGGCCCAGCGCCTCATCGAGGCTGCCCCCGACGCGTCGCGCTAACCGTTCAGGGTCGCGGGAACAATGGGAAATGCAGTTGTGGCGTGGAAGCAACGTCTCTTCGAGGAATTGGCGCGAGGCAGTGACCTGCTGTGCCTGGAGGTCCTGGGAAGGCAGTTCACTGTCCGCTGGGGCCGCACGGTCACCTGGCAGCAGCGGGAAAGCATGAGTTCGGCCTGGGCACGCTGTGCCAGCAGCCACGAGCCAGTGCTTCCGCCGCCGCCAATGGAGCCCACGGACAACCTGCCGTTCACCGCTATAGTCATCGGCAGGTCGCTGAAGCACGACGGCGGGATGTTCCACGTGCGGGCCGCCTCCTTTGCGGAGCTGGCCGAGAGCCTCACGTCCCGGCTCACAGTGGAAGCCATCCTGGCCAATGCAGGCGGGCTGACAATGCTGCACGCCTGCGGGGTGGCCCACCCGGCCACGGGGGCGGTGGTGGCGCTCGTGGCGAAGTCGGGAACGGGGAAAACCACTGCGTCGTCCGTGCTGGCCAAGACCTATGGGTATGTCACGGACGAAACGGTGGCCATCCGCCCGGACGGCTCGGTGGTTCCGTATCCCAAGCCGCTGTCCGTAAAGCAGCGGCCGGGAACACCCAAACGCCAGGTGGGACCGGGCGAGCTTGGCCTTCAGCCAGCTCCAGCCCTGCCCTTCATCCAGTCCATCGTTCTCCTCAACCGCGTTCACAGTGACCACCCGGTGGCCCCGGTGCTGGAGAGGGTTCCGCTGGCCGATGCCGTACTCGCCCTGATCCCGGACTCGTCTTCCCAAGGGGACATCCGGGAACCGCTGCAGTCGCTCTGCCGCCTGATAGACAGCGTTGGGGGAGTCCGGCAGGTGACCTACTCGGAAGCCGCCGATCTGCCGGCAGCCCTGGACCCCCTGTTCAGGACGCAGCCGCAGAAGCAGCACGGGGTAGTGCCTGAATGGGAAGCGCGCGCGGCTGGAGACATCAGGCCGGGACCCATTCGGGACCGCTACATCCGAAGGGCAGCAGCAAAGGATGCCGTCGCCATAGGTGGCGACCTCCTGGTCATGCTGGACAACCAGATCGTCCGGCTCAGCGGCATCGGCCCAACGATCTGGACAGCATGCGCCAGTCCACTCCTGCCGGATCAGCTCGCTGAAGCCGTGGGGGAGGTGCACGGCACGCCGGAAGGCTACCGGGACGCCGTCGCCTTGGCCGTGCAGCAGCTCATCGCTGCATCAGTTTTGGAACAGGGCGGCGAGTAGGCGCCAACGGGTGGGGGACCACCCGACCAGCATTTCGGTCACGAACACCGGCCAGGAAACAAAGAACTTGAGTGGAAGGAACCACTGTGAGCACCACAGCCGCGCCCCCGGAAGCGCCCGTTGGCATGGACCTGACGGACTACCTCCGCATGCTCCGGGCCTACTGGAAGGCGATTGTCGCCTTCACCCTGCTGGCCACCCTGGCAGCTGCGGGCTGGACTGTCCTGCAGCCCAAGATCTACGCTTCAGATTCCAGCGGCATCGTGGTCACGCCGGGCTCGGACAACGTCAGCCTGTCGCTCGCGGGGGACAGCTTGGCCAAGGCCAAGGTCAAAAACTACGAGTCGGTGGCGAAATCCCGGCTTGTGGCTGACCGGGTCATCCAAGCACTGGAGATGAATACCAGTGCAGACGCCCTCCTGGGCAGCATCAGCGTGAAGGTTCCGCTGGACACCGCCGAAATCCGGGTGACCGCTCAGTCCACGGACCCTGCCACCGCACAACGCGTTGCCGACGCCTGGGTCAACGGCCTCGCCGCCCAGGTGGAAGCGATCGAAACGGCACCCGCCGGCGAGGCAGCCGCGGACGCCGGCACGGCGGCAACGCCCGGCACGGAGCCGCCGGCAAACGCTACGGCAACGGCTGTCCGGGTGCTTCCTTTGGGCAAGGCAGTTCTCCCCACTAGCCCTACCTCACCCAACACCAAGCTCAACCTGGCTCTGGGCGCACTCGTCGGCCTGGCCCTCGGTGTCGCCTATGCGGTGGTCCGCCGGCACCTGGACCGGCGCATCCGGAAGGCCGCGGAAATCGAACGGCTCTTCGGCCTCCCCGTGATCGGAACCCTTCCCGTGGACCACCGCCTGGATCAGAGAAGTACCATCCTGGATGCTGGCACAGGAATGCAGGTCCACGACGCCGGCGGAGCCATGGGGGAGGCCCTGCGCGAGTTGCGCACCAATATCAGCTTCCTCGACGTGGACCAGCCGCCGCGGATCATCGTGGTCACAAGCTCGGTGCAGTCAGAAGGCAAGTCCACCGTTACAGCCAACCTGGCGGTCACCCTGGCGGCCGCCGGAGAAAACGTGGTGGTGGTCGACGGCGACCTCCGCCGGCCCACGCTGGTGGATGTTTTCAACCTGGTTCCGGGAGCAGGGGTCACCGATGTCCTCACAGGCACCGCCGAGCTGGCGGATGTCCTCCAGCCCTGGGGTGCGCTGCCGAACCTTTCAGTCCTTGGCTCCGGCCGGATCCCGCCGAACCCCAGCGAGCTGCTGGGGTCCCGGGCCATGACGAACATGCTCAATGCGCTGGCCGAAGATGCAATTGTCCTGATTGACGCCCCGCCGCTGCTGCCCGTCACCGACGCCGCCGTCCTTTCCCGCGCAGCAGATGGAGCGATTGTGGTGATCCGGACGGGCAGGACCACACAGGAGCAGCTGGCGCAGTCCCTGGGGAACCTGGAGAAGGTCAAGGGCAGGATCCTGGGGGCCGTGCTCAATTACGTGCCAACCAAGGGAACGGATGCCTACACGTACTACGGAACGTACACCGCTGCGCCGAGGCCGGCGCCGGCATTGGGAGTCGAGCCGCAGCCCATCACCCCCGCGCATGACAGCGGGGCTGAAGGCGTCCTGGAAGCCCTGGCCAGCGGGCGCAGGGCCAAGGACTAGGGATATGTCGGACGCGGACAATCAAGCACAGCTCAGCATTCCTGAGGGCGTACTCCTGTGCCACACCTTGGTGGCACGGGTAGCGGAAAGCCTGGGCATCCGCGCCTTCTTCATCAAAGGGCCGGCCAGCGTGATACAAGGGCTGCGCCAGCCTAAAACGTCAACCGACGTGGACGTTTTCGTCTCACCCTCCAATCTGGAGCACATGGTGCAAGGCCTGCGGGAGCGGGGCTGGCGGGAACGCCCCGTGGATCCGGACAGCAGGACGTTTCCGAAGCACGCGGTGACCTTGCACCACCCGGAGTGGCCGTGTTGTATCGATGTCCATTTCCGCTTCCCGGGGATGGAAAGTCCGGCAATGGATTGTTTCGAGGTGATGTGGGCAAATACAGATTGCGTGGAGCTTGCCGGACAGAAGGTGCGCATCCCGTCAGCGGCGCTGGGAATCCTGATCCTTGCGTTGCACGCCCTCCGGTCTCCTCATTTTCCTGCCTGCCGGCAGGAGCTCGAATTCCTGGCGCACCTCACGGAACGGCAATCGCGCGCGTCCGCAGTGTTGGACATCGCCACGGCCACTAGTTCCCTTGCGGCCATGCAGCCTTTTCTCGAGGATCTACTCCCTGAAAAGGCCCTGCCAGAGTGGCCGGAGCCATCCATGGAATGGCACAACCGGCTGATGGCCAAGGAACCGGGTAGTGCAAGGCTCATAGCCATTGCACAGGGGCCGTGGGGTCAGAAACCAAAGATGTTGTGGCGGGCTGTCTTCCCGCGGCCGGACGTCTTCCTGAGTGGGAACATCTACGCGGACATGTCGCTCCGGGGACGGCTCTCGCAGCATCGTGCCAGATGGGCCCGGTTCCTACGCTCTGCGCCACGAATCGTGCGGGACCTCAGGAACATCGGTGGTTGAGCTGGTCGAAGCTCAGCGGCCAGCCAGAAATTGCCTTTATCTACCGCTGATTTGTAAGGTTCAGCTATGACTACGGGGAAAGCTATCACCAAAGCCGTCATTCCTGCTGCCGGATTGGGGACTCGCTTCCTGCCCGCCACCAAGGCAATGCCGAAGGAAATGTTGCCGGTTGTTGACCGGCCCGCCATCCAGTACGTCGTCGAGGAAGCCGTGAAGTCCGGCCTCACCGACCTCCTGATGATCACGGGGCGGAACAAGCGCTCCCTGGAGGACCACTTCGACCGCGAGCCGGGCCTGGAGCGCGCGCTGGAGCTCAAGGGGGATAAGGACAAGCTGGAGTCCGTCCAGTACGCCTCGGAGCTGGGACCCATCCACTACGTCCGCCAGGGCGAGGCCAAGGGCCTGGGCCACGCGGTGTCGTGCGCCAGCCAGCATGTGGGCAACGAGCCGTTCGCAGTGCTGCTGGGAGACGACCTCATTGACGAGGCTGAGGACCTGCTGACCACCATGATGGAGGTGCAGCAGAAGACCGGCGGTTCCGTGATCGCCCTGATCGAGGTGGATCCGTCCCAAATCAGCGCCTATGGCTGCGCAGATATCGCCGCAGTCGACGGCGAAGACTACGTCCGCGTGAACAGCCTGGTGGAGAAGCCGGCCACGGGGGAGGCTCCCTCCAACCTGGCTGTCATCGGCCGCTATGTGCTGCACCCGTCCGTGTTTGGGATTTTGGAGAAGACGGAGCCGGGCCGGGGCGGCGAGATCCAGCTGACGGATGCCCTGCAGACCCTGGCCGCCGGCGAGGGCGAAGGCTCCGGCGTGTACGGAGTGGTCTTCAAGGGCCGCCGCTTCGATACCGGAGACAAACTGAGCTACCTGAAGGCCGTCATCACGCTCGCGTCCGAGCGCGTTGAGTTCGGCGAGGACCTCAAGACCTGGATGAAGGGCTTCGTCAACTAGCTGACGGTCTACCCACTTCTAGAGGTCTGCTGCCGAAAGGCGGCGGGCCTCTAGTTTTTTGACCGCCCCAGCGGCCAGCAGGGCGCCTATGACTGCCCCTGACGTGTTTGTCATGAGGTCCAGGGGGCTTGCAAAGCGGTTGTGAAGAAACAGGAGCTGACCCAGCTCCATAGTGCCGGAAAGTAGCAGCCCGAAGGCACCAACCCGCCACCAAGCCTTTTTTGGAAAAGCAAGCGAGCTTACGAACCCGATGGGTATAAATAGCCAAATGTTGGCTGAAGCTTCTACGAATCTGTAGCTGAACCAGTCCGGAATTCCGTTGCGGTGGAGGGATCGGAGGATGCGGGCCAGCAGGCCTTGGATTGGTTGGTCTACGGGGGTGGGCCAGAAGGCGACGAGCGCCAGTGGAACCATCATGGCCGAAAGGATCAGACGCCACAGCCGGTAGCTCTGAAGAAGCTTCACATCGCCCTCAGGCGGTCCTCAAAAGGGCTAATGCTGCGATGCCAATGGCGGCAACCGCTAGCAGCGCAAGGAGGGCGTAGCTGAGCATCTGAGGGCCCGGTAGGGGTAGAGAGAAGTCGTACTGCCGTGGTGCTCGCCGCCAATGTCTCCCCATAGTTCATATTGATACCACAGCCAAGCCGTCCGACTGGCGGCTAGGTTCTTTCGAAATCCTAAACGAAGAAGGTGGGTGTTTCCCATTTCTGGAGAACACCCACCTTCTTCGGCGGTTATTGGCGTTGCCGTTATGCAGCGACCTCAGCCTTGGCGCGGCGGCGAACAACTACCACCGAGGTTGCGCCAGCAGCCAGTGCGCCTGCACCAACCAGGGTCCAGAGAACCAGACCGGAGTCGGCCCCCGTGTTGGCGAGACCGGAACCAGTGTTGGCCAGTGGAGCGCCACCGGCGTTGCCGCCGGTATTGGCCAGGGAAGCTGCCACGGTAACCGTGACGGGGCCAACAACGACGCCGGACTCGACGCCCTCTGCCGTGATGGAGTAGGTGCCAGCTTCGCTGATAGCGATCGGCAGGGAAATTGCACCCTGGGCGTCAGCGGTTGCCTGCAGGGTCTGCGCTTCGGCAACGACGCTGATTCGTGCTGCTACTGAACGGCCGCCCGCAATGTTGGCGCCGTTGGAAGCAGGAGCCTGGCCGGGCGTTACGCGGATGATAAGCGGTTCACCGGCGCGGAAGCCCTGGCCGCGGAAGACAAAGCTTTCGCCCGGGCCTACGACGCCGTCAGAAACAGCAGCCTGCGGCGGAAGCGCGGGGTAGGTGGTGGCAACGGCAGGAGCCGAGCCGATCAGGGCGATGGAGCCAGCAAGCGCGAGTGCTGCAAGAGTTTTCTTCATGAGTGTCCCCCCGGAGACGTTTAAGTTTTGGTGTACCCGATTTTGAGGAAGTTTTCCTCTCCACACGAGACCTGTGCGGAACTACGGATAATGATCCCAAGACAGACGTTATCACCTGAGCCAGCTTGTGAGCAATGTCAATCAAGACGGTTTACATAGTGTTAACGCCGAGTCCACTTCTTAGCCGCAAGCGGCATTTTCTGTGGGCAAAGTCACGTCCTTTACATCTTGAACGGTTGGCGTGACAACGACGTTAGGTTCCGAGTGCTGGACAATTTTTCCAAATGTGAAGTCGACGGTTCGGCTCTCACCAGGAGCCAAACGGATGGCCAGGATGCCTACGGGCCGGTTGCTATGAATATGGGGGGCGAACTCCGTCTTCTGTCCATCCAGCTTCGCAGTTTCCACTTGGGCTTGGGCTGGACCGTAAGCCACGATGTTGGTCTGGACGGTCCCAGGGGGAACGCCGAAATTTCCACCGCCCGTTACATATGCAGGCAAGGACGTTGCAGCATCATCCGGAGCAGTGTTCGTGCTGGTAACGCGGACGGTAGTTTCCTCGTAGCCGTCCTTTGGGCATTCTCTGATGAGTTGCACGGTGCGCTTGACGTAATAGTCCATCTTGGCGCCGGTACCGTCGTTGATGTAGACGCCGAACTCCGCAGGCGAGACGCTTGGCCCTGAAATGGAACCACTTACGGGGTATTTCGCAATAATCGATTGTTCCACATCAGATGCCGACCAAAGAGAGATGCGTCCCTCGCTGGCGGCGCGGGAGATGCCAGCTATCAAGCTTTCAGCATTGCTTTGCCCGCCTGAGAGGGCGCCGAAAATCTCGCGCGCGACACCGGCGAAGTAGGCGTCCTGTAGCCGTGGTTCTTGGATTTTTGCATAGACGTCAGAAAGTAGAGTTGGGACAACATTCTGGCCGTTTAACTCCGTTGGTAGTCCGACAGACGCCAGTTCCAGGAGTTCCGCCCCGCCTAAACGAACTGGGCCAGTTGCTTGCAGAATGTAACTGAGAGCTACTGGATCGACCGAAACGACTCCATCCACACGCTGCCCGGTCTTTTGTTCCCACATGGAAGCGGCTGTGCTACTTGCAGTGGGGAAGTCAGGTGTCAGGTTCACGTCTTGCATGAACTTACCAATCCGTGGCGAATAAATCTGCTGCTGCGTTGCATCTAGAGGAATAACCGGAGACATGATCCCTAAGTCCCCTGCGCTACTTTGAGCGCCCAGCGAGAGCTTGCCATCTTGCAGCTCGATAACGGCAAGTGCGCCAGGAATTCCGCCGGAAGCACGGGATTCCGCGTTGTTTTGGACCATTAGTAGGTAGCTTCGAGGGGTGTCAGCGCCCATCATCGGAGGTAACAGTTGCGAGGCATCAGCGGCTGCCGTGAGTGCCCCCGTCACGCCGCGAAGTTGGTCTCTAGCCTGGACTAGTGGCTCGGCAACCTGCGGCAGGACGGCACTAGTATCAATTGCATCCAGTCGCGCTGAAGACGCACGAACAGCATGGGCAGCAGAAGTCACAGATGGGGAAGCGAGCTTGAGGGGACCTACGTTGGATCCTGCTTCGCTAGGCACAAGAGCATTCCAGTCGAGAGAGACGAAAGCTTCTACGAGGGGTTCCAGTCCCAGGTTGGCGACGTCATCGGCAGAACGTGCCACCTCCGTAACCACCGCGAAGTTCGGTCCGATTCCTGGCAGGGCGGAGGCGAGGGTCCAGATTGGATCTTCCGCAGCTGTCTTAGCCGCACCCGTATGGGCTCGTACTTGGTCCACTGCTGCAGCTGCCCCGGCCGGGTTCTGGCCAGCTACTTCAGCTTTCAGGGTGGAAATCAGGGCGTTGGCCGCGCCCAGTTCATCCCTGATGATCCCTGCTCTTGTCGCCAACCATGCAGCACCGGCGCCCGAGACAAGAGCAAGAACTACGAAGCTGATGAGTGCAGAAACCCATGGCCTTCGACTGCGCCGGCTGATCCATCTCTCTCCGGAAGCGCCCTCGTCCTGGCCCGTGAACCGGCCCCACGTTCCTGCCATGCTAAGGCCGTCCCAGCCCACGGTAGGCCCAACCTGCTGCCCTCCATTTGGCTGCATCTAAGACGTTGCGCCCGTCGAGGATACGTGTCGAAGTAACAACACCAGCAACCTCGTATGGATCTAGGTCTCGGTACTCTTGCCACTCCGTCAACAGAAGCAGTGCATCTGCCGCCATGATTGCTTTGGCTGCGTCGGGCTCGTAATGGAGCTCCGGAAATCGGCGAGCGGCGTTTCTCAGTGCTTTAGGATCGGTTACTGTCACAACCGCGCCCTGCAGCTGAAGTTGGGCGGCGATGCTGAGTGCGGGCGAGTCGCGTACATCATCGCTTTCGGGCTTGAACGCGGCGCCGAGCACAGTGATCTTCTTCCCTAGCAATGAGCCGTCGCAAAGCTCCCGGGACAGTTCCACGACGCGTGTCCGTCGACGCATGTTGATCGCGTCCACTTCTCGGAGAAAGGTTAACGCTTGGTCGGCGCCGAGCTCGCCGGCCCTTGCCATAAATGCTCGAATATCCTTTGGCAGGCATCCTCCGCCAAATCCTATTCCTGCATTCAGGAACTTTCGCCCGATACGATCGTCCATACCAATAGCGTCCGCCAGCTGGGTAACATCGGCCCCCGCTGCCTCACACAATTCTGCCATGGCATTGATGAAAGAAATTTTTGTCGCCAAGAATGAGTTCGCAGCAGTTTTCACAAGTTCGGCCGTTGCATGGTCAGTTACCAGTCGCGGGGTCCCTGCTGAAATTGGCGCTTTATACACTTCATCAAGGACAGCAACCGCAGGGTGCTCTTCTGACCCACCTAATACACCGTAAACGAGTCGATCCGGTTGCAGGGTATCCGTAACGGCATGCCCTTCACGAAGAAATTCAGGATTCCACACCAGATGGGAGGACGGTTCATGACTCTCCAGCAACGCCGACAGTCGTGCAGCCGTGCCGACAGGCACCGTTGACTTACCTACTATTACGTCTCGGGGCTTCACGTGAGGCAACAGCGCTACCAAGGCGGCGTCCACATAAGTCAGGTCAGCGCCGTTTTCGCCCTTCTTCTGGGGAGTCCCAACGCAAATAAAATGCACGTCGCTGCTGGCGGCAGCCGACACATCAGTTGTGAAGGACAATCGTCCAGTTTCTTGTACCTCGCGGAGGAGGGACTCAAGCCCGGGTTCATAAAAAGGAGCCTTAGCTGCGGACAGGTCGGCAATCTTGTTTTCGTCTAAGTCGATGCCTACTACTTCATGTCCAATTTTGGCCATACATGCAGCATGGACGGCCCCGAGGTATCCGCAACCAATGACAGATATTTTCATAGAGATATTCCTTCCCCCCAGAAGGGGGTGTGAAGGGGTACTGAGTCAGTAAGCCCCAGAGCCGCGAAAAACGGCACGAAAGGTTTTGATAAGGATCAAGAGGTCGCCGGCCAAGGACCAGTTTTCTACGTAATACAGGTCTAGTCGCACAGAGTCCTGCCAAGAGAGATTGGAGCGACCACTTACCTGCCATAGGCCCGTGAGTCCTGGTTTGACTAGCAACCGGCGGCGAACGTCCTGCTCATAAGCAGCGACCTCGGACGGAAGCGGTGGGCGAGGCCCTACCAGACTCATGGAGCCAAGAAAGATGTTGAAGAGCTGGGGCAGTTCATCCAAACTGAATTTGCGTAAAAATGTACCAATAGGGGTAATCCTTGGGTCATTGCGCATTTTGAAGAGCAAACCACTTCCCTCGTTCCTATCCTCAAGGTCTGCGAGTCTTTGTTCCGCGTCCACAATCATCGATCGAAACTTGAGCATTTGGAACGGCTTACCTTCAATACCAACCCTATGCTGTCGGAACAGTACGGGTCCTTTGCTGTCTGACTTGATAAGCAGTGCGACGACTAACATGACCGGAAGGGATAGAACAATAAGAATGCTTGACACAACAACGTCAAATAGTCGCTTCGCCACTCTCTGTCCACCCTCGAGAGTAGGGGTGGTGACGTGAATGAGTGGAAGCCCTGCAACCTGCTGAGTGTGAATTCGCGGGCCTGCTATATCCGTCAGCGCCGGTGCCATGATTAGTCCAACATTCCGTGCAGCCAGCTCCCAGCCTAAGTGGCGAAGTGTCTGAGGATGCAGTTGCACGCCCGCGGAGACAGCGACAGCGTCGGCACCGCAGGCTTCAATGGCAGAAACAATTGAATTGGCATCAGATCTTATGCCAAGGACCGGAAGGCCTGATTCCGGTTCGATTGCTACACCCTCCAGGTTACCTGGCATGTAGACGGCAACCGGCTTATATCCGGCATGCTTCTCTGTTTCCAGGGAACGTGCGAGGTGTGCTACGGCACTTGGACCGCCGAGCAGAAGGAGCCTCGACATACTCTCACCAAGTTGTCGGTTGACGCTCAGATGCTGCCGTAAGAGCCACCGAGCTAGAAGGAGGCCCAATAAGCCAGCGGGTAGGGCGACTCCCACGTACCCTCGCGCCGTATCCACGCGTAAGACGTAGGACACGATGGCGATAAGCCCAAATAACCACAAAGAAGCAGCGGCAACTCTCTTGTACTCATCGGGTCCTGCCCCCAATATCCGGCTTTGTCTGCTGTTCCAAGCCCCAAGCATTAGCCACCACACGATAGCGACTGCCACGGAGAGCCAGATGTAATTGATCTCCTGCCCAGGAATCACAGGTTCGGTTTCAAAGCCGAACCGTATGATGTATGCCCCTGCTACAGCCCAAACAACGACAAAGGCATCAACTACTCGCAACTGACGGGAGCACTTTGCCCGCCAGTCGCTGCTTGAACTCACTAGATGTCCCCCACTTCAAAGCAATTAACGAAAGCCCGGTGCTAGCTAACTGCGAATCTGCATGAGGTTAGCGCGGTACCAGTCAACGGTGGAGCGGACTCCTGCTTTAAGCCCAATTGTCGAAGTCCAACCTGCCTCTGAAAGTTTCCTAACGTCCAAGAGTTTCCGCGGCGTTCCATCAGGCTTGGACCTATCCCAGGCAATCTCACCGGTAAACCCGACAGCGTCCGCCACGATATCCGCCAGTTCTTTGATAGAAACATCGCTGCCTGTTCCCACGTTTACCTGAGACGGCCCGTCGTAGTTTTCAAGCAGATGGAGGCACGCCGAAGCCATATCATCTACGTGGAGAAATTCTCGCTTGGGTGTGCCAGAACCCCAGTTAGTAACTACGGGGGCGCCTGCTCGAGCGGCCTCGTCGTACCGGCGGATTAAGGCCGGAAGGACGTGTGATCCTTCTAGTGAGAAGTTGTCGCCAGGCCCGTACAAGTTGGTCGGCATGGCAGAGATCCAAGGCAAGCCGTACTGACGACGAATTGCTTGTATCTGCATAATTCCAGCTATCTTAGCTATTGCGTAGGCATCATTGGTGGGCTCCAGGTGTCCCGTCAGCAGGGACTCCTCGCGAATGGGCTGCTCCGCATATTTCGGGTAGATACAAGAAGATCCTAGGAAGAGGAGCCGTTCAACGCCTGACTCTCGAGCGGCATCCAGGACGTTCACCTGGATCCTCAGATTGTCGCTGAGGAAGTCGACGGGATAAGAATTGTTGGCAAGGATGCCGCCCACTTTCGCAGCAGCAAGAACCACATACCTTGGGTTTGTTTCTGTGAAAAACTTGAAGACAGCTTCACGATCCTTGAGATCGAGCTCAGAGGACGTACGACCGATGAGTTTGGTAAATCCTTCTTGCTCGAGGTTTCGCCAAATTGCCGAACCGACTAGCCCTCGATGCCCTGCCACGTAGAACGTGGACGAGCGGTCGAGCTCCGTTGGAACGAATCCCACGTATTTAGCCACTAGTTCTTCCAGCTTTCGAGAGAGACGCGGTCGATCCAGTGGTTACCTGCATGCTTAAGTGCCTCTATATCCGCATCGACCATAATGCGAGCAAGCTCGGGAGTGTGGATTGAAGCCTTCCATCCCAGTTTCTCCTGCGCCTTCGACGCATCACCAACCAAGGCATCTACTTCTGTCGGCCGCAGGTACCGCTCGTCGAAACGGACGTGATCTTCCCAGTTAAGGCCGGCGTGTTCAAACGAGATCTGGAGGAAATCACGCACCGTGTAGTTTCCGCCTGTAGCCAGCACGAAGTCATCGGGCTCATCAGCCTGAAGCATTCGCCACATTCCCTCGACATACTCCGCCGCATAACCCCAGTCACGGACAGCATCCAGGTTGCCCATGTACAGCAGATCCTGTTTTCCAGCTTTGATGGCGGCAACTGCTCGAGTGATCTTGCGAGTGACGAAGGTTTCCCCGCGCCGCGGTGATTCGTGGTTGAAGAGGATGCCGTTGACGGCGAACATCCCGTAGGCCTCGCGGTAGTTCTTCGTAATCCAGTAGCTATACACCTTTGCAGCCCCGTAGGGCGAACGAGGATAAAACGGTGTTTCTTCGTTCTGCGGGGGAGGCGTTGCACCAAACATTTCTGAGGAAGAGGCCTGATAGAACTTCGTTTCAATTCCCGACATCCGGACAGCCTCAAGCAAACGGATGGTGCCAACACCCGTCGTATCACCTGTGTGTTCCGGCTCGTCAAACGAGACGCGTACGTGAGATTGTGCAGCTAGGTTATAGACCTCATCGGGTTTGATTTCAGCTAGCAGTGTGACTAGGCGGGCTCCGTCGCTGAGATCCCCATAGTGGAGGAACAGCTTCGCTTTAGGATCGTGCGGATCGACGTATAAGTGGTCGACTCGTGCAGTGTTAAAGGTTGAGGCCCTTCGAATTAGTCCGTGAACTTCGTATCCCTTGCTGAGTAGTAGTTCAGCAAGATAGGAACCGTCCTGGCCCGTGATGCCAGTGATAAGCGCTCTCATTGTCATAGGATTCCCCCATTGTTGTGGTCTCGCGACAGAACCCGACCGCAAGTGTCAGTGCCTTCGCCACAGATAGTATGTCGCGAGAAAGAGTATCCCATGGGCAGTTGGTCAGACTGCAGGGCCGTGGTTCATGCGAAAATGTGACTCTTTTCGTTGGGCTGCTGCTCCCAAGCGTCCACCACTCTCGGCCTCACTTGACGAGAGTGTGTCAGACTAGTAACCGTGTGGGCGGACGCGGGCCAATTAGAGGCATCGATCACCACGGCTGCTAAGGGTCTGTAAAGCCGAGCCAATCTGCCCGAAGAACATCTGCAGATCTGTTAACCGACAACTCATCAGGAGTATTGCTTGTCTAGCGGCTTAAATAAGGCAGAGGGTGGCCCCAGGCGCGTCTTGACGATGCATGCCAAGTATAGAGTTCTCGGCGGAGAGGACATAAGTCACAAAACTGAAAGCGCGTTTTTGGAATCGTGTGGGTACCAAGTCGAAGACTATACTGTAACAAACAGTGAGTTTGCTGAAAATGGTCCTTTCAAATCATTGATAGACATGACTTTCAACCTATCCGTATATAAAGACGTTCAGCAGATCGTGCGATCTTTCAAGCCTGATGTCGTATATGTAAACAATACTTTTCCCGCGCTTTCGCCGAGTGCCATTCTTGCTGCTAAGTCTTTGCAAGTTCCCGTCGTGCAAGTTTTAAGAAACTATCGCGTCGGTTGTATCGCCGGCACAATTTTCAGGGAAGGGAATGACTGTCAGTTATGTATAGGCCGAGCTGTCCCGCTTAGCGGAGTTCGTCATGCATGCTACAGAGATTCTAGGGCTGCCTCGAGTGCAACCACTTTAGCTAAGGTAATTCAAAAGGGATTTAACCTGCACAATGTGGCCGATGTTTTTATAGCTGTTTCTGAATATGTTAAAACAATCGCTGTTGCGTCCGGTCTAGAATCTGAACGTATAGTTGTTAGACCTAACTTGGTCTGGCCTGATCCACGGAGTTCTGTTGGTACAACTAAGGGTGGAAGAGCATCCTTTGTTTTTGTCGGCAGAGATTCACATGAAAAGGGGCTGCATATACTGCTCAGTGCGGTAAGCCTTGTTTCCGATCCGCGGCTGAGAGTCGAGGTCTATGGATGCTCAAAACCTCCAGGGCATTCCGACGGCCGGGTTATGTTCCACGGCGCTGTAGAGCCGACGATAATCGCCCCCGCCATGTCCGAGGCTTTGTGCGTTGTTGTCCCGTCAATATGGCCGGAGCCTTTCGGCAGAGTGGTGATCGAGGCACTGTCCTGCGGTTCCCCAGTTATAGCCTCGCGCGTGGGTGGAATGGCCGACTTCGTGGGTGCAGGAGTAACCCTGGTTGAACCGGGGGACCCCGGGGAACTGGCGCAAGCAATGGTTGCAATATTGAACTCCACACCGTCCGAACGTATTGACCTTTCCGCAGCTGCGCGTCAGTACTACGACCGGGCGTTCGCCTCTAGTTGCTGGCTAGATTCCACAGAGCGTGTGTTTAGTCGAATATTGGCCACGCAATGAAGTTCGGAATCCATAACGAACATTTAGGTTTTTGGAGCAGGACTTGCCTGATGCGCAGGTTTCGCCTAGACGCATTTCAACACCAACCGGGAACGCCACAGTTCACCAGTCCTAGAAAGCAATCAAATGCCAGCAGATGAAACTTCCTCGGATATGAATGTCGTTTTCTCGGCATATGCTTGCGACCCTACCCAAGGAAGTGAGTCTGGGGCTGGGTGGTCCCTCCTCCAAGCAGCTGCTGAACTAGCGGATAGCATCACCGTTGTTACACGGACAGGGAATGCGCCAACGTTGGAGTCGGCGGCAAGCAAGCTTCGGTGTCCCGTACGAGTTGTTCGAGTTAGTACCCCCTTTGACGGTTCAAAGTCTACGTACCGTAGATATATCGCTTGGATACTATTGGCGTCTGCCATAGTTAGGCGTGAATCAAAAAACGTCCGAGTTTTTCATCATGCCACTTTCGCCTCGGACTGGATGTTTCCCCCGGTGATTTTTGGATTGTCCCGCCGAGCCAGGTTTGTATGGGGACCTGCTGGCGGAAATACTTATCCGCCCCTTACGCTGCTTAGGGGACTGGCAAAAAAGTTTGCCCTAAAGGAAGGGCTCCGCTGGGCGGCGACCAAGACTTGTCGCTCACTTGTGAGGTCGGTCCTTCGGGGAAAAGTGGATGTCTTTATTGCATTGAATGAAGATTCTCAAAAAAGTGCGCCGGCTGGCGCTGAAGTTCTATTTCATTCCAATTGCGTTTTGCCGTACGAGGACTACAAGACGCAGCGACGTGTACCAGGGCGTAAAGTCGCTCTCTTCGTAGGCAGACTCATAGACCTTAAAGGCTTGTTTTTGGTTAGGTCGGCTTTCGAGCAACTTGGCGACGAATGGCGGCTCGTTGTTATCGGAGACGGTCCCCTACGTCCTGGGCTGGAAGAATGGGCAACAAAATTCGGGGACAGAGTTTGTCTGATGGGGCAGATCGATCATTCAGATATAGTGAACCATCTTGTCCAAGCCGACGTTTTGCTTTTTCCCGGCCTTCATGACACGGCACCTTGGGCTTCAGCCGAAGCGGCAGCCGCGGGTCTCCCCGTCGTTTGCCTCAATCTTGGAGGAGTCGCCCAGATGGCTGGTGAAAACGCCTTAATAGTTGAGGTTGAGCCCGTGCAAGATTTGGGAATTAGACTGGCACGAGCGGTGGAAGACTCGTACCAGCAGGATTTTATGCCCCAAAGGAACTGGACAAAGGAAAGCATGACTTCTTTGTTGAAGGCGGCCTACTCCTAGGACGTGCTCCTGGAGCGTGAATGCCAGCCAAGCAAGCCAGGCCGCGTGGGCGAGGCCTTGCAACCTCCAGCAATACTGAAGCTGGAAACGACTGAAGAAAGGCACCAAATTTTGGAGCTGCGTGACTACGTTCGGATGCTGCGGCGAAACTGGACCATCGTGGTAACTACCGTACTTGTGGGGATCCTCATTGCGGGCAGCGCTTCCCTGGCGGTGTCACCTCAGTACACGGCTCGGACCCAGCTGTTTGTGTCGATACAAAGCGCCGGCTCGATAACTGAGCTGCAACAGGGAAACACCTTCAGTCAGGCAAGGGTCCAATCCTACGTTGAAACAGTTAGAACCCCGGCAGTCCTGCAGCCGGCAATAGATGTCCTAGGGTTAGAAGTTTCGCCGCAAGAACTGGCGAAAAGTGTCGAAGCGAGCGCGGGCCTCAACACAGTTCTGATCACGATCAGTGTCTCGAATGGGTCACCGGTACAAGCTGCGGCGATAGCGCAAGCCGTGGGGGACAGCCTAGTCCAAACCATTGACAGCCTTGAGACCCCATCACAGGGTGGGCTGTCACCGGTGAAAATATCGACTGTTTCCCCGGCGGTAGCTCCCACCGCACCTGCCTCACCGAACATTCGTCTCAACCTCCTGCTAGGAGGGGCTCTAGGGCTGATTTTAGGTGGGCTTATTGCGCTAACACGGTCCACTTTGGATACCAAAATCAGAGGCGAAGCCGATGTACGGATGGTTAGCGAGTCCCCGATACTTGGAGGGATTTCCTTCGACGCAGATGCAGCAAGGAGGCCGCTCCTTACTCAGTCCCGGCCTCAAAGCCCCAGAGCTGAGTCTTTTCGTCAGATAAGGACCAATCTTCAATTTTCTCACGTAAATCGCAACTCAAAAACGGTCTTAATCACATCCTCGCTTCCGGGTGAAGGAAAGAGCACGACAGCTACCAACCTTGCTATCGCCATGGCTCAGGCTGGGCAGTCGGTGGTCTTAGTAGACGCAGATCTGCGTCGGCCCCGCGTGGATGCGTACCTGGGCTTGGAAAGGAATGCTGGCTTGACTACTGCCCTTATAGGTGAAGCCGAAGTCAGCGACCTCCTGCAGCCGTGGGGGGATGACCAGCTATGGGTCCTTACGTCCGGACAGATACCACCGAACCCAAGCGAACTCTTAGGTTCTCTGGCCATGAGACAACTTATTGACCGGTTGGAAGAAGCCTTTGATGCTGTGGTAATCGATGCCCCACCTCTGCTTCCAGTGACGGATGCGGTTGTACTTGCGCAGCAAGTGGGGGGCGTAGTTCTGGTGGTTGGTTCCTCAAAAGTAAAGTCTAAAGACCTGCAGAAGTCGTTGTCCTCGCTGGATTTGGTTGAGGCCGAGCTTCTAGGCCTGGTTCTAAATCACATGCCTGCCAAAGGGCAGGACGCCTACACTTACAGCTATTATTCCACGACGGAAAAGGTCGGGTAACGAACGCCGGATAGCCAACGGGGCGGGCTCGGAGAACCCACACATAAATCATCTAGCCGACCACGCAGACAGCTTTCACTAGTTGCGACCAACAACGAGTCCGGACTAGTGGGCAGACTCGTTTGATGTCGCTCCGAGTCTCGCAAATCGTTGATAGATATGGAGTGAAATGGAAGTTGATACTAGCCCGGTCGCAGTAGTTGGGGGAGTGCCATTTGTCGTTACGACGCTGGATGCTGCAGCTTTGGATACTCTGGCGATGGCATCAGGAGAAAAAGAGCCACTGGGTATAAGGCTGGCCAACGCGTATTGTGTAGTCTTGGCAAATTCAGATCCAGCGTACTTAAGCCTTATGCTCGACGAGGGACGAAACTATCCTGATGGGGCGCCGATAGTGTCATGCATGAGATGGCTTAGCGGCTTCGGGTCTGCAGGAAGAGTACGAGGGCCATCATTTTTTAGAAGGACTATCGAACTTGGGCTACCACAAAAAACCAAGCACTTTTTCCTCGGAACTACGGAGAGCACATTATCGAAACTCAAAGCACGATTGGTAGAACAGTATCCTGGTATCGAAATAGCTGGTTCCTATGCTCCAGCGTTTCGGCCACTTGACTCGGACCTAATCAATGAATGCCGGCTTGCAATCAGAGACAAAGATGTGGACATTGTGTGGGTCGGCTTGGGAACGCCCAAACAGGACTTCATAACACAGGAAATTGTTGCATCGTTTGGAATTCCGGCCGTCGGTGTCGGAGCAGCCTTTGATTTCGCCGCTGGGACGGTCAAAGAAGCGCCCAGGTGGGTACAGCGTATTGGAGCCGAGTGGTTTTTCCGACTTCTATCTGACCCGAAGCGCCTGTGGAAGCGATACTTGGTCGGCAATACTCAATTTGTGTGGCTCATTCTCCGAACTGTCGCTGCCGGGTTAGGTCCTAAGATTAAACATTTGGGCGCGCATTCAAAAACCAAGAGCAGCAAGTGTTGAATAGAGATCCTAGCCGCATAACTGGAACGTCGCAGCAGAAGACGCAAACTCCGGTAAACAACAGCAATTCAAGGCTTCTAATGCCTCTCACGGTAGTTGTCGCCCTGGTGCTGGTATCCCTCGATTTTTTTGATTGGACAACCGGTGGGCCGAGTTGGCGTTACGGTCCAGTACTTCTAGCCCTATTAGTTGCAATTGGTATCGACTTCCGAGGTGGTGTTGCCCTGCGCACTCCGCGGGCGGACTTACTAGCCCTGCTGGCTATCGCCTTTAGCGCCTGGCTTCTCGCCCTGGTCTGCATTGCGGCTGTAGACGGGGTGTGGGCATCTGACACGTTGGTTGTCGCCGCCGTACCCCTGACAATAGGGTTCGTTGGTGTGATGCAGCTACTGCGCATTGGAATCGGTAGCGGCTCGTCACAGCAAGCACCAGCGGCATTTGCATATATAGCGGCTGGTCTATTTGCTGCGCTCTGCATTCTCGAAGTCTTCGTGACGAATAAAACGGGGCCTTTGGTCATGTTGAGTCACGAGAAGGCGTTTATCGCAATATATGTTCTCTGCATGCCTAAGCACAAAGGCTCGTTCTTCGTGAAGGTGTTGATGGCTATAGCAATGGGAGGATCTCTTATCGCTTATCCCTCTGCGACGACGGTGGCCACTTTATTCTCTGCAGCCTTCATATTCTTCTTCGTACGGAAGAGGCGAAGCGGACTAGAAATAAGCGTTGTAATGATAGGTGCGCCATTGCTGGCCTTCGCGCTTATAGAACGGTTGGAAAATGCTCTCTCCAGTTTCTATTCCGCTGTTGGCCGTACCGATAATACCCAGACGCGACTCTTCTTATGGCAACAGGCAGTTCCTTATATTCAAGAGAGCCCACTTCTGGGAGGTGCAGCAAGGGTAGGCATTACTGCCCTCGCCAACATTAACG
>NZ_JBNHGJ010000045.1:0-32235 GCF_059091165.1 Arthrobacter sp. Hb9-2 | reverse complement strand
CCCGGGTCAGCACAGCGGTAGAACCGCCGTACTCCGCAAGCTGATCCCCACTGGCTTCCATAGGACAACTCTGCCAAAGACCACTGACAAAAGTGCCTCAAGGAGCGGCTATGTGGAAAACCTACAGTAAGGCCGCGTTAGGAGTCAGCGCGCCGCGGCTTCCGCGGAATCCGAGGTGCGCTTCTCCTTCTGCCACGGCCACCGGCCCGTAATTTCCAGCTCCAACGAAAAGCTAAGGAAGGTCCGGATCAGCACAATGATGGCCAGAACCCCGACGCTTTCGAACGTCGGAGTGACAGCCACGGTGCGAATGATGTCGGCGGCGACCAGGAGTTCGAGGCCCAGCAGGATGGACCTGCCCAGCAGCTGCCGGTAGAGACGGTAAACGCTGAGGTTTTCAGCCCCCGCAGGCAGGTTATGCGGCTGGTGCCCACGGAGTGCCAGAGGAATGGAAACCAGGGCACCGATGACCATAACAGCCACCCCGGCAAAGTCGACGAACTCTCCGACCGTCTCAATGATGTGTCGAAAATCCACGGGTCCCTTGCCTCACTTGCGTCTCAAAGTTGCTGCCGTCCAGGGGACAGCCTAAGCGCTGGCAGGCCGGGGGAAGGTCTTTGAGCTATGGGTGCCGGACCCCGTTGCCGGCGAGAATGTCCCGATAGCCCTCGCGGAACGACGGAAAGACGAACTCGAAACCAGTGCTGTGGAAGAGAGCGTTGCTGCAGCGCTTGTTGCCCCCGCGCGCCGGGCCTGCATCCCCAACGGGAGGCTCAACCAAGCCCATCTCCGCGGCAAGAAAGCGGAGCACGGCGCCGAGGTCGGCGGGATGGTCGTCCACCCCGATGTAAACAGGCGCCGGCGCTGAAGGCAGAGTGGCCAGATGGACGATGGCAGCAGCAGCGTCGTCGCGATGGATGCGGTTGGTGTAGCGGACGTCTTCCGGGATGATGGCTGAACCGCTGCGTACCTGGTCGATCAACCGCGTCCTGCCGGGGCCATAGATGCCACCCAGGCGGAGTGCGACCGCCTCGGTTCCTGTCCCAGTAAACCTGGCGTGGAGGAGCTCCTCGGCCTCCAGAAGAACCCGCCCTGAGAAGCTGCCGGGAACCGCCGTCGTGCGCTCATCAACCCAGCCGCCGCTGGCGTCGCCATAAACAGCGGTGGAAGAGACGAAGAGCACCCGCTCCGGCGTCACGCCGTCGCGCTCCAATGCGTCAAGGACATTGGCGACGCCCTGCACGTACGCAGACCGGTAGGCCTCCTCCGTTGGTGAGTCTGCAGCTACGGCTATCACGACGGCGGTGGTGTCGGGCGGGACCGGCGGCAGGTCGGCTGCGCTCAGGTCAGCCGCCACACCTTCGATCGCGGCTGGCAGCTTCTGGGGCGAGCGGCGCCAGCCAACCACGCGGTGGCCTTGGGCAGCGACACGTAATCCGGCTTCGGTTCCGAGATCGCCACAGCCGGCAAGGAGGATTGTCATGCTTTACGGTGCCTCCACCGGGAAGAACACGCGCGGGTCCTGCAGGAGCGCAGGGTAGGCAAAGGCGGACCGGTCGATGATCTCCGTGACAGTGAAGTTCCGCCCGAACCTGCCGTCGTCGAGCTTGATGGGCCGGCCCACCACCTGTCCCACGGCAAACTTGGCACCGTGTTCGAAGGGGACAGCAACGGGCGTCTTTCCGGGCAGCGTGGAGAAGGCCTCCTCCTGCGCCAGGCGCTTGCGGGTGGGCTTCTTCACCAGTTGCTTCGGCGGGGCCTTCCGGGGCTGCTTCGAGGGGCGCCGGGATCCGTCCTCGATGTACACCGGGGTGTAATCGTCGTCGGAATCAGCAGCCACGGCAGCGGTAAACCCATGCACGGGCGGCAGTGCCACAGTGTCCAGCGTCTGGGGATCGACGTCGGCATGCGGCGAACGGAGGATCCAGAGAATGTCACCTTCGGGTTCATGCGGCAGGAACTCATGCTTCGGTTCAGGCCAGAGGTAATCCATGTCCGGTACCGCATCAGTAAAGATGGAGCTGTAGAACTTGGGTTCCTTGCGCACCAGCTTGGAGCGGTGGCTGAGGTGGAAATCCGGATCTCCAAGCCACGGCGGCATAGGAATCTTCGAGGCGTAGTCCGGGTGGGCTGCCTGCGGGGCGAACTCGGTAATGTTTTCGCGGGTCTTGTCGGGGTGCCCGCGCTTGGTCCACTCGTCCACCATCGCCAGCCCGTACATGGTCAGCGCGGGCACGTAACCCATCCACATCCGGATCGCCGGGTGGGTCTGCCAGCCGTATCCGGGAATCACCAGGGACCGGAGCGTCTGCAGCGCCTCAACGCGCTGCTTGCCGAGCCGGGCAGTGTCCAAGGCGGCGGCGCTCTGCCGGAAATCGGGGTACGGGAGGAAAGTCTGCATCCCTTCAGTCTGACGGCAGCGGGCTGATGTGCCAATTGCAGTGCCCGGCGCCACAGACGGGGCACTGAAATGTTCACATAGTGGACCTATGCATACACCGGATGGACGGAACCACTAAGATCACCGCAACCACCCCAGCGTTTTGGAAGCCTTCTCATGACATCTTCAGTTGAAAAAACCACCGGAACCACCCACTCCTTCGTGCCCCGCTACGGGCAGATGCTGAGTCCGGAACTCAAGGGCATCCTGGTCCTTGATGAATTTACCCTTGACCCTGAGGCAGCGCGCAAGGAGCAGCACGGCTTCCGCGCCGGCATGGCTGCCGTCGCCACCACCATGCGCCGCATCGCAGCTGCGCGCGTCGTTATCGCGATCGTTGCTATCGCCAACCTGCCGCTCTTCCTGCTCTCCAGCGGATGGTGGATTTATGCCGTCTCGCTCACCCTCGTCGTCGGCGTTCACGCCGCGGTTACTTGGCTGAACCGCCACGAGCCCCGTCTCAAGCAGCAGTCGGCGCTGGAGCTGCACCTGCACCGCGAACGCAGCGCGAACTACCGCAAGGTCCGCGACGCCGTGAAGTACATGATCGACACCCCCAGCCGCATGAACGAGCACCTCTACCTGGAGCTCCTGGCCGCCAAGCGCGTCGCCCTCAACCTGGCCCACGGCACCGTTGCCCTCCTGGACACCTCCGACGAATCTGCCTGGAAGGTCCGGATCGTCCGCGAACTGCCCGTGGCCAGCTAAGTCTTGCGGCGGCACCACATAAAAAAGTACGACGCCGGCCCGCCCCTTTTGGGGGCGTGCCGGCGTCGTTTTTTGGTCAACGGAATTTGTCTATCGCCGACCGATGAGGGAGCCCTATCGGGACCCGGGCACTAACGTGCCGTCGCTTACGCGGGAAGCTGGATGACCTGTCCCTCGAAGACGAGGTTCGGGTCAGAAATGGTGTCCAGGTTCGCGTCGGCAAGGTGCTGCCAGCCGCCCTGGATGCCCAGCTTCTGGGCCACGATGCTCAGGGTATCGCCGGCCTGCAGCGTGTAGGTCTCGCCGCTCAGGGCCACCGACGTGACGTGCCTGGCCACCGGCGCCTGGACAGCAGGCGCCGAGACAACGGGCGCGGCCTGAACGGGCGCCACCTGGACAGGTGCCGCTTGGACCGGAGCGCTCTGGACGGGAACGCTCTGCGGTGCGACGCCGGTGGCACCTCCGCTCAGGCCGAGCTGCGCAGCGCAGGACGGCCAGGCGCCCCAACCCTGCGACGCCTGGACCTGCTCGGCTACGGCAATTTGCTGCTCACGGCTGGCGTTGGCCGCTGAACCTGTGCCGCCGTAAGCAGCCCAGGTGCTGGGGCTGAACTGCAGGCCGCCGCTGTAGCCGTTGCCTGTGTTGATGGCCCAGTTGCCGCCGCTCTCACACTGGGCGAGGGCATCCCAGGTGGACGTGCTGGTGGCGGCGTTGGCCCCGGTGGCGGAAAGGGCGATGCCTGCAGCCGAAATGGCCGCCACGGTGGCTCCTCGGCGCGCGACAGTACGGAAAGTGGTGTTTTTCATGATGGTGATGCTCCTGAAGGCCACCTGCGCTGGTTCCGTCCCCGGAGATCATCGCGCCACTGCCCACCCCTGACAAATAGAGGTCAAGTTCGGTGGCTGCCAGCTGGGCAGTTCTGGTGGAGGCAGCACCGGGCATTCATGCGCCCACGTTCGCGGGCTTGCCCTTCACGCTAAGACATCAACCGGCCGTTATCAAATCGAGATTTTTCTGGGCGTTGGCTGGTGTTTCCCTGACCGAGGGCTGCGGCCAGATACGGGGCAGTGCGGCTCTCCTGTGACTGCGCGACGACGGCGGGTGTCCCCGTTGCCATGACTTGCCCGCCTTTGTCCCCGCCTGACGGCCCCAGGTCGATCACCCAGTCCGCGCCGGCCACTACTGCCATTTCGTGCTCAACAACCACCACGGAGTTTCCGGCGTCCACCAGTCCGTGGAGCTGCGCCATCAGCAATTCCACGTCGGCGGGGTGCAGGCCGGTGGTGGGCTCATCCAGCAGGTACAGGGTGTGGCCCCGCTGCGCCCGCTGAAGCTCACTGGCCAGTTTGATGCGCTGCGCCTCTCCACCGGACAGTTCCGTGGCCGGCTGCCCGAGCCGAAGATAGCCGAGCCCCACGTCCTGCAGGCTCTTCAGGCTCCGGGCGGCCGCAGGGACGTGAACCAGGAACTCCGCGGCGAGGTCCACGGTCATGGCCAGCACGTCCGCCACGGTCTTGCCGCGGTACTCCACCTCGAGCGTTTCCGGGTTGTAGCGGGATCCGGCGCATTCCGGGCAAGGTCCGTAGCTGCCGGGCAGGAAGAGCAGTTCCACTGCCACAAAGCCCTCGCCCTGGCAGGTCTCACAGCGCCCGCCGGCCACGTTGAACGAAAACCTGCCCGCACCGAAGCCGCGGAGCTTGGCTTGTTCGGTGGCAGCAAATTCCTTGCGGACAGCGTCAAAAAGTCCCGTGTAGGTAGCCAGGTTGGAGCGCGGCGTCCGCCCGATGGGTTTCTGGTCCACAGTCACCAGGCGGTCAATGTGGTCGCCTCCCGTGACGTCTCCCAGGGCAAGGGGCTCCGGGGACTCCTCAATCTCAGCAGGCGATCTCAGTCCGGAGCCAACAACCTCGCCAAGCACCCGGCTGACAAGGGTGGACTTTCCCGAGCCCGAAACGCCAGTTACGGCAGTAAGGACGCCAAGGGGAAAACGGGCATTCAGTCCGCGCAGGTTGTGCCGGCTGACGTCCGTCAGCTCCAGCCATCCCGCAGGCTCCCTTGTCTTCTCTTTGCGCGCACCCCCAACCCCGGGCACTTGTGGCATGGCGTCGCCAAAAAGGAACGGCCTGGTGACGGAGGCCTCGATGCCGGCCAGCCCGTTCACTGGCCCGCTGTAGAGCACCTCACCGCCGCCTTCGCCCGCCCGCGGGCCCACGTCCACCAGCCAATCGGCCCTGCGGACCACGTCCATGTTGTGCTCCACCACGAACACCGAGTTGCCCGATGCCTTCAGTTGTTCCAGGACGTCCAGGAGGGGTTCGGCGTCAGCCGGATGGAGTCCGGCTGACGGTTCGTCCAGCACGTAGATCACGCCGAAAAGGCCGGAGCGCAGCTGGGTGGCGATGCGCAGCCGCTGCATCTCGCCCGGCGACAGGGTGGGCGTAGCCCGGCCCAGGGCGAGGTAGCCCAGCCCGAGGTCCAGCAGGACGGTGATGCGGTGGAGCAGGTCCCTGGTGATCGCTACCGCAACCTCGTTCGACTCGCCGGAAACCTGCGTGCGTGAGGCCGTGCCGGCGTCGGCCAACTCCGACGTGGGCCGGACGATCTCCGCGAGGTCCGCCATGGGGAGGCGGTTGAGTTCCGCGATTGTCCTGCCGGCAAACGTCACCGCCAAGGCCTCCGGTGTCAGCCCCGTCCCGGAACAGAGCGGGCACGGCCCTGACTCCATAAACGCCAGCACCCGCTCGCGCATGGCGGCGCTCTGCGAATCGGCCAGCGTATGGAGCACGTAGCTCCTGGCACTCCAGAAGCGCCCCTTGTACGGTTTGGCCACGCGGTCACGCTGGGGAGTCACCTCCACCACGGGCTGTTCCTCGGTGAAGAGGATCCAGTCGCGGTGTTTCTTCGGCAGTTTGCGCCACGGGACATCGACGTCGTAACCCAGGTGTACAAGGATGTCCCGCAGGTTCTTTCCCTGCCACGCGCCGGGCCAGGCAGCGATGGCGCCATCACGGATGGTCAATGACGGGTCCGGGACCAGCGAGGATTCAGTGACGGTGTGGGCTATGCCCAGGCCGTGGCATTCCCGGCACGCCCCGGCGGCTGTATTGGGAGAGAAAGCGTCCGAGTCCAGCTGTGCGCTGCCGGCCGGGTAGGTGCCCGCGCGGGAAAAGAGCATGCGCAGGGAGTTGGAGAGCGTGGTGACAGTACCCACCGTGGACCGGCTGCTGGGTGCGCCGCGGCGCTGTTGAAGCGCGACGGCGGGCGGCAGGCCGCTGATCAGCTCCACTTTGGGATTGTGCCCCTGCTGGATGAGGCGGCGGGCGTACGGGGCTACAGATTCGAAGTAGCGGCGCTGGGCCTCCGCGTAGATCGTACCGAAGGCAAGTGATGACTTCCCGGAGCCGGAAACCCCGGTGAACGCCACGATTGCATCGCGCGGAACATCCACGTCCACGTTGCGGAGATTGTTCTCGCGGGCTCCGCGCACCCGGACAAAACCATCGGTTGCGTGGGTGGGAGGTGAATACTGCAGGTCATCAGCGTGCTTAGTGTTCTGCATTGGTTCGACTCTAGTGGCGAATCCGGCGGCGGGCATTATCCTGACCGGATGGATAACTTTGCGGCCGGTGCTGCCGCGCTTGAAACCGAACCTGATGCAGTTGAGCTCGAGGTCCCTGGCAGGCTCCTGCCGGTGGCGGAACTGCACCTCCACATTGAGGGGACACTCCAGCCGGAGTTGATCTTTGCGCTCGCGGAGCGGAATGGCGTCGTGTTGCCGTACAGCGGCCTGGACGAACTTCGCGAAAAGTACGAGTTCACGGACCTGCAGTCCTTCCTTGACCTGTACTACGCCAACATGGCGGTACTGCAGACGGAGGAAGATTTCGCGGACATGACCTACGCCTACCTTGAGCGTGCCGCCGCTGCCGGCGTGCGGCATGCCGAAATAATGATGGACCCCCAGGCCCACCTCTCCCGCGGTATCCCGTTGAAAACCTGCGTCAACGGCGTCGCATCGGTGCTGGCGACGTCCGAAGAGGACTTCGGAATCTCCACCCTGCTGATCGCCGCCTTCCTGCGGGACCTCCCGGAGGAGTCAGCGCTGGAAGTCCTGGGCGAACTGCTGGCAATGAACGCCCCCATTGCTGCGATCGGCCTGGACTCCGCGGAGGTGGGCAATCCGCCGTCGAAGTTTGAGCGGCTTTACGACAAGGCGCGCGAAGCGGGCCTGCGGCTGACCGCCCACGCTGGCGAGGAGGGACCGGCGTCGTACATTATTGAAGCCTTGGACATCCTCGGAGTGGAGCGGATTGACCACGGCATCCGCTGCATGGACGATCCGGACCTCGTGGAACGCCTCGTTGACGCCCGGATCCCGCTGACCGTGTGCCCGCTCTCCAACGTGCGGCTGCGCGCCGTGGACACCCTTGCCGACCACCCGCTGCCCGCAATGCTCGCGGCGGGACTCAATGTTTCGGTCAACTCGGACGATCCCGCGTACTTCGGTGGCTACGTGGACGACAACTTCGCCCAGCTGGAAACGGTGTTCGAACTCTCTGATTTTGACAAGGCCCGGCTGGCCGCAAACTCCATCCATTCGTCCTTCGCTTCGGAGGAGCGGAAGGCGGAGCTGCTGGACGAATTGAACAGCGGCGAAGTAACCCACTGACGCCTGCTGTGTCTCACGCAACGTCCCCGCCCTGATACCGCTAAACTTGGTGCCGCAGGCGTATCCGGGAAGGTGCGGAGCGGCACCCATGCCAGCGCTACGGGGTTGTGCAGTTCAGCCCTTTACCCGATACTCCAGACTCACTTGGTGGAATGTCCGCTTCATAGTCGGTCACGACACGCAGAGTTAACCATTTCAAGTCGCGCGATTTAACGGGCAGTTGGCATGATGCCTAAGACCGATCGCTTTATAAAAGGGGAATCATGGCCAAGTCCACCGCAGAAAACACCTTCCTTCGACTCAAGACCGTGCTGGATGTCCTGACCGAAGGCGTGTGGTCCGGTGATGCACTGAACGCGGGCCAGGTCCTCGCTGAGGCTACCGCCCGGGTGCCGTTCAACGACCATGAGCGCGAACTGCTCAGCGGCGGCATTCCCCGCGGCCACAAGACGCTGACTTCAGCCACCGCGAAGCTGGTCAAGGCCGGCTGGCTGGTCAAGGGCCGCTCTGGCTGGACCATCACCGAAGACGGCATGCGCGCCACGGTGGCGTTCCCGGATCCGGTGTCCTTCGCCTCCGCGCTCGACGCCGGCACCCCCGTTCCTGCCGAAACCCCGGTTCCCACGGCTCCCGCAGGTTTCGTGCGCCCGACCTTCGCCACCGCCGAAACCGTGGCGCCGGTGGAGACCGCCGCCACGACGGAGCCCAAGAAGCCCGCGAAGAAGACTCCTGCCAAGAAGGCCGCTGCGGCCGTGGGCAAGGCAGCGAAGGTGCTCGAAGACGCCGTCGAGCCCGTTGTGAAGGCTGTGCGCAAGGGCAAGGCTCCGGCCAAGACCACTGAGGAGGCAGCAGCACCTGCTGCTGTCGGTTCCTTCGAGGACCCGGATGTCGAGACGCACCCGCAGCCCGAAGCGGTGGCCGTCGCCGGCGATTTCAACACCATCCTTGGTGCACCCGAGAACTGGGCTCCGCAGTACGACGAAGCGCAGATGGAGTTCGACTTCCTGGACCAGCTCTGGAAGAAGAGCGCCGAACTGCCGGCCGGCAACTACACCTTCAAGATCGCGCTGAACCGGTCCTGGGATGAGAATTACGGCGCTTTCGGCACGTTCGACGGTCCCAACCACGAACTGCACCACGACGGCGGCACGGTGACCATCCGTTACAACCACCGCACCCGCGACATCACCATCAACTAAGCGCCCAAGCCCGCCCAAATGGGGTCGCACTTGACGCCGTGAAAACCCGTTTTCGGAGCGTTAACTGCGACCTGGTTGGGACGGCGGCCGCCGGGCAGTTGGTTGGTTAGCAGAGGGGAGCCCAGATGACTGACAGGCAATCTTCGTCGTCCGATGCGTCCGATCCGTCGGATGCCTCGGAGGCCGTGCGGCTGACTGCCCGCGTTTTCGGCGTCGTCCAGGGGGTTGGCTTCCGCTTCTGGACCATGGGCAAGGCGGAGGAGCTTGGCCTCACCGGTGAGGTGAAGAACCTCGACGACGGTTCGGTCGCCCTGGTGGCCGAGGGGCCCCAATGGAAAATCCACGAGCTCCGCGCGTGGCTGAACTCCGATGCCACGCCCGGCCGGGTGGAACGCGTGGAAGACTCGATCTCACAGGCTGAAGGCAGCTTCCGCAGTTTCCGGGCCCGCTGAGCGGCAAACGTGTAGGCCTGCCACTCCCTCGCGGGATTGCCTTTCCCTGTTGCCTCACTCCCGCGGGCTGAGGCCGATGAAGGCACCGAGCTCCTCCAAAGCGGCGGGCCGGTGCGGCATGTAGCTGGTCAGTTCGGGGGAGCGGATGATGACCGCCCGCCACTGCCCGCGCGATACTGCAACGTTGATCCGGTTCCTGTTCAGCAGGAACTCCGCCCCGCGGGGTGCCTCGCTGACGGCCGAACACGCCATCGAAACCAGCACCACCGGTGCCTCCTGGCCCTGGAACTTGTCTACTGTTCCGACCCGAACGCCGGTCAGGCCTTCCTCTTCGAGGGATTTCCGGATCAGGTGGACCTGCGCGTTGTACGCGGCCACCACCAAGAGGTCTTCCTGTCCAAGGGGACGTGACTCTGCATCCGTGCCGGGAGTCCACTTCAGCCCAAGATGCCGCCGCGCCTGGCGCACAACCTCGGCGGCTTCCTCCTTCGACGCGGTGGTGTTGCCAGTGTGGTTGACGAAGGCAGTCTCAACCCCTGCAGGCAATTCCTCAAGCTGGCGTTGGGAAGCCGCAGGGGCGGACTGGAGTTTCCCGTCGTAGCTCAGTTGGGAGACTGCACGGCACAAATCCGGGTGCATCCGCCAGCTGTCGGCCAGGAAATAGCCAAGGTTGGCAGGCAGGGTGGCGTGCCCTGCGGCGAGCCAGCCCAACGCTGATTCGTCCACCGGCTCCGGGTGCGCGCCCTGCGAGACCTGCGGCAGCTGCTGCGGATCACCGAGCAGGAGAAGCCGTTTGGCCGCGCGGGAGACAGCCAGGGTGTTGGCGAGCGAGAACTGCCCCGCCTCGTCAATGACCAGTAGATCCAGGGAACCGGCCGGAACTTCCTTGCCCGTCATGGTCCATGCGGTGCCGCCTACGAGGCAGCCGCCGGGAGAAGCCAACAGCCTGGCGACATCACCGTCGGCGGAGGACTTCCATGGAACGTCGTGCGGCGACGAAAGCTTCTTGGCCACCACAGCCGGATCGACGCCGCCGGTTTTGATGGCGCAGCAGAGCAGGTTTTCGACCACGTTATGCGACTGGCCTACAACCCCGATCTTCCAGCCTTCACTAATCAGCCGGCCGATGACGTGGGCGCCGACGTACGTCTTTCCCGTCCCGGGCGGTCCCTGGACGGCGAGGTAGGAACGGTCGAGGTCGCGGACGGAATCGGTGATTGCGGCGGCGTAGTCCGCGGAACCGTCCGGCCGGTGCGGGACGTCCACGGGCTGCTGGAGGGCGCGGAAACGCGGGGGCTGTTTACGCAGGATGTCCAGTCCCGGGTGGGCAGGCAGGTGCGGCACGGAAGAGCCGACGCTGCCGGCGATTTCCGCGATGGCAGCTTCGATGCTGGCGGTGGCCAGGGGCTGGTCCTCCGTGAGGGCAACGGGAAGGTGCGGGTAGGCGGCAACCTTTCCGGACTCACGCTCGGCGATGGTGATGATTGTGTGCTCCGGGTTGTCCGGCGCCGGCCCAACCTCGCTGATCCTGGTCCCGAACGTGAACGAACGGGTGCCGGGAGCGGCGTCGGGATGGGCCATGCCGTCCGGCGACGGTGCATCGTAGAGCCGGCACCAGCTGGAGTCCGCTCGAAAGTCCGATCCCTCCGTCATGGTGCCGTGGAGCCGCAGTATCCGGGTACGCATCCGTTCCCGGGGCTTGGCAAGGGCCCAGTCAGACGTCACTTCCGCCGAAGACACCACAAACACGTTCCGCTGGTCCGACCAGTTCTCGATGGGCGCTTCCACCCTGTCGAAGTGCTGCCACCAGAACTGCTTGCGTTCGCGGCGGTGATAGCCAGTAGCGGCAGCCACCATGGCGATGGCACGTTCGTCGTCCGTCCAGGGGCGGTTGTCCGGCAGCCCGGCGAGATATTCGCGCAGCCTGGACTCCTCGGCAGTTTCTTCCGGGGCCGCCGGGCGTTCCGCCGGTGCGGACCCGGTGCGTTGTCCCGCTTCTGCCTCCGGGGCGGCCCCCGCAGCCGGCTGCCCGGCAATCTCCAGGAGCCAGTCCCGCAGCCGGAGGGTGGAAAGGCAGTCGTACTGGTTGTAGTCGGAAATCGACGTTAGGACCTTCTCAGCCTCTGCGGCGTTCCCCGCATCCCGGGCTGCACAGTAGGCCGCGTAGGCGACTACTGATGCGCCGGCATCCTTGACGTCCCCGGAGCGCAAATTGCCGCCCATATACAGTGGTTCGAGCTTTTTGATGGAGTACGACGCTTCGGAAATGCGCAAGGACTGCCGGACCGTGGCGTAAAGGTCGACTAGCAGGCCCTCCCGGAGCCAGGCGTCCACAGTGTCCTCGCCGGCCTGGTGGGCAAGGGAGAGGTTTCGCAGCGCTGTCTTTTCGTAGGCGGCGTAGTGGTAGACGTGCATGTCCGGGTAGCGTGCCCGCCGCTCCTCCACGTATTCCAAGAAGTCCAGGAAGGCGCGCCGCTCCTCGGAGCGGGAGTGGGCCCAGAACGGGCGGAAAACAGGATTGCCGGGACTGCCCGGAATCGGAGCCTCAATCACGCCGAACAGGTACTCAATGCCCCAGGCTCCGGTGGCAGGGTCCTGCCAGAGCGGGTCACCCTCGAAGTCAAAAAAGATATCGCCAGAGCTGGGAGCCGGAAGGGAACCGATGGTGTTCTCCGGCAGCACCGTGAACGAGACCGTATGCGGCTGGCCGTCCTTCATGAAGGTCCGCGATCCGGCCGGAGCATCCAGGCCCAGCTGCATCCGGGCCTGGGCCCGCAGCCGGACCACAGAATTATTGGCTTCCTCGACGGGCAGTGCCGCCAACTGGTCGATGGTGCGGATGCCTACAGCATTCAGCTTCCTGCGCTGCACCACGGACATGCCGGCCACCATCAACAGGTCCCGGTGTACCTGCACCTGCTCCGCGCAGTAGTCACACCTGCCGCAGTGGACGAGCCCGGGCTGCTGCCACTGCACGGCGGTACTGGCCGACCGGTGCTGGCCTGTCAACTCGCGGAACCGGCGGCGCCGCTCCCGGAAAACAGGCAGCAAATCCGGAAGCGGGTGGCTGCTGCGGAGCCAGTCATCACCCACGCGGGTGCCGAGCACCAGGGTAACTGTCGGGGAGGGCTCGAGTCCCATCCCAAAAAGCTGGTCCCCGTACGCAGCCAGCTGCAGCAGTGCGCCCACTTTCGCGTGCCGGGCCAGCTTCGTGTCCCAGACTTCGTAGCGCCCCGGGCTGCCGGTGCCGGCGGCTTCGTTGACGAGGAAGTCCGCGTACCCGAGGAATTCGCCGTCGAAGAAGGTGGCCTGGAAAACGACGTCGGCCCCGGAACGAAGGGCGAGCTCAGTTTCGGCGTGCTTTGCCTGCAGGTCCCCGCGCAGGTTCTGCCCTCGCTCCAGGGAGTAAACACCCGCAGCCCGGCTGGCATCCCATTCTCCGTACTTGGCGATCAGGCTGGCCAGGACGGTTTGCTCATGCTTGTCACCAAGCTCACCGGCACGGACCTGCATCTCGTCAGCCTGAAAGTCGGCTTTAGGCGCGCGGCCCAGCTTTTCGTCCAGGATCCGGAGCGTGCGGTACTCACATTCGCTGGCCGCCACCAGGTCGCTGGCGGAGAACACCAGGTCCGGCGGCGCGCCGGCCTTTGCAGCTTCGAGCAAAAACACGGGGCCTCCCCATCGACAGCCGGGCTGTGATCATCAGCCTAAGGAAGGTTCCCCGGGCTATGACTCCAACCTAGCAAGAGGCCCTGACAATACGGCCGGGTCACCCCTTCGCGTCCGCGCGCACCTGGGCTTTGTCGTGCTCGATGTGAGCCTTCCGCAGCAGGTCCATGAACTCGGTCTCGTTGCGGATGAGCTTCTTGTACTTCTCGGGCAGCTTGCGGATCTGGTCCTCCTCGCGGCACATCTTTGCGAAGATCTTGTCCCGCTCCACCATGTCCGTCTCGTAGTTGAGGTCCAGGTACTCGTTGGCGTGGCGCTTGGCGCCGGACACAGCGTTCTTGGCCTTGCCCTTGGGGCTGAAGATGGATGCCAGGACGGTGACCAGCAGGACGCCGAGGATCACGCTCAGGGAGACCTGGGTGCTGACTTCCACCACGTTGACGTGTTGGCCGTCGTTGATGAACGGAAGCGTGTTCTCGTGGAGGGCGTGCAGGATGAGCTTTACGCCGATGAAGCCAAGGATTGCTGCAAGGCCGTAGGAGAGGAAGATCAGACGGTCCAGCAGGCCGTCGATCAGGAAGAACAGCTGCCGCAGGCCCATCAGGGAGAAAGCGGTGGCCGTGAAGACGATGAACACGTTCTGGGTCAGGCCGAAGATCGCCGGAATGGAATCAAGGGCAAAAAGAATGTCCGTGCCACCGATGGCCACCATTACCAGCAGCATTGGCGTGAGGACGCGCTTGCCGTTCTCCATGGTGAACAGTTTGTCGCCGTCGTAGTGTTCCGACGCCGGAAGGAACTTCTTGGCGAGCCGGACCACCAGGCCTTCGGACTCGTCGTCGTGGGCGTTAGGACGGAGCAGGTTGCCGGCGGTGACGAGCAGGATGAGCCCGAAGATGTAGAACACCCATGCGAAGCTGTTGATCAGCGCGGCACCCAAAAAGATGAACGCGGTGCGGGCGATCAGCGAGAAGACGATGCCGAACAGCAGTACCTTCTGCTGGTCCGCACGCGGCACCTTGAAGCTGGCCATGATGATGAGGAACACAAACAGGTTGTCAATGGACAGTGCCTTCTCCGTCACGTATCCGGCGAAGTACTCCGTGCCCATGGTGGGCCCGCCGAAAACCAGCACTCCCAGTCCGAACAGCAGCGCGATACCCACATAGATGGCGGACCAGGTGGCGGATTCCTTGAGCGACGGCGTGTGGGCCTTCCGCACATGGAAAAAGAAGTCGAAGGCCAGCAGGCCAACAATTCCTGTAATTGTCAGGGTCCAGACATAAGAAGGTACTTCCACGCGGCGGGCCTTTCGTCGGGGTGTCCTTCCAGCGTACCTAAGCCGGCAGCACCTAAGCAGGCTTCAGGAGTTCGTGCTCCACGACGGCGGTACGGGACAGGGTCTTGTATCCCTCCTGCTCGAACAGGACGGTGATGACGTCGTCCTCGTGCCGCATCACCAACCCCGGACCCCACTCCTTGTGGACCACCGACGATTGGAGCGGGAACGGGTCCCCGGCACTTGAGGCCGCCTGTTCCGGGGACCCCGGGCCGCCGTCGTCGTGCCTCCCTGTTCCCCAGGCAGGAGCATCACCGGGAGCATCCGCGCGGCTGGCAGCATCCGCGCAGGCGTCGCAGTTGCCGCACGGTTCCGGCAGGTCCTCGCCGAAGTAGCCCAGCAGGAACTGCCGCCGGCAGCTGTCCGTCTCCGCGTAAGCGCGCATCATGGTGAGCCGCGACTGGTCCACGCGCTGCCGGGCCTCGGCAAGCTCGACGGCGCGGTCCACCAGGGCGGGCAGTTTGGCTTTGGAGGTGAGGCGGATGCCGCGCTTGCCAGTGGTGACCGCGCCAGTCTCCTCCAGCTGGTTGACCAGCCCGGTGATGCGCCGTGCGGGGAAGCCGGTGAGCTCCGCCAGGGAGGCCTTCGGCGCGGGTCCGCCCGCGGCCTTGAGGACCTGCAACACCGCCAGCAGCGAGTCCGGATCAGGGGAGTGGGTGCCGAAGAACTTCCGCAGGCCAAGGTCCTCGGCACGGTAGTGCAGCACTGCGAAAGCGGGGTCGCCGTCACGGCCCGCCCTGCCGATCTCCTGGTAGTACGCGTCCAGAGCCTCCGGGATGTCCGCGTGGACCACGAACCGGACGTTGGGCTTATCGATTCCCATGCCGAAGGCGGTGGTCGCCACCACAACGTCCAGCTGGTCGTCCAGGAACTGCTCATGGATGCGCTCGCGGTCTCCTGCGGACCGGCCGGCGTGGTACGCCTCCGCACGCAGCCCTTCCTTGTCGAGCTTCGCGGCATACTTTTCCGTGTCCTTGCGGGTGGCGGCGTACAGCAGCCCCTGCCCGTCATCCCGGGCCAGCGCCGCAACCTGCTCCAGCACCGCCTTGCGCTTGCTCCTGTCCTCCTGGTGGCGTACCACATCGAGGGAGATATTTGGCCGGTCGAAGCCGTGGACCAGGACCAGCGGGTCCGTCATACCCAGCCGCTCCGCGATCTCGTCCCGCACAGGCGGCGAGGCAGTGGCGGTCAGGGCAGCCACGGGCGGGTTGCCCAGCCGTTCACGGACGTTGCCGAGGTTGAGGTAGTCCGGCCGGAAGTCGTGGCCCCAGGAGGAGACGCAGTGTGCTTCGTCCACCACGAACACGGAGATGTCCAGTTTGGCGATGCGGTCCACCGTTTCCTGCTTGGCCAGCTGCTCGGGCGCGAGGAACAGGAAAGTAGCCTCGCCCGCCTCAGCCGCCTGCCAGGCGGCCTCCACCTCGCCGTCGCTGCGGGCGGAATTGACGGCGACGGCCGCCCCTTCGCCCAGCTCGTCGGCCAGCCCGTCCAGCTGGTCCTCCTGCAGGGCGATGAGCGGGGAAACCACGACGGCGGGTCGCCCCGTTGCGTTGTGAAGGTGCCGGGCGGCCACTTGGTAGATTGCGGATTTGCCGTAGCCGGTGGGCATCACGGCCAGGACATCGCGGCCTTCAACGAGGGCGCGGATTCCGTCCAGCTGGCCATCGCGCAGGTGGGGCAGGGAAAAGGAGGACGCCGCAAGGGCGCTGAGGGCAAGATCGTCGGACATTTGGGAGCGGCTCCGCACAGTGGGTCCTGCGGCCGCTTGCTTCAGCCGAGACATCAAGCCTAGCGCGGGCCGGGACCGGCGCCGTCCTGGACCAACTGCCATGTGGACAACGGGCACTCTGGTTCTTTCCCATTGTCCACATACGGGGTGCCCCATCCTTGACTTCCCAGCCACCCTGAACAACTGTGGAAGGAACTGGTCCGGCGGCGTGTGCCCTGGCTTGTGGGGACCAGGAACAGCCGAGGAGTGTGCAGCGTGACGCGGAAGAACCCGAAGGTCGAAGAGGCGGACGAGTCCGAACTGGAGGTGACCGGCCACCCCAAAACCTGGGCCGCCGGTGTGCCAGGGGTCTATCACTCGATGCAGCCGGCGCTCAAGCACATGGGAGTGGAGCGCTCGCGGAAGACCCTGCTGGCGCTGAACCAGAAGGACGGGTTCGACTGCATGAGCTGCGCGTGGCCGGATCCGGGCCACCGCAAGACGTTTGAATTCTGCGAGAACGGGGCCAAAGCGGTGACCTGGGAGGCCACCCCCGTGGTCATCGGCCGGGAATTCTGGGACGAGCACCCCGTCAGCGAGCTGCGGCACAGGTCCGAGTACTGGCTGGGCATGCAGGGCCGCCTGACCGAACCCGTGTACAAGAAGGCGGGCGAGGACCATTACAAGCCCGTCAGCTGGGATGAGGCATTCAGCATCATCGCTGACAAGCTGAAGTCCCTCCCGGACCCCAACCAGGCCGCGTTCTACACCAGCGGCAGGACGTCCAACGAGGCTGCCTTCCTCTACCAGCTGTTCATCCGCGCCTACGGCACCAACAACCTGCCGGACTGCTCCAACATGTGCCATGAGTCCTCCGGGTGGGGCATGGGGCAGACCATCGGCGTGGGCAAGGCCACGGTCTCCTATGACGACTTCGCCAAGGCGGACCTGATCATCATCATGGGCCAGAACCCGGGCACCAACCATCCGCGGATGCTCACCGCCCTGGAGGAAGCCAAGGAGGCCGGAGCCCGCATTGTCGCCGTGAATCCGCTGCCGGAGGCCGGCCTGATGCGGTACAAGAACCCGCAGAAGGTGAAGGGCATCATCGGGCACGGCACGGACCTGGCGGACCAGTTCCTGCAGGTGCGGATTGGCGGCGATATGGCGCTGCTGCAGGCCGTCTCGAAGCGTGTCCTTGAGGCCGAGGCCGCGAACCCCGGGACCGTGCTGGACCATGAGTTCCTGGCGGAGCACTGCGACGGGCTGGAGGAACTCAAGGCCCACCTCTCCCGGCTGGACGAGTCCGCCGTCCTGGAGGCTACCGGGCTGCGCATCGAGGAGATCGACGAGCTTGCGGCCCGCTACCTCGCCGCGGACAAGGTGATCATCACCTGGGCCATGGGCATCACGCAGCAGAAGAAGGGCGTAGCCACCATCAAGGAGATGATCAACCTCCTGCTGCTCCGGGGCAACATCGGCAAGCCAGGTGCCGGCGCCTCGCCCATCCGCGGGCACAGCAACGTCCAGGGCGACAGGACCATGGGCATTTGGGAACAGATGCCGCCGGCCTTCCTGGACGCGCTGGGGCGGGAGTTCGATTTTGAACCGCCGCGTGACCACGGGCTGGACGCCGTCCAGACGGTCCGGGCAATGCGCGACGGCGGCATCAAGGCTTTTATCGCCCTCGGCGGCAATTTCGTGGGAGCAATTTCGGACACGCATGCAGCTGAAGCAGCGATGGAGAAAACGGAGCTGTCGGTCCAGATCTCCACCAAGCTCAACCACTCACATGGCGTGACCGGGGCCGAGGCGCTGATACTGCCCACCCTGGGCCGGACCGAGATCGACAGGCAGGAATCCGGACCGCAGTTCGTTTCGGTGGAGGACACCGTCTGTGCGGTGCACGCCTCACATGGCACCGTCGAGCCGGTGGCGCCGGGGTTGCTGTCCGAGATAGCCATCGTCTGCCGGCTTGCCGCGGCCACGCTGGGGGACCGGACGTCGGCAGACTGGGCAGGATTCGAAAAGGACTACGACCTGATCCGGGATCACATCTCCCACGTGGTGAACGGGTGCGAGGACTACAACCGTAAGATCCGGCAGGATGGTGGGTTCGTCCTGCCCAACGGCCCCCGCGACTCCCGCACGTTCAACACACCAACTGGAAAGGCCATCCTCACTGTCAACGAACTGGAGCATGTGGAACGCCCCGCGGGGACCCTCATCCTGCAGACCATGCGCTCGCACGACCAGTTCAACACCACCATTTACGGGCACAACGACAGGTACCGCGGCATCAAGAAGGGCCGCGAAGTGGTGTTCGTGAACCCCGCGGACCTCACCGAGCTGGGCCTTGAGGACGGGCAGCACGTGGACATCCACGGGGTGTATTCGGACGGTGTGGACCGGGTGCTGCGGAATTACCGGGTGGTGTCCTACCCGTCGGCGCGCGGCTGCGCGGCCGCCTACTACCCGGAGGCGAATGTTCTGGTCCCGCTGGAGAGCGTGGCCGAGGGCAGCCAGACGCCGGCCTCCAAGGCCGTAATCGTCCGGCTGGAACCCGTTCCGGTACTTGAAGAGGAGCCGACGGCGGCGGGATAGCTGGTGCGCTGTGTCTAGCTACTGCGCGGTGTCTAGCTACTGCGCGGTGTCGGCCCAGCCCTTGCTGGCGGGGCCGCCCTCGTGCCCGTCGTCGCAGAGCCTGAAAGCAACGCTGGCAGCCCTGGCCACCGCCGCGCTGGAGGCCTCCCTTGTCCCCGCGCTGCCGGTACCGGCCTCCAGCCCGGCCGCATAGCCCACCAGGAAGGTGGTGACCGGGGCGGCTGGGTGGATTATCGAGTCCGCTGACCTGCGGGCCAGGTCAAGGAGCAACTCGTTGTCCACGTCCAAATCCAGAATCTGCAACGCCTGGGCAAGCCGGTTGCTCCACTGGTCGAGCACCCGTGCTTCTTCTTCACTGACTGCCATGGTTCGCTCCTGTCGTGAGTATCGGGCCAACTGCTGGGTGGCTGCTTTCCGGTGCCGACACTACAAGGCTTCGCAACGGAAGTCATGGGGTCCCTAAAACCCCCTATCCCAAACAGGGTAGATCTCCCTCCCCGCTGGCTCTGGAACTGCCATCCTGCCCCGCCTAGACTGGCCGAACCTCAGGCCAGGGGCGTCAGCACCGATCACTTGGCTCCACAGAAGGCGCCACATTGATCAGGCCGGGCCCTGCCTGCAGGGGTACTACACCTACCCAAAACTACGGCTGCCCCACCGGGCCGGCCTGACTTCAGGAGAAACAGATGACAGGGAACAGAGCCGTTGCCTACAAAGCGCCAGGCAAGGTTGAACTTATTGACATCGACTATCCCAGCTTTGAACTGAAAGACGGTCCGGGCGTGAATCCGGCGAACGTGGGGCGGGCCGTCAACCATGGCGTGATCCTCAAGACCGTGGCCACAAACATCTGCGGCTCCGACCAGCACATGGTGCGCGGACGCACCACCGCACCGCCCAATCTGGTGCTGGGCCACGAGATCACCGGCGAGGTGGTGGAAGTGGGCCGCGACGTCGAATTCATAAAAGTCGGAGACCTCTGTTCGGTGCCGTTCAATATTGCCTGCGGCCGCTGCCGGAACTGCAAGGAACGCAAGACCGGCATCTGCCTGAACGTGAACCCTGACCGCCCGGGCAGCGCCTACGGATACGTGGACATGGGCGGCTGGGTGGGCGGCCAGGCCAACTATGTGTTGGTGCCGTACGCCGACTGGAACCTGCTGAAGTTCCCGGACAAGGACCGGGCGATGGAGAAAATCCTGGACCTCGCCATGCTTTCGGATATTTTCCCCACCGGGTATCACGGCGCGGTCAGCGCCGGGGTGGGTGTTGGTTCCACCGTCTACGTGGCAGGAGCGGGCCCGGTTGGCCTCGCAGCGGCGACCAGCGCGCAGTTGCTGGGCGCCGCCGTCGTAATTGTTGGTGACCTCAACGAGGACCGGCTGGCGCAGGCCCGAAGCTTCGGTTGCGAAACGGCGGACCTCACCAAGGGTGGCCCGGCGGAGCAGATCGAACAGATCCTTGGCGTACCGGAAGTGGACTGCGGCGTGGACGCCGTCGGCTTCGAGGCCAGGGGACACGGCCATGGAAAAGACGCAGAGGAGGCGCCGGCCACGGTGCTGAACTCGCTGATGGACATCACCGCGGCGGGCGGTGCCCTGGGCATCCCAGGCCTCTACGTCACCGGTGACCCGGGCGGGATTGACGAGGCCGCCAAGAAGGGCGCGCTGAGCCTCAGCCTGGGCACCGGCTGGGCCAAGTCGTTGAGCTTCACCACGGGCCAATGCCCGGTGATGAAGTACAACCGGCAACTGATGATGGCCATCCTGCACGACAGGGTGAGCATCGCCAAGAACGTCAACGCCAAGCCCATCACCCTGGAAGAGGCACCCAAGGGCTACGCGGAATTCGACGCCGGCGCAGCCACGAAGTATGTCCTCAACCCGAACGGATACCTGAGCTAAGGCGTGACGGCGGGCGGTGGTCCAGCCGGGAAAATCGATGCGGAAATAAGGGCTGCCCTGCCCGGGTTAGGCTTTGCAGGGGCAGCAACGTAACCGCATTGAAGGAGTTCCCTTGAGCCAGATCACCGTCCGCCACAACCCCGACCGCCAGCGTTTCGAAATCCTCGACGCCGGCAACGTGATCGGCAAGGCAGCCTACAAGGATTACGACGGCGGCGCCTCACCACAGCGGATTTTCTACCACACCGTGATCAACGAGGAATACGGCGGCCAGGGCCTCGCAGGCAAGCTCGCCACCGCGGCCCTGGACGAAACGGTAAGCGCCGGGCGGGGCATCGTTCCCGTGTGCCCGTACATCAAGAAGTTCCTGACAAAGCACCCGGAGTACGACGGCAATACGGTCCGCACCGCTCCAGCCCACCTCGAGTTCCTGGACACAGCGCTCTCGGCACGCACCCGCTGACGGACACGGACACTCAGGCAGCTCCCATACTCGTGTGATTTAATCAGCAGCCTTAGCATTGGTGTGCGCTGGGCGCCCGATGTGATTTTTTGATCATCCGAGTTGCAGGAGTTCTATGTCGGCGGACCCAGCGCTGCGCCCGGCGGGGCGTCACTTCAGCGCGTCCCGGAAAGGGCAAAGAGTTCTGCTGCTGGCGCTGCTGTTCTCAGCCGTTGCGTTGGTCATTGGGGCCAGCCTTGTTTTCGCAGCCGTCCGGTCCGGGCCGTTGGCGGGCGCAGCCGGTCCAGTCCCCGCCGCTGTCCCGGAAGCCCCCGTGGCTGTCGCGCCGGATTCCCTCGAGGACCGCATCAATGCCGTCCTGGAGGAGAACGATGAATACAGGATCGGGCTGGCTTTGGCGGACGTGTCCGGCGATGCGGCGCTGACCTTCGGGGACCAGGAAGCCTTTACGGCCGCCAGCACCGCGAAGATCATCACGGCGGCGGCGTACTACCACCTGGTTGAAAACGGCGAGGCCGCGTTGGATGAGCCTTTAGGGGACTACGACGCGGCGTTCCAACTCGAAGCCATGGTGAACGAAAGCAACAACGATTCGTGGCTGCTGCTGATGGACGCGGTGGGCTACCCTCAGCTGACTGAATACGCCGCCTCCATCGGCGTCGCCTACGATCCAGAGGAGAATCTGCTGACTCCTGCGGAAATGGCCCTGGTCCTCAAGCGGCTCTACGCCGGGGACCTGCTGAACGCGAAGAACACCGCCCAGTTGCTCGGCTACATGCAGGACACCAATAACGAGGAACTGATCCCAGCCGGGTCCCAGGCCGGCGTCGAGGTCTTTCATAAGTACGGGGAATTTGGCGGCGAACTTCACGACGCGGCAGTCCTGACGTACCGGGGCTCCTCGTTTGTGCTGGTGGTCTATACCGAGAATCCCGCGGCCAGTAAAGAGCCGGGGCAGGCTGACGTCATCCGCGAGCTCACCGGCCTCGTTGAAGAATCGTTGTTCCCACCCGTGCAGGCCGGCGGCCAGGCACGCTAGTTCATCAAAGTCGCACATGCCGGTTCGGGTGCACCAGACTGTTTCCGTGAGCAACAAACCCCGGACTGCCCTGGCCGTCGCCGGCCTCAGCCTGGGCACGGCACTGAACCCCCTCAACTCCTCGATGATCGCCGTTGCCCTGGTGGTGCTCCGCGCAGACTTCGGGCTCGACGTCGCCGCCGTCACCTGGGTGGTCACCTCGTTCTACCTCGCCTCGGCGGCCGGGCAGCCGGTAATGGGCAGGCTGGCCGACAGGTTCGGACCGCGCCGGATGTTTATGCTGGGCATGGCACTGGTTGCCGTCACCTGCGCGCTGGCTCCGCTCGCACCGAACTTCGCCCTGCTCTGCGTGGCGCGGGCCGTGATGGCGCTGGGCACGGCCACCGCTTATCCCAGCGCGGTGGTGATGGTGGGAGCCGTCGCGCACCGGGCCAAGGTGGATTCCGCGCGCCCGCTGGGCCGGCTCCAGATGGCCAACACTTCGGCGGCGGCAGTGGGCCCGGTAGTGGGCGGCCTCCTGGTCAGCTTCGTGGGTTGGGAAGCGCTGTTCCTGATCAACGTGCCGCTGGCGCTGGCCGCGTTGCTGATCGTCAGGCAGGCGGCGCCGCACGATGAGACGCGGGAACGTGGCAGCATCGCCGAGCTTGTCAGGGACTCGGACATCCCGGGAATCCTGGGTTTCGTGTCCGCCCTGCTCCTGGTGATGATGGCTGCGTTGAACGTGGCGCCCGGCTACCGCTGGTGGATGCTGGCCGCCGGAACTGCGATCGGTGCGTTGTTCGCCTGGCGCGAGCTGCGGTTCAACCGTCCCTTCCTGGACCTGCGGCTGCTGGGGCGCAACCGGCCGCTGATGCTGATCTACCTGGGCTTCGCAGTGTTCAGCAGCGTCTACTACTTTGCGTTCTTCGGCCTGCCCCAGCTGCTGCAGGAAGCGGGCGGCTACGATCCCGGCGTCGTTGGCCTGCTGATGCTGCCGCTGGCCACGATGTCGGTGGTCGCCACCCCGTGGGCAGTCAGGGCGATGGGCAGGTTCGGCGTGCGGCGGGTGCTGATTGCCGGCGTCGTGCTCCTGACTGCGGCGGCCGCGCTTATGTGGCTGCTGACCGGAACGCTCGTGATCCCGCTGGTGGTGGTGCTGACTGCCCTGATGGGCGTCCCCTACGGAACGGTGAGTATTGCCACGAACCAAGGCATGTTTGTCTCCACCCGGCCGCAGGAACGTGGCGTCGCGGCAGGGATCTACCAAACCTGCCGGTACGTCGGTGCCATCACCGCCACTGTGATGATCGGCGTTTTCGCGGCCGGCGGCGTGGACCAGGGAAGCTGGGCACGCATGGTGCTCGCCATGCTGGTCCTGTGCCTGGTGACGTTCGCAGTGTTCCTGCTGTGGCGGCAGCGCACGGAGTAGGGCCGGGGCGTCGAGGGCCCGGGACGGGCTGCCGGCGTGGGGTCTATCGTGGAGTTATGGACAATCCAAAGGTGCAGCTGTACCTGGATATCACGGCGAAAGGCCTGTGCATTCTCGGCGCCGCGCTGATGATCTTCGGCCGGGGCGGATGGTTCTACGTGGGTGTTGCCACCGTGGTCCTGGGTGTGCTGTTCATCGGGGGTTCGCTGGTGGCCACACGCAACCTGCGGCGCAGGGGATGGGACGGCACCAACCGGCCGCCGGCCGGATAGCGCGCCCACCCCCCGATAGCGTGCCCCCGGCTGGGGGGCTGCGCCCGCAGAGCAGCAGTTTCCATTCCTCCTCGGCGCCTCCCGCCGGCGTCGGTTCCTCAGCTGTGCAGCACCGGTTCAGGTGTACATCAGCGAGCCGGGCGTGGTGAGTTTCTCGCCTGTTTCCAGCCAGGTCTTCAGGCCGGACAGAATCATTGGCCAGCCGCCGTAGAGCTGTTCGTTGGCGCCCTCGCGGAGGTCGCTGTGGGTTACGGTGAGGCGGCAGGAATCGCCCACCGGCTCGATGTCCCAGGTGACCTTCGAGGTCCCCTCGGCCTTGACGTCCTCGCCCCAGAGGGCGCGCATGGTCTGCACGAGCCGGCGCGGCGGGTCCACCTCAAGGTTTTCGCCTTCCCCCAAGGGCGCGCCTGCTTTGACATTGTTCATGGTGAAGCTGCTGCCTGGGGTCCAGTCCGTTTCGATGGTGTTCCCGAACTGGTACTTGCTGCGGATGTCGCTGTCCGTGATGGCTTCCCAGAGCCGCTCCGGCGTGGTCTTGATGTAGATTTCGAAGATTTTTTCCATGGGACTTTCCAATCTGGATTTGAGGTCGCTGAGGCCAGCGGCCCATGGTTCTGCATATTTGCTCACCCAGCGGTCGTGGACGAGCCGGATCGGGACCGGGTTCAGGAAGTGCAGCTTTTCGCGCCCCCGGCGCCGGGTCACCACCAGCCCGGCTTCCTCCAGGATCTTGAGGTGCTTGGCGATCCCGAACCGGGTCATGTCGAAGCGTCCTTCGAGGGCGCCCAGGGTCTGGCCGTCCTCGCGGAAGAGCTCGTCGAGCAGCTCCCGCCGGGTGGGGTCGGAGAGTGCCTTGAACACGTCGTCCATAGGAATTATTTTATGTGACCATATGGTCACCTATCAAGGCTTTTCAGTTTCTGGACGCCACCGTCTGGTCCCGGTCCTGGAAGACATCCTCGCCGGGACCGGTGAAGGCCCGTGAGCGCTGGACTGCTTCGATTGAACCGGTAAAAAGCTGCAACACCTGCGGCTCAGCCGGAGGCCGCGAGCCGTGGCGGGCGGAGGTTCCCAATCCGCGCAGTGGCTGCGGACGGTGGGAGGAGGCACCGCCGTAGGACGCTGCACACTGCCAACCGCAACGGCTGCCGCGCCGCCCGCGAGGTGGCCTGGAGCTCCGGACGCTTGCGGCTGAGGCGCAGGACGAGCTTGCGCAGCAGCAAGGACAGGACCTGGCCTGCGGCCACTGCCAGCGTGACGGCAATGAGGAGCATGGCGGGATTCAGTAGGTCTCGCATTTATTAACCTGTATCAAGTTCATGGGGAGGGGTCGAAAGTCACTCGGTCCTGGGCGTGGTGCGTGTCAGGATGGTTCTCATGCTGCCGTTGAGTCAGATCGCCGCGTTGCGAACCACCGTTGACGACGAGTGGCGGTCGCCGGTGGCAGACGCGGTTGGCCGGCCTTGGCGTATTCCCGCCGGTGGCCTGCGGTACTGGCGTTCCTCGGCGGCGCACGTGTTCGTTGTCCCGCCTGGCGGGGACGCCCGTGGAGTGCTCTACGCGCGCTTCGCCCTGGCCGGGTCCGCGGCGGGAGCGCGCCTGCAGCGCGGAGCGCAGCTGCATGCCCGGCTCAACCACGCCGGGGCACCCGTGGCGGAACTGGCAAGGTCACGCGGGGGCCGGGCGGTGGAGCTTGTCCAGACGCCTCTCGGTGAGATGGCAGCCTGCGTGGTGCGAAGGGTGGACGGCGAAGAGCTGGACGTGGATGAGCTCGACGCCGGCGCTGCCGCCGCCTGGGGTGCAGCGCTTGCGGAGTTCCACCAGGCCGCTGGGCGGGTGGAGCCCGTGGGCCGCCAAGAGCAAGCGAACGTGTTTGACCGCCTGGTTTCACATTCTGACCAGGACCTCGCCGACGCTGCCCACGCCCTGAACAGGCTGCATGAAAGCCTGGAGCCGGGGCCGCTCGTCATGGGGCACGGGGACTTTGAGCTCGACAACCTGAGATGGTCGGAAGGTAAAGCAACCTGCTTCGACCTCGACGAATCCGGGTTGACGCCCGCCGCCGCCGATGTCGCCTCCGCGATTCGGGACCTGATCGGCAAAGTTCCGGGCAGTCCGGAGCACCCTGAACTCCTCGAAGCGTTCCTGACGGGCTACGGGCAAAAATCCGGCCTGGCGGTGGGTATGGGGGACCTACTGCTTCACCGCGCAGCCCTTGCAGCACAGCACATCCTCGAGGCGCCCGCAGTCCTGGACCTGGACGCCACTGTCCTCGACTCCGCCGGCAACGGCTGGCTCAAGGAGCTGAACGGCTCCCTGACCGGCTACTACGGTGATCAGCGGGACATCGTCCTGGCAACAGCGCGGGTGCTGGCCTAAAGCGCATTGGCGGGAGGAGTCATCTAACTGCTCTTCCGCCGGACAGCCCACTAGGATCACCTTATGAATTCCTCACACAAGCTCGTGGCGGCGGCATGAGCCGGCGGCTGCGGGTGTGCCTGCCCGACCAAAAGCTGCTGGATGCGCTGGAGCCGATCGACGGCGTCGACTTCGTTCTCTGGGATCTGACCGGCCCTGCTCCGGAAGGCCGCTTGGACCTGTTGGTACCGGCCTATATGGGCAAGCCGGCGGCGCTGGCGGCCCTGGAGGGCGTGGACGTTGGGCTGGTGCAGAGCCAGTCGATCGGGTACGACGGCGTCGCGGACGTGCTGCCCAACGGTTGCGTTTTCGCTAACGCGGCCGGGGTCCACGAGACTTCGACGGCCGAACTGGCGCTGGGAATGATGATCGCCAGCCAGCGCGGCATGGACGACTTCGTGCGGAACCAGGCCAGCGGGACATGGGACAACAGCCAGCGGCCCAGCCTCGCGGACCGGCGCGTGCTGCTGGTGGGCTACGGGGGAGTGGGCAAGGCCATTGAGGCGCGGCTCCTGCCGTTCGAAACGCACGTGACCCGGATGGCCAGCCGCGAACGCGAGGACCCTGCCGGGAAGATTTTCGGGATCGACGCGCTGTATGAACAGCTGCCGCTGCACGAGATTGTGGTGGTGAGCGTCCCCCTGAGCAAGCAGACGCAGCAGCTGGTGGACGCGAAATTCCTGGCTGCGATGCCCGATGGGGCCCTGCTGGTAAACGTGGCCCGCGGCCCGGTGGCGGACACCGAACCCTTGCTGGCGGAGACGTCATCCGGCCGTTTGCGCGCCGCTTTGGACGTCACGGATCCCGAGCCGCTGCCGGCCGGCCATCCGCTGTGGACTACCCCCGGCGTGCTGGTTACCCCGCACGTTGGCGGGGCCAGCTCGGCGATGTTTCCGCGGATGGTCCGGCTGGTCAGGCAGCAGATCGGGCTGCTGCTCGATGGCGAGGAGCCGGTGAACGTGGTGCTGGGCGGTTCGTCCCGAAGCTAGTTAGGCGGATAGCCGCATCGAACGGTGCGGCGGCCTGTGCGGGCACGGCCCCGGCTCCTAAGCTGGGCCTACGTCCACTTTTGAGGTCCGCTGCAGCGCGGTCATTCCTGCCCCCGCCAAGGTGTTCGCCCTCTGTATGAACATGGACAAGCTGGTGGGATCGGACTTCGAACGCGGGCTGAAATCGCTCACGGAGGCTGTGGCCGCCAGAAAGAGCTGACGACGGCGCTGCCCCTTGTGCGTGGGTGCCACCGTGAACGCGTCACAATGGTTCGTGCTTACACCGCGGGCTCGCGCCGCCTGCGGAAAACGGTCCGTAGGTTGTCGCGGAACGTTAGCTGATTCCGCCTGCTGACCACGATCACGGCAACCAGGGCGGTCACTAAAACGACCGCACCCCCGGCAGCTACGGACCAGCGCGCGCCGAACTCAGAGCCGATCCAGCCCATCAGCGGCGCCCCCACTGCGGTTCCGCCCTGCAGGACCGCCAGGTAGAGGGCCAGCACGCGCCCCCGGAACTGTGGCTCCACGGAGAGCTGGATGCTGGTGTTGCAGCTGTTCAGGAAGGTGATGGACGCCAGGCCGACGGGTATCAGCACCGCGGCGTACAGCCAGAACGACGGCGACACGCTGCCAAGGAGCGTGAAGAACCCGAGCCCGAGCGCACCGCCCAGCAGGTACCGCAGCCGCGGCCCGGCCCGCCGTGCCGCGAGCAGCGCGCCGGCCAGTGTTCCCACCGCCATGATGGAACCGAGGAGCCCGAATTCGCTGGGGCCCACACCGAACTCGGTGGTGGTCATCAGCGCATTGATGATGGGAAAGTTCATGCCAAAGGCGCCGAGGATGCCCACCAGGACCATAATCAGCACGAGGTCCGGCCTCTGGCGGACATAGCGGACGCCTTCGGCCACCTGGTGCTTCCCGCGGCCTGCCTGGGCGGCAGGGGCCAGCTCCGAGGCGCGGATCAGGAACAGCGAGATGATGACGGCGGCGTAGCTGGCAGCGTTGAGCAGGAAGACGGGCCCGGTGCCTACCCAGGCGATGAGCACGCCGGCGACGGCGGGGCCGGTGAGCCGGGCGGTGTTGAAGGACGCGGAGTTCAGCGCCACCGCGTTGGAGATGTTGTCCTGCCCCACGAGCTCCGAGACGAAGGACTGGCGGGCGGGGGCGTCGATGGCGCTGGCGATGCCCAGGCAAAGGGCGGCCAGATAGGCGTGCCACAGTTGGGCGGTGCCGGTCACCACCAGCAGTCCAAGCGCCAGTCCGGTGAGGCCCATGGCCACCTGCGTCCACAGCAGGATCACCCGCTTGCGGTAGCGGTCCGCCAGCACCCCGCCGTACGGGCCAAGCAGCAGCATGGGAAGGAACTGCAGGGCGGTCGTAATGCCGACGGCGGCGCCTGAGTGGTTGGTGAGGACGGTCAGGACCAGCCAGTCCTGGGCCACCCGCTGCATCCAGGTGCCGACGTTGGACACCAGCGCACCGCCGGCCCAGATCCGGTAGTTGCGGTTTTCCAAAGCCCGGAACATCGCACTCATTTGCCGCTCATCTCCTGCATGATGTGCGCGGCGCGGCTCAGCACCAGCCGGTCCTCTTCGCTCAACCCCGCCACCCGCCGGGCCAGCCAGGCCGTCCGCTGGTTCCTGGCCTCTGCCAAAACGGCCCGGCCCGCGTCGGTGATGTCCACGTGGACCTGCCGCCCGTCGTCGGGATTGGCGGCCCTGGAAACAAAACCCTGGTCTGCCAGGGCATTGACGATCCGGGTCATGGACGGAGCCTGCACATGCTCCCGCTCGGCGAGGGCGCGGAGGGTCTGCGCCCCGTTGCCGTTGAGCTGGGCCAGGACGGTGTACTGGCCCGGGGTGATGACATCACCGGTTGCCTCGACGCGGAGCCGGCGGGATGTGCGCATCACGGCCGTGCGGAGGTCTATGGCCAGGCTGTCGGGGCTGACCGACTCTGGCGTTTCAGTGTTCTCGGTTTTGGTGGTGGTCACGCTTGCGTTGCGCCTCCTGAAGATGCTTAGCAATGCTAATTAGTCCTGCTAATAAAGTATGCTGCGGTCCCCACAGAAGGGCAAGGCTGAGGAGGTTGATATGTATCACCCGGGCGGCACGAAGGGCGCTTTCCCTCCGGGACGGTGAGGTTGCCTGCCGCTTGGTTAGGCTGAAGCATGGACTATCAGCTGCGCCAGGCCACCCCGGAAGATGCCGAGGCGGTGGTGCTGATGCACACGCTGTCCCATGAGGAGTGCTACCCCCACCTGCTGTCCCCGCAGTTTTTCGCCGCCCGCCGCGATGCGATTCCGGAACGGGTGGAACGCCGCCGGAAGCACCTGGACGGCCCTGACCCGCGGATCATCGCCGTGGATTCCAACAATGAAGTGGTGGGATTTGCCGATGCCGGTCCAGGCCGCGACGAGGATGGTCCCGTTCCGCTGGAGCTGTACTCGATCTACATCCTCGGCCGTGCCCAGGGCGTGGGGTTGGGAGCAGCGTTGCTGAGTGCCGCGATCGGGGAGTCTCCCGCGTACCTTTGGGTGCTGGAAGCCAACCCTAGGGCTCAGGCTTTCTACCGCCGGCACGGCTTCCGGCCTGACGGCAAGCGGGGCCTGCTGCCGCCCGAGTGGGAAAGCGTGCCCGAGCTGCGGATGGTCCGGCCTGCACTGCAAACGGAGCAGCCGTCCGGCAATTAGCGGGACGCAGCCGGGTCCGTCACCAACAGGTCTCCCACGTCGCATTCCAACTCCCGGCAGACGGCTGCAAGTGTGGAGAACCTGATGGCTTTGGCCCTGTCATTCTTCAAGACCGACAGATTAACAAGGCTCACGCCAACGCGTCTGCTTAGTTCGGTCAGGGTGATGCCGCGCTGTTCCAGCAGTTCGTCGAGGCGGCAATGGATGCCTGTTGTGTCCTCGGCCGGCATCAGACCAAGCCCTCGGTGTCCTTCTGCAGGCGACCGCCGAACTGGACGACTCCGGCCACCAGGATGAGCACAAAACCAGCCACTGCCGGTGCAATGTTGAAGTGGCCCACGAAGCTGATGCCCGCTTCCGCGGTCCGTGCATTGACCCCAATAGCTTCCGCAAGGCGATTGCGGGCGATTTGGTCTAGAACCTGCCCAACGCTGCCGGCCACGGCCAGGACTGCGCCGCAGGTTCCAATGATCCATTCCGAGCCTGCGGTGAACAGGTTTTCGCCCTTGAATCGGAAGGCGAGCAGGAACAGGAGTAACAGCACGGCCAGTATGCCGATGTGATTGAGGGCTCCGGCCCATGCCAGCAGAACAGCCTCGCCTGCGGGGAGTGCGGGGATGGCGGCCTCGACGGCGGTGAAGTGCGCTTCCGATCCAAGGCGCAGGCCTTCAGGGGCCGCTTGTGTGGCGGACAGCGGCAGGGTCAGCGTCACGGGACGGGTAATGAAGCCGATGACGCCGGCAATGGTTACCGCGGTCGTCGCAACAGCCGCTGCGGAAGAGGCAATCATCAGCGCCATCGCATCCGTCCTGGATACGACCCTACGACCATCCTGTGCCCGGCGCGCGGCGCCCTTAACCAGCTTCATGTTCCCCCAACTAGTTATCGATTACCAATAATAAGGACAGTCGATAACCTACTGGTCAGGCCAAGGGACGTCAAGAACACGGACTACAGATCGATGCGACCCACCGCCCCCTGCGGGACGGCTTGCCGGTTGCCTGCGCGGCGGGAACCGAAGACGCTACTTGCCTGCCTGCGGGAACCGAACGGGCGGCCTGGGATTCCAGCCAAAGGAAAATCCGGGACACAGCCCGGTTGCCGGTGCCATCCTGAAGCTGTTGCAACATTCCACTGAAGGGGCCGGGTATGGATGCTACCGCTGCTGTTCTCCATGACGGCACCGTCATTCCTGTTTCCGTTCACGGCGACGGTCCTGCACTGCTGCTGCCGGTCCGGCTCGCGCCGCATCCGCCGGCCGAGGCCGAGACCATCCGTAAGTGGGGCGGCGATCCTGAACTGGGCCCAGCTTTGATGCAAGGACTGTCCCGATCGAATCGGCTCATCGTGGCGGACTATGAGGGCCACCGGTTTGCCCAGCCCGCGGCGGAGACCCTTACTCCTGAGAACCTCGCCGCGGACTTTTTGGCCATTGCCGATGCGGGCGGCGCCGGCGCCTTTGGCTACTACGGCTACTCCTGGCTGGCCCTTGCCGGCCTCCAGCTGGCCCTGCGCACTGACCGCCTCCGGGCGCTCGCGATGGGTGGCTTTCCGCCCCGGGACGGGCCGTACCGGAGCATGCTGGCGGTCACCCGCGCGGCCCACGCCGCCTCCACGCAGCCACCTGACCCGTCCGCCGTCGCGGTCGACGACGCCGAGCCGGGGGACTGGGACTCCGTGTCCGTGCAAACCACCGAGGCGCAGACACAGCAGTTCGTCACCCTGTACGAGGCGCTTCAGGATTTCGACGACGGCGCCGCCGCAGTGCCGCCCGGCCTGTTCCGGCTTGCCTTCGCCGGGTCCGAGGACCAGATCGACTACAGCCCGCAGTGGGGCGGTGTCCGCGTGAGCATCGGGGAGCCGCTGACCAGGCACCGCGACGCGCTCACCGCCGCCGGCTGGGACGTGCAGGTCCTTCCCGGGCTGGACCACCTTGGCGCCATGCACAGTTCCGTAGTGCTCCCCATCCTGACCGGTTGGCTCAGGAAAATCGGCTGGACCCGGGACTAGGATCAGGCGTTATGGAGGCTGATCCGTTAGCCGGCCTTGCCGATGGTTGCCTGGACATCCTTGCCGGCGGCGCCGGGGTCCAGACCCGGGTGTCGGGACTATTGGCCAAGGCCACAGCCACGTACGCCGACACTGCGCGGGCTGCTGCTGCGCCGGACGCGCCCGTTCAGGGACAGGAAATGGCGATCGCGGCGGAAATCGGGTGCGTCCTGGCCCTCAGTGACCGGGCCGCCGGCGCGCTGCTGGCCG
>NZ_JBNHGJ010000044.1:0-33304 GCF_059091165.1 Arthrobacter sp. Hb9-2 | reverse complement strand
CGGCCAGGTTGCAGCGGCGAGGTCACGGGTGGAATCCGCGCAGGCCGAGCTAGGCAGGCTCCGGGAATCCCAGGCGGCCGGGGCGGAACGGCGTGCCCGCGCCCAGTCCGAGTTCACCGCGCTGGAAAACCAGGTGGCAGGCGTGGAAGAAGGTGAGGAATCCCTTGACGCCGAATATGAGGCCGCCAGCGAAGCGCTCGATGCAGTGCTTCAGGACATCTCCGGCTTCAAGGCAGCCGTCAGTGAGGGAATCCGCAAGCGTGATGCGTTGGTGGCGCGCCGGGACGCCCTTCAACTGGGGCTCAACAGGAAAGACGGGGCAGGGCACGTCCTTGACGCCGGACTGGCAGGGGTCCTGGGAACCCTCGCGGGGGAACTGGCGGTGGAACCGGGTTACGAAACGGCGATAGCCGCTGCCCTGGGGGAAGCCTCGGACGCGGTCCTCGTGCGGGACCACGAGGCGGCAGCCGGTATGGTCCAACTGCTCAAGGACGACGACGCCGGGCGGGCGTCGTTCCTGCTCCACGCTGCGGGTGCCGCCGAGTTGGCGGTGGCGGGTGAAGCCGCGCCCCTGCCGGAAGGGGCACGCTGGGCAGGGGGACTTGTGCAGGACGCCGGACCCGCAGCCCCGGCGGTGAGGCACCTGCTGGCCGGCACCGCCGTCGTCGCCGACGTCCAGGCAGCTGCCGCGCTGGTGTCCGCGCGTCCCGGTATCACGGCGGTGACCAGGGGCGGGGATGTCTTCACCGCGGTTTCAGCCACGGGCGGCTCGGCGAAGGCGCCGTCCCTCCTCGAAGTCCAGGCCGCCGTGGACGACGCCGAAAGCCGGCTTTCGTCCGTCACGGCAGGGCTGGAGCGGAACAGGTTTGCCCTGGCCGCGGCAGAGGCACGGAAGGCTGAGGCGCAGGAACGTGCCGACGCTGCCCTCGACCGGCTGCACGAATCAGATGCCAGGCTGGCGGCCGTGGCGGAACGCCTCGGCCACCTCAACTCCGTACTCCGCAGCGCAGTGGGCGAAAGCGACCGGCTGGCGGCGTCCCTGGCTCAAGCCGAAGCGAACGTCGTGGCCGGGCAGGAAGCGCTCGCCGCCGTGACGGCGCGGCTTGCCGCTGCCCAGGAGGCGCCCCTGGAACAGGATCCCTCCACCGAACACCGGGATGCCCTGGCCCAGGCTGCCTCCACGGCCCGGGCTGCCGAGGTGGAGGCCCGGCTGTCACTGCGCAGCGCGGAAGAGCAGTTAACCGCCACCCGGAACCGGGTCGATTCGCTGGAACGTGCCGCCGCCGCCGAGCGCCGCGCCCGGGAGGAAGCAGCCGAACGTGCCCGCCGCCGCCGGGCCCAGGCGAAACGGGCTGCCGCAGTAGCTGCCGCTGTTGAACTGGCCCTGCGGTACATGGATGTGTCCGTGGACCTGGCAAGGCACGAGCGCGACCTCGCTGAAGAGAACCGGGAACAGCGGGACAAGGAACTGCGGCAGATCCGGACAGCGAATGACCTGTTCGCGCGGGAACTTGCCGAGCTCACGGACAACGTCCACCGCGATGAACTCGCCCGCACCCAGCAACGGGCCCGCATCGAAGCCCTGGAAAGCCGCTCCATCGATGAACTCGGCATCACCCCCGATGCCTTGGTGTCGGACTACGGGCCTGAGGTGCCCGTCCCGGTCCCTGCCGGAGAAAGCGGCGACAAGTGGGCGGCCCTGCGCGCCCCGGTGGATGCCGCCGGAGCCGAAATCATCGAGGGCAAGCCCTACATCCGCGAGGAGCAGGAGAAGCGGCTCCGGAAAGCCGAACGCGACCTCGCCAGCCTGGGCAGGGTCAACCCCCTGGCGCTGGAGGAATTCGCCGCGCTTGAGGAGCGCCACCAGTTCCTCAGCACGCAACTGGAGGACCTGAAGGCCAGCCGCAAGGACCTGCTGGACATCATCAAGGAAGTGGATGACCGGGTCCAGCGGGTGTTCACCGAAGCCTTCGAGGATACCCAGGCACAGTTCACCAGGGTCTTCGCCCGGTTGTTTCCCGGCGGGGAGGGACGGCTGGTACTCACGGATCCGGGCGACATGCTGACCACCGGCATCGAGGTGGAGGCCCGCCCTGCCGGCAAGAAAATCAAGCGGCTTTCGCTCCTGTCCGGCGGTGAACGCTCCTTGACGGCAGTGGCCCTGCTGGTTGCGATCTTCAAGGCGCGGCCGTCGCCGTTCTACGTGATGGACGAGGTGGAAGCTGCCCTGGATGACACAAACCTGGGCCGGCTCATCACTATCTTCGAGGAACTCCGGGAGTCCAGCCAGCTCATCGTGATCACCCACCAGAAGCGGACCATGGAAGTAGCCGATGCTCTTTACGGCGTAACCATGAGGGGCGACGGCGTCTCCACCGTCATCAGCCAGCGCCTGGGCGCCGAGGTGTAGGCGGGCTGTGGCGGTCCGGGGGCAGCAGCCCCCGCGCCGCCCGTAACGCCCGCTGCGTTATGAGAAGCTAGGGGAGTGAATGACATCCTCCCCATAATTTTGTCCATTGTTGCTGCCTTGGCGGTTATTGGCGGGCTGATTCCGGTCCTGCTCAAGACGCGGAAGAACATCACCCAGTACCCCGGCACCCGGGACGCCAACGACCCCGTCCTGCCACGGAGCGGGAGCACGGCCGTCGAGGACAGTCCGGCCGCGGCGACGGACCGCAAGGCCCCCGAGGGCGTGGACCTGGAGGGGCTGGACACCACCACGGTCCCGGACGATGCAGCGGGCCTGGAAGTCATCCAGGTCGAGACCCCGCTGCCTGTGGCCGGCCGCCTTATGCGCCTTCGCGAGCGACTGGTACGCTCCAACAACATCATGGGCAAGGGCCTGCTGGCACTGCTGTCCAGCGACAAGATCGATGAGAACGTTTGGGACGAAGTCGAGGAAACGCTTCTTCTGGCCGACCTTGGCACTGAACCCACCATGCAGCTTGTGGACGCCCTGCGTGAGCGCGTCAAGGTGTTGGGCACCCGGACCCCCGAGCAGGTCAAGGTGCTGCTCCGGGAGGAGCTCATCAAGATTGTGGACCCCACCATGGACCGCACCCTGAACGTGCAGCGCCACGCTGACAAGCCGGCCGTCATGATGGTAGTAGGCGTGAACGGCGTGGGCAAGACCACCACCGTGGGCAAGCTTGCCCGCGTGCTGGTGGCCGAGGACAAGGACGTCCTCCTCGGCGCCGCGGACACGTTCCGTGCTGCGGCCGCGGAGCAGCTGGCCACGTGGGGCCAGCGCGTAGGCGTTCCCACCGTGAAGTCGGACATCGAGGGTGCCGATCCGGCGTCCGTAGCCTACGAAGCAGTGAAGGCCGGCATCGACCAGGAAGTCGACGTAGTGATGATCGACACGGCCGGCCGCCTTCAGAACAAGGTGGGCCTCATGGACGAACTGGGGAAGGTCAAGCGCGTCGTGGAGAAGCTTGCCGAGGTGGACGAGGTCCTCCTGGTGCTGGATGCAACCACCGGCCAGAACGGCCTGAACCAGGCGCGCGTGTTTTCCGAAGTCGTTAACATCACGGGTATCGTCCTGACGAAGTTGGACGGCACAGCCAAGGGCGGCATCGTCGTCGCCATCCAAAAGACCCTTGGCGTACCGGTCAAGCTCATTGGACTGGGCGAAGGTGCCGACGACCTCGCCCCGTTCGAGGCTGAAGCGTTTGTGGACGCGCTGCTGAACTAGCGGCGGTCCGCACTGCCCGCGCTTTTGGCGGGCCGGAGTGTTTCGCGGGTGGTAATCCAGCTGCAGGCGGCAACCAGCATGATGCCGCCTGTGATGCCGAAAGCCCACCCATAGCCCAGGCGGTCCGCCAGCACGCCGGCCAGCACGGGCCCGGCGATCGCGCCGACGTCGGACGTCATCTGGTACACCGCCAGGACCTTGCCCCCGGACCGCCCGTTGCCGATCACATCGGCGACGGCGGCCTGCTGGGCGGGTCCGAACAGCCCGGAGCCGACGCCGGCCAGCGCCGATGCTGCCAGGAACCACACCAGTTCGCCGGCGAAGCCGATCCCGGCCGTCGCAGCGCCGGCCACCAGCAGGCCCGCGATCATCATGGGCTTGCGCCCCATGCTGTCCGCCAGGCGGCCGGAGACGGTCAGCGCCACGGCATTGCCGGCAGCGAACACCGCCAAAGCCAGCCCTGCCGCCTCGGGCCCGGCGCCGAAGGCGGCAGCGGCAAACAGGGGAACGGTGGCCATGCGGACGCCAAAGGTGGCCCACCCGTTGGCGAAGCTGGACATCAGGGCAGCCCTGTATGGTCCTGTCGCCAGGGCCTCGCCGAGCTTCATCTCCGGTGACCGCTGTTGTGCCTCCGCAGAACCGCGGCGCTCGTGGCTGAGCTGTGTCTGGACCACCAGGGCGGCGACTATCAGGGCTGCGGCATAGGCCAGGAACGGTATCCGGAGGCCGAATCCGGCCAGCAGCCCGCCAACAATCGGGCCGCAGACATTGCCGATAAGGAACGCCGTCGCGTACGCGCCGGACACCCTGCCCCGGCTCTCCGGAGGCGCGAGCCGGATCACCAGGGCCATGGACGCCACGGTGAACATCACGGAACCCGCGCCCCCGAGACCGCGGAAGAGCAGCAATTGCCAGTAATCCTGGGCGAACGCGCAGGCCGCCGTGGAGACGGCCACAATCAGCAGCCCCGCCACATAGACGGGCCGTTCACCCAACCGCCCGATCAGGCTGCCGCCCGCCGGGGCAAACACGAGCCGCATAAAAGCGAAGATGGCAACAATCACGGACGCCTCGGTGTTTCCGACCCCAAAGGTAGTCGCAAATTGCGGCAATACGGGCGCAACAAGGCCGAATCCCAACGCAATCAGGAACGCTGCCACCAGCATCACCTTAATATCCCGGGGAAGCCGGTCCCGTTGCGGCCGCAGGCGGGCCAGGATCCTTGAAGTGGCGCCGCTTCCGCGGGGTGCTGCCGTCATGGTGCACAAATCCTTGCAGTTTGGAGGGCCGGGTGCCGGCGGAAACGGTGAAACACAACCGTAACAAGCACGATATGCACCATTTACTTCCTAGAGGTTGTTGTAACAGGCCGGCAATCTAAATCCTCCGTGGGCGAAACACGGCGCGGACAAACTCGTTACAGGACGCAAAAGGCGTTGGCAGGCGGAGGACTCCGCAATATTCGACCAGAGAGGACGTGCACCATGGAACTTACCGCAGGTCACGTATGGATCATGGTGTCGGCAGCCCTCGTGCTGCTGATGACGCCGGGTCTGGCATTTTTCTACGGCGGCATGACGCGTGCCAAGGCCGCATTGAACATGATGATGATGAGCTTCATCTCCATCGGCATGGTGGGTGTTGTCTGGGTCCTCTGGGGCGCCTCCATGAGCTCCGGTGATGGGTTCCTGCAGATCGTGGGCAACCCGTTCGCCACCTTCGGCCTCGAGGGCATCGACACTCCGGACGGGCTGATCAAGGTGGGCTACGCCGCCACCTTCGCCATCATCACCGTCGCGCTGATCAGCGGCGCCATCGCGGACCGGGCAAAGTTCGGCGCCTGGAGCGTCTTTGTCCCTGTCTGGGTCACACTGGTTTACTGCCCCCTGGCCTACATGGTCTGGGGCGGCGGCCTGTTCGGCCCCGAAGGTGCTGTGGGCCAGGCGCTCGGCCCGGCCATCGACTTCGCCGGCGGCACGGTGGTCCACATCAACGCAGGCGTGGCCGCACTGGTACTCGTCCTCATCATCGGCAACCGCAAGGGCTTCGGCAAGGACCCCAACCACCGCCCGCACAACATCCCGTTCGTGATGCTTGGCGCAGCCATCCTGTGGTTCGGCTGGTTCGGCTTCAACGGCGGCGCCGCCACCACTGCTGAACAGGGCGGCCTCATCTGGGTCAACACGCTCGCCGCTCCTGCTGCCGCCATGCTCGGCTGGCTTGTCACCGAACGCATCCGCGACGGCCACCCCACCTCCCTCGGTGCAGCATCCGGCGTGGTTGCCGGCCTGGTCGCCATCACTCCCGCCTGCGCCAACGTCAGCCCCGTCGGTGCCCTGGGCCTCGGCGTTGTGGCCGGTGTGGCCTCAGCCCTCGCTGTTGGACTGAAGTTCCGCTGGGGCTTCGATGACTCACTCGACGTCGTTGGCGTCCACCTCGTCTCCGGCATCATCGGCACCGTGGCCCTGGGCTTCATCGCACTTCCCGCCGACGGCGTGGGCGGCGGCCTCTTCTACGGCGGCGGCATGACCCAGATGTGGGCCCAGCTCGCAGCTGCCGGCATCGCCATCGCCTACTCGGCGATCCTCACGGCCATCATCGCTCTGGCCATTCACAAGACCATGGGCTTCCGGGTATCGCAGGAACAGGAAACGGTGGGTGTGGACCTCAGCCTGCACGCCGAAACCGCCTACGAGTTCGGTGTTGGCGGACACGGCGGAAGCTTCCAGCCGCTGCACGACATGATTACGGGCAAGACCCAGCCGGAGGCCTCCGGGGCCACGGCGGATGCCCGGAAGACCGAATCAGCAACAGGCAAGGAAAGCGTGGGGGCATGAAACTGATCACCGCAATCGTCAGGCCGGAAAAGCTCGAAGCCATCCGGGAAGGACTGGAAGCCTACGGCGTACAGGGCCTGACGGTCAGCGCGGCAAGCGGCTACGGCCGGCAGCGCGGCTACACGGAGGTGTACCGCGGAGCCGAGTACAACGTGGACCTCCTGCCGAAGATCCGGGTTGAAGTCCTGGCAACCGACGAGCAGGCCGACGACATCCTGGACGTCATCATCGCCAGCTCGAACACCGGCCGGGCCGGGGACGGCAAAGTCTGGACCATGGACGTCTTCGAGGCAGTTCGGGTCAGGACCGGGGAACGGGGAGTCGCCGCCATCTAGGCGGTCGGCAACCCGGAAACAGTCCAGAAGAGGGGCAGGAAACCGGAAGGTTTCCTGCCCCTCTTCTGTTGCCCCGTTCTATATTTCCTGCGCGTTGCCCGCGTCCGCTGAAACGCTCGCGGTTTACTCAGCCCGCACGCTGGTGGACAGTTCCGCCGGCCCCGACGATCCGGCGTCGTAATCCTCCAGCGGGACCGTGTCCTGTTGCCAGGCCTTCAGGACCGGCTCCACAATCCGCCAGCAGTCTTCTGCCGTATCGCCCCGGACGGAGAGCAGCGGATCGCCGGTGAGCACGCCCTCCAGCACTTCACCGTAGGGCAGGAGTTCGGATGCGCTCAGTTCAGCTTCAAGGGTGACCCGGCTCAGGCTGAGGATCTCGCCGGGTCCGTTCACATCGACGTCGAATTCGAGGGTGTCGGGCCCGAAGCCGATCCTGAGCTGGTTCGGCGAGTCCACCCCCGTGAATCCCTTCGGAAGGTGGGGGACCGGCCTGAACGTCACCACGGCCTCTTTGCGCTTCACGCCCATGGCTTTCCCGGAGCGCAGGATGAACGGGACACCCTTCCAGCGCCAGTTATCAATCCCCACCTGGATCTGCGCCAGGGTTTCAGTTCCCCGCGACGCGTCCACGCCGTCCTCCTTCGCGTAGTCGGGCACGTCCTTCCCGGCCAGCGTCCCGGACGTGTACCGCGCCCTGCGGGTGGAAGCTGCATAGGGAGCGGGGACGCTGCTTGCCCGCAGGACTGTGGAAACGGCGTCGCGCAGGTCCCGTTCGCTGATGCTTGACGGCGGCTCCATGGCCATCAGGGCCATGATCTGGAGCAGGTGGCTTTGGATCATGTCCCGGAGCGCACCGGCACCATCGTAGTAGCGGGCCCGGCCCTCGAGCGCGAGGTCCTCGTCGAAGATGATCTCCACCTTCTCCACGTGCTCGCGGTTCCACACGGGCTCCAGGAAGTTGTTGGCGAAGCGCAGGCCCAGGATATTCAGCACCGTGGCCTTGCCCAGGAAGTGGTCGACTCTGTGGATGTGGTCCTCCGGCACCAGGCGCACCAGGGTCTGGTTGAGCGAGCGGGCGGATTCCTCGCTGGAACCGAAGGGCTTTTCCATCACCAGCCTCGTTCCGGGCGGTACCTGGTCCGGCCGGAGGGCTTCACAGGCGAGCTGGCTGATCCGGGGCGGCAGGGCAAAGTAGACGGCGGCGGGCCCCTCAAGGGTGGTGAGCAGCGACGCAAGCGCACCCCCGGCCGTGACATCCAGCCGGTGGTAGACGGTCTCCTTTTCCAGGTCCTCCAGTGCCCGCAGGCCGTCCGGGGAAGCCGATTTCGCGGACGCAGCGAAGGACGTACGGACCCTGTCCCGCCATTGTTCCGGGGTCCAGGGATCGGAGCCTGCGCCCACCAGGCGGAGGCCTGCCGCGCGGCCCGTGGCAACAAGCCGCGCCAGGCCGGGCAGGAGCAGCCGCCCGGTGAGGTCGCCGGAAGCGCCGAGGATGAGCAGGGTTTTCACTGTTGTCTGGCTCGTCATTTTGCCAGCATGCCACCTTGCGGGCCCGACTTGGTACCCTAGATAGTCGAGTCCCGATCATCCACTGAAAGAAGTGCACGGCGCGTGTTCAATTCACTCTCTGACCGGTTGACAGCAACCTTCAAGAATCTCCGCGGCAAAGGCCGCCTTACGGAGGCGGACGTTGACGCCACAGTCCGGGAGATCCGCCGCGCCCTCCTGGACGCGGACGTTGCCGTTCCCGTTGTCCGTGAATTCACCGGCAGGGTGCGCGAACGCGCCCTGGGTGCCGAGGTCTCCGGGGCCCTGAATCCAAGCCAGCAGATCGTCAAGATCGTTAATGAGGAGCTGGTGGAGATCCTCGGCGGCGAGACCCGCCGCATCCGCCTGGCAAAGAACGGGCCCACCATCATCATGCTTGCCGGCCTGCAGGGTGCCGGTAAGACCACTCTCGCGGGCAAGCTGTCCAAATGGCTGAAGGCCCAGGGCCACAGCCCCCTGTTGGTGGCCTGCGACCTGCAGCGTCCCAACGCCGTTACCCAGCTGCAGGTGGTTGGCCAGCGCGCCAAGGTGCCGGTGTTCGCGCCGCACCCCGGTGCCACCTACACCGAGCTTGAGCACCCGGCCGGGGACCCCGTAGAGGTTGCCCGCGCCGGTGTTGAGGAAGCCCGCCAAAAACTCCACGACGTTGTCATCGTGGACACCGCCGGCCGCCTCGGCGTTGATGCCGACATGATGGAGCAGGCACGGCAGATTCGCCGTGCCATTGTGCCGAACGAAGTGCTGTTCGTCCTTGACGCCATGATCGGCCAGGACGCCGTCAACACGGCGCATGCCTTCGATGAGGGCGTCAACTTCACCGGCATCGTCCTGTCGAAGCTCGACGGCGACGCCCGCGGCGGTGCCGCACTTTCCGTTGCGTCCGTCACCGGCAAGCCCGTGATGTTCGCCTCCACCGGTGAAGGCCTTGACGACTTCGAGCTCTTCCACCCGGACCGGATGGCGTCCCGCATCCTCGACATGGGCGATGTCCTCACGCTCATCGAGCAGGCCGAGAAGTCCTGGGACAAGGACGAAGCTGCCCGGATGGCGAAGAAGTTCGCCGACCAGGAAGACTTCACCCTGGATGACTTCCTGGCGCAGATGCAGCAGATCCGCAACATGGGCTCCATGAAGAAGATGCTCATGATGATGCCGGGCGCGCAGAACATCCGCCAGCAGCTTGAGCAGTTTGACGAGCGCGAGATCGACCGCGTTGAAGCAATTGTCCGGTCCATGACACCGCATGAGCGCGTGGCGCCCAAGATCATCAATGGCTCCCGCCGCGCCCGCATCGCTCGCGGTTCCGGCGTGCACGTCTCCGAAGTCAACGGCCTCCTGGAGCGTTTCGCGCAGGCCCAGAAGATGATGAAGAAGATGGCCCAGGGCGGTATGCCTGGTCTGCCTGGTATGCCCGGCATGCCTGGTGCGGGCGGCGGTGCGCGGAAGAACGCCAAGAACGCCCCCAAGAAAAAGGCCAAGTCAGGTAACCCCGCCAAGGCAGCCCAGGAGCGCAAGGATGCCGAGGCGCGCCGTGCGAATGCGGCCAAGGCACTGCCCACCGGGGCCGCCTTCGGCCAGCAGCAGGGCGACTTTGATCCCTCGCAGCTGAACCTGCCCAAGGGTTTCGACAAGTTCCTCGGCCAGTAACCACATCCGCAACCAGGCCGCGCCAGGTGTCGTTTTGAACCGTCAAAACGACACTTGGCGCTACTCACTTGGGATGTCCATGCCGTCGAATAGGGTTGGGTCATGTTCAAGCAGAGGGTAGTGTTCGTGCACGGCGCCGGCAGCTTCGGCTCCGCGGCCTGGCCGCGCCAGCACGGTATGGCGCTGTCCTATGACGCACTGTTCCTGCGCCGCCACGGGTACCATCCTGTGGCTGAACCCGTTGAATCCTCCTTCGACGAAGACGCCGCCATTGTGTTGCGGTCCCTTGCCGACGACGGCAGGGGCGCCGCGGGCGGACACGTTGTGGCGCACTCCCAGGGAGCCATCGCAGCGATGATGGCCGCCGTCGAGCGTCCCGACCTTGTCTTTTCGTTGACCCTGGTAGAGCCCGCCTGCCTCTCGCTTACCGCGGAACTGCCGGCCACCTCGGCCCATATCGGGCTGATGCAACCCTTGTTCGATGTCCGGCACCAGATGAGCGACGACGATTTCCAGCGCGAGTTCGTCCGGCGGGTCTATGCTACGGACCTGCAGCAGCCGGCTACAGCGGAGGAGAAGCGATCCGCCAGGAGGCTCCGGCTGCAGGCCCCTTCCTGGGAGGCTCCGCTGCATATTGTTCCCGGCGTTCCCACACTGGTCCTCACGGGAGGGTGGGAACCGCTCTACGAGGAGATTGCCCGCTACCTGCGTGAGACCGGCGCCCTGCACCGCACGGCGGCGGGAGGGCACCGGCCCCATGACTCCCCGGAAGGTGACCGCATCATCCGCGCGTTCATCAGCGAGGTCAGCAGGAGCCAGCCTGCCAGGGCTTCCTGAATCCTGCCGGGGGCAGTTTCCCCGTCCGGCAAGCCCCCAATAGCCTGCCGGACGGAAATGGTGATGCAGCTACGGGCGGCCGCTCGCTGGAGCGGCCAGTTCCGGGAGGTAAACCTTGCCGCCCGCTGCAAGGAATTCCTCACTCTTCCCCCGCATTCCCGCTGCCATGTCCGCCACCGCCGCCTGCGACTCCGCTGACCCGTATTCGTCCCGGATGTCCTGGCTGATCCTCATGGAACAGAACTTGGGACCGCACATGGAGCAGAAGTGCGCTGTCTTGGCGGGTTCCGCGGGGAGGGTTTCGTCATGGAATGCCTCGGCGGTCACCGGGTCCAGGGACAGCGCAAATTGGTCCCGCCAGCGGAACTCGAAGCGTGCCTTGGACAGTGCGTCATCGCGTTCCTGCGCCCCCGGGTGGCCCTTGGCGAGGTCTGCGGCGTGCGCTGCGATCTTGTACGTGATCACCCCTGTTTTGACGTCGTCCTTGTTGGGCAGGCCCAGGTGTTCCTTCGGGGTGACGTAGCACAGCATTGCGGTGCCGTACCGGGCGATTTCCGTGGCGCCAATGGCCGAGGTGATGTGGTCGTACCCTGGTGCCACGTCGGTAACAAGCGGGCCCAGCGTGTAGAAGGGCGCACCCTTGCACAGCTCCTGCTGGCGTTCGACGTTTTCCCGGACCAGGTGGAACGGAATGTGGCCGGGGCCCTCCACCATCACCTGCACGTCGTACTTCCAAGCACGCTGCGTCAGTTCGGCGAGTGTGTCCAGTTCGGCAAACTGCGCGGCATCGTTGGCATCGGCCGTCGCCCCCGGCCGCAGGCCGTCGCCCAATGAAAACGCCACGTCGTACCTTGCGAAGATTTCGCAGAGCTCCTCGAAGTGCGTGTAGAGGAAGTTTTCCTGGTGATGGGCAAGGCACCAGCCGGCCATGATTGACCCGCCGCGGGACACGATGCCGGTCACGCGGTTGGCGGTCAGGGGAACGTACCGGAGCAGGACGCCGGCGTGGATGGTCATGTAGTCCACGCCCTGTTCGCACTGTTCAATGACCGTGTGGCGGAAGATCTCCCAGGTCAGCGCATTTGCTTCGCCGTTAACCTTTTCCAGGGCCTGGTAGATGGGGACGGTCCCGATTGGAACGGGCGAGTTGCGGATGATCCATTCCCTGGTGGTGTGGATGTCGTCGCCGGTGGAAAGGTCCATCACTGTGTCTGCGCCCCACTGGGTGGCCCATTGCAGCTTGTCCACTTCTTCGGCGATGGAACTGGTGACCGCCGAGTTGCCGATGTTGGCGTTGATCTTCACCAGGAAGGCCTTGCCGATGATCATGGGTTCCGACTCGGGATGATTGATGTTGTTCGGAATGATCGCCCGGCCGGCTGCCACTTCGCTGCGGACCAGTTCCACATCGCAGTTCTCCCGCAGCGCCACGAAGCGCATTTCGGGGGTGATGACGCCCTGCCGCGCGTAGTGCATTTGTGTCACTTTCCGGCCTTCGACGGCGCGGCGGGGCGCCGGACGGGCGCCCTTCCACTCCGCGCTGGCGGCACCGCGGCGGACAGCCGAGCGGCCGTCGTCGAGGAGGTTCCGTCCACGGCCACCATAGGTTTCCGTGTCGCCGCGCGCTTCTATCCATGCCGAGCGGAAAGGGTTCAGGCCGCGGACGGGGTCGCTCCCCGGGCCGGCAGTTCGGTAGATCCGGAACGGACCATTGGAGTCGCCGTTGGGTGAAGGTGCCAGGGCTATTTCCGTAACGGGCACCCGTATCCCGGATGCTTCATCGTGGACAAAGGCCAGGGAATGGGACTTCAGCGACTGCGTGACAGGAGCCTGGTCCTGGCCGCCTTCCGCTGCCGCGCCGGACGGAATCTGGGCAGGGCTTAACGGTGCAATGGGTGTACTCAAGGATTACTCACTTCCTTCGCCGGAATTACCCGGACAGGTTCAACGGTCGCAGGCTGCATCAGCCCGATCTCAGCCCCTGCAGGGGCACCCGTGTGGTCAGGAAGAAAGCTACCACAGCCTTTCGGGAGGGGCTTGTCACATGGCCGGTGCTAGCCTGACTGGCGGGAAAAGGAGTCCAATGCCGGAGATCATCGAATTCAGCGGACCGGTGCTTGCGGGGCCGGACAGCGAGCGGCGGGGCCTGTGGTCCGTTGACGGGGTGTTGACCTTTACGCGCCCGCAACAACCCGCGGGCCGCGTGCTGGATGGCTGGGTCCTGCCGGGGTTCGTGGATGCCCACTGCCACATCGGGCTTGGACCCGGGGGCGCGGTGGAGGCAGCAGTTGCGGAGGAACAGGCCGGAACCGACCTGGACGCTGGAACACTGCTGGTGAGGGACGCAGGTTCCCCAGCAGACACGCGGTTCCTTCAGGGCAGCCGGAACGCCCCCGTACTCGTCCGCGCCGGCAGGCATGTTGCCAGGACCCGGCGCTATCTGCGGGGCCTCGCCGAGGAAGTGGAACCGGACGGCCTGGTGGAAGCTGTCCGGAAACAGGCCCGCGACGGCGACGGCTGGGTCAAGCTCGTCGGGGACTGGATTGACCGCGACGCCGGTGACCTGGCGCCGTCGTTTCCGGCCGACGCCGTCAGGGACGCTGTGCAGGCGGTGCACGGCGAAGGTGCCCGGATCACCGCACATTGCTTTGGCGAAGAGGCCCTGGACCAGATGCTGGACGCGGGGATCGACTGCATCGAGCATGCCACCGGGCTCCTGCCACGGCACCTCCCCAGGTTCGTCGAACAGGGCGTTCCCATCGTGCCCACTCTCATCAACATCGCCACGTTTCCGGATATCGCAGCCCAGGCAGAACCGAAGTTCCCCCGGTACGCGGCACACATGCGGGCACTGTGGGAGCGCCGCGCGGAACGGGTGCTGGAGGCGTATGAAGCAGGGGTGCAGATCTATGCTGGCACCGATGCCGGGAGCGTCATCCGGCATGGCAGGATCGCCGATGAGATCCTTGCCCTTCACCACGCAGGCCTGCCAATGGCCGCTGCCCTCGACGCTGCCTGTTGGGGCGCCCGGAGGTGGCTGGGAGCCGACGGACTTAAGGAGGGTGCCCGCGCCGACGTCGTGCTGTGCCGGGAGGACCCGCGGCAGGCTCCAGCAACGGTAGGCGAACTGGCACACGTCGTGCTGGGAGGGCGCGTCATCCGATAAGCCCGGAGCGGCCTGACTTTCAAGTCACTTGGATTAAATTGAAGCTTCAAGTAATTTTAACTGTCATAGGCCCCAATCCGAAGGGCCCAAGCACCGGGAGTTTTCAATGACTGCAGAAGCCGCCAGCCAGGATCTTCTTCCTGCCGACCTCGCCATGGGCACCGTAATGCTCAAGGTGGGCGACATGAAGGTGATGACGGACTATTACCAGCGTGCCCTCGGTCTTGAGGTTGTCGCTGAGCAGGACGGCGGGCTCTACCTCGGCCGGTTGCAGAAACCGCTCGTGCACCTCGCGCCCGCTCCGGGTCTGAACCTCCCGGGCAGGGGAGAAGCCGGCCTCTTCCACACCGCGCTGCTGTTTGAGAACCGGGCGGACCTCGCCGCGACCGTTGCCACCGCAGCCCAATTTGAACCCCGTTCCTTCACGGGCAGCGCGGATCATCTCGTCAGCGAGGCCTTCTACTTCACTGATCCTGAAGGCAACGGCATCGAGCTCTATTGGGACCGGCCCCGCAGCAACTGGTCCTGGAACGGCGCCGACGTGGTAATGGACAGCCTGGCCCTGCCGCCCCAGCGGTACCTCGAGCAGCACCTCACTGAAGAGTCCCTTCAGCGCCAGCGCGGAAGTGTGGCAGGAGTGGGCCACGTCCACCTCCAGGTCGGCGACGTCCAGTCGGCCCGCGACTTCTATGTGGGAATCCTCGGGTTTGAAAAGACCGCAGGCTGGCACGGGCAGGCCTTGTTTGTCTCCGCCGGCGGCTACCACCACCACATGGCCATGAATGTCTGGAACAGCCGCGGCGCCGGTCCCCGCAAGGACACGCTCGGCCTCGGCGAGGTGCTCATCGAGGTGCCGTCCGGAGATGACGTCGGGGCGCTCGCAGACCGACTGAGGGTCGCCGGCCTGCCGGCGCACCACACCGGGGCCGAACTGCGGTTTGAGGATCCGTGGCGCAACCGGATCCGCGTAGCTGTCCGCTGACCCGGGCGTTCCCGTACTAGGCTGAACCCGAACGGCCGGGTGGCAGGCATTGCTCCCGGCTGGCACCACCGTCAACGGAAGAAGGGTACTTCCCATGGGCTTCACCGAGATCTTTGTTGCCACCCACGACGCCGCACTTAAGCGTGCCGGCGTCCTGGACGAAGGCGGCAGTGCACCGGCCGGCCAGGCTGTCCGGATCGCGGGGATCAGTGATTTCGAAGTTGAACAGCTCGGTGACCTCGCCGGAACTGCCGTGCACGCCGGCGGTGCCGACTATGAACTGACCATGGTGGACGTATCCAGCGATTCGCTGCTGGCCGTCCCGCCGGCCATGGTCCGTGCCCTGGCCGACCTGCTCTCGTACGAAACCGAAGGCGAAGGCAACATCCTGGATGACGTTGCCGGGCAGTGGGCAGCCCAGGACGACATGCCCTTCGATGCCGCTCGCGCGCGGACCTATGTGCAGCAGTTGGCTGAACTGGCCAACAGCGTCGACGATTCGGAACGGACGGGGCTCTACGTCTGGTCCGCCTGAGCGGCCTGCCCCGGCCATCTTCCGGCCGCCGCCGTGTCAAGTCGAAATCCCGGCGCTGATCTGGCACAATAAACAGGTACTCGATCTGCGTGGCCCCTCTCTCCGCGTCCGGATCCTGTCCTTCGAACCCGCAAGTACGGCCCGCCCCACGGGTGCAGAACGCCGGGTTCACCCCTTTTCTGAAACAGGAGTGACCACAAAAGTGGCCGTAAAGATTCGCCTTAAGCGCTTTGGCAAAATGCGCGCACCGTACTACCGCATCGTCGTTGCAGACTCACGCACCAAGCGTGACGGCCGCGCCATCGAGGAGATCGGCAAGTACCACCCCACCGAAGAGCCCTCATACATCGAGGTCAACTCCGAGCGTGCCCAGTACTGGCTGTCCGTCGGCGCCCAGCCGTCCGAGCAGGTTGCCGCGATCCTGAAGATCACCGGTGACTGGCAGAAGTTCAAGGGCCTCCCGGGCCAGGAAGGCACCCTGCGGACCAAGACCCAGAAGGAAGCCTTCGTTGCCCCGGAAAAGGGTTCCGTGATCATCCCGGAAGCCATCACCAAGAAGGCATCCAAGTCTGACGCAGCCGAGGCACCGGCCGAAGCAGAGACCACCGAGGCTGAGTAAATTGCTGGCAGAAGCGCTGGAACACCTGGTCCGGGGAATCGTCGATTCCCCGGATGACGTCAAGGTCAGCTCGAAGAGCAACCGCCGCGGGGACACCCTCGAGGTACGGGTCCACCAGGACGATCTCGGACGGGTGATCGGCCGCCAGGGCCGCACGGCACGCGCACTGCGCACCGTTGTGGCAGCCCTGGCCGGCGGCGAACCGGTAAGGGTCGACGTCGTCGACACCGACCGCCGCCGCTGAGCGCTCAGCAACATCAGTTTTTGCTCCGGCCCCTCCACCAACGGTGGAGGGGCCGGAGTGCTTTCAGCAGAACACCGCCAACCACATCCAAGACAGAGGAACACATGCAGCTCCAGGTGGCACGAATCGGCAAACCCCACGGTATCCGCGGGGAAGTTACCGTCCAGGTCCTGACCGACGCCCCTGAGGACCGGTTTGTGCCGGGCACCGAATTTGTGGTTGAGCCGGCATCTGCTGGCCCGCTGACTGTCAACAGCGCCCGCTGGAACAAGGACATCCTCCTGCTGGGCTTTGACGGGATCGAGACCCGCAATGAAGCGGAAACCCTCCGCGGTGCCAAGCTCTTCATTGAAACCGAAGAGCTGGACGAGGACGACGACGAAGGCTGGTACGAACACGAGCTGGTTGGCCTGGAAGCCCGGGTCGGTTCCCGCGTGGTCGGGAAGGTTGCCGCGCTCAACACGATGCCCGTGCAGGACCTGCTGCTGGTCAAGACCCCTGACGGGCAAGAGATCCTCGTTCCCTTTGTCGAGCAGATCGTGCCCGAGGTCAACGTTGAGGAAGGCTTCATCCTCCTCACCCCGCCGGAAGGCCTGTTCGAGCTCAACTCGGACCAGGACGCCGCCCCGGAAACTGAAGGCAAAGCCTAAATGCGGATCGACGTCGTCAGCATCTTCCCGGAGTACCTGGCGCCGCTGGAACTGTCGCTGATCGGCAAGGCCCGCCAGGACGGGATCCTGGACCTGCGCGTCCACGACCTCCGCACCTTCACCACCGACAAGCACCGCACAGTGGATGACACGCCTTACGGCGGCGGCGCCGGAATGGTGATGAAGGCTGAACCGTGGGCGCAGGCGCTCTCATCCATCGCAGCGGACCGTCCGGAAGATGCGGGCAAGCCGGTCCTGATCGTTCCATCGCCGGCGGGGGAGCGCTTCACCCAGGCCCTCGCCTACGAGTTGGCGGAACAGGAGCACCTCGCGTTCGCCTGTGGTCGTTACGAGGGCATCGATGAGCGGGTCATCGAGTGGGCCCGCGAGCACTTCATCGTCCGCCCCGTGAGCCTGGGCGACTACGTCCTGAACGGCGGGGAAGTCGCCGTCCTGGCCATGGTCGAGGCCATCGGCCGCCTCCTGCCTGGCGTCGTGGGGAACCCCGAGTCGCTGGTGGAGGAGTCCCATTCCGACGGGCTGCTGGAGTACCCCGTCTACACCAAGCCTTCCATCTGGCGGGAGCGTGAAGTGCCGGCGGTGCTGCTCAGCGGCAACCACGGCAAAATTGCGCAGTGGCGGCGCAGCGAACAGTTCCGCCGGACGGCGGAGCGCCGCCCGGACCTGCTCGAAACGTTCGACGCCGGGAAGCTGCCCCGTGCCGAACGCACCGCCCTGCAGGACCTGGGCTACGATGTCGTCGACGGCCGCCTGCTGCGCCGCCCGGACGCGCCGGGGGAACAGCCGCACTGACCCGCCGTTTCCGCCGTGGTAATCGTGGGTAATTGGCTGTACGTGCCCGACTGTGGCAAAATTAGTCCTTGTGTCTGCTGGGTCCGCACCTGCCACAGGGGGAGCGCAACCAACAGCCAAGACAACCGGCCTCTTCAATCAGTGAAAGAGGACGGACACTTACCTTTCGGCAGAAATTTCCGGTAGCGCTGCAAGTGCCCGGGCTTGGCTGCCGTGACCCAAAGTGAATGACCTGTGGCGTTCACCAGGAGTGCAAATCATGCATATTCTCGATTCCGTAGATGCAGCTTCGCTGCGCACCGATGTTCCCGAGTTCCGCGCGGGTGACACCCTCAAGGTTCACGTGAACATCATCGAAGGCAAGAACACCCGTGTCCAGGTTTTCCAGGGTTTCGTCCTGGGCCGCCAGGGCGACGGCATCCGCGAGACCTTCACGGTCCGCAAGGTTTCCTTCGGCGTCGGCGTGGAGCGTACCTTCCCGGTGCACTCCCCGATCATCGAAAAGATCGAGCTCGTCACCAAGGGTGACGTGCGCCGCGCCAAGCTTTACTACATGCGTGCACTGCGCGGTAAGGCTGCCAAGATCAAGGAAAAGCGCGACTTCAGCACCGCCAAGTAAGTCCTTTACAGACCTACGAAGGCAGGGCCACAGCCGTATCCGGCCAGCGCCGGAGCCATGCACCAGCGCCCAGGATACGGACTTATGGACCAGACAAAACGCCAGCCCGGAAAAGCGGGCTGGCGTTTTGTGTTCCTTGCCCTCGTCCTCGCCATTGCAGTCAGCGGGTTGGTCCGGTCACTGTGGCTCGATGTCTACTTCATTCCGTCCGAGTCCATGGAGCCGGTCCTTGAGGGCGGGGACCGCATCCTGGTGTCCCGGACAGATTTCCGGGCCGAATCCATCCGGCGGGGCGACATCGTGGTCTTCGACGGCCGGGGAACCTTCGCGCCGCTGAACAGCGGCAAGGGCCCCGTGGCGGACGCAGCGTCCGCCCTAACCCAATGGCTTGGCCTCACCGGCAGTGACACCACGTATGTAAAACGGGTCATCGGCTTACCGGGGGACACTGTGGTCTGCTGCGGTGCCGACGGCAGGATCACCGTTAACGGGCAGCCGCTGGACGAGCCATACATATTTCCCGGTGATGCCCCCAGCACGCAGAAGTTCAGTGCAGAGGTCCCGGAGGGGCGGTTATGGCTGCTGGGTGACCACCGGTCGTTGTCAGCCGATTCCCGGAGCCTGCTGGGTGCGCCCGGCGGGGGAATGGTGCCGGTGGACCGTGTTATCGGCAGGCCGGTCCACATCATCTGGCCGCTTGATAGATTTGCAGAAGTACCTCGGCCGCCAGCGGCAGGACCCTCAACAGAGAACGGACAGTAAATGCCCGAGAACCACGCGCGGACACCCGAACCGCGTCCCGACGGCGCTTCGGATTCCCGGGCCGACGCCGCGGGTCGGGCGGTGCCTGCTCCCGCGCCCGCGGGCAGCCGTGCCGCTGCAAAGGCCAGCGAGAGCTCCGGCGGGAGCCAGGTGCTTTCCTGGCTGAAGGAGATCGCTACGGTGGTGGTGATCGCGGTGGTGCTTTCCTTCCTCATCAAGACCTTCCTGTTCCGCGCGTTCTTCATTCCCTCCGAGTCCATGGTCAGCACCCTGGACATCGATGACCGGATCTTTGTTAATCTCCTGGTGCCTGAACCCTTCTCGCTGAGCCGCGGCGATGTGGTGGTCTTCCGCGACACCAAGGGTTGGCTGCCGCCTGCCGAGGAAAAACCCGAAGGACCATTCAGTTGGGTCCAGGACGGCTTGACATTTGTTGGCCTGCTGCCGGACAACTCCGAGCAGCACCTGGTCAAGAGGGTCATCGGGCTGCCGGGGGACCACGTGGTCTGCTGTGACGACGCCGGTAAACTGACCATTAACGGGAAGGCCATCAACGAAAGCTACGTCAACCCGGCTGAGACCCCGCAGATACGCAACTTCGATGTGACTGTCCCCGAAGGCAAGGTGTGGGTGATGGGCGATAACCGGAACCATTCCGCTGACTCCAGGGCGCACATGGATTCCGACGGCGGTTTCATCGACATCGCCGACCTCGAAGGCAAAGCCGCGGTCATCGCTTGGCCGCTGAGCCGCATCACGACCCTGGGCAACTACCCGGACGTGTTCCGGAGCGTACCGACGGCTCCCTGACCATGTCATCCGCAGTTCATGCCAGCCCGGCAAGTGCCGGCACTGGGAAGTCCAGCCCGGCAAAGGCCGGCACCGGAAAAGCCGGCCCGGCGAAGGCGGGAGCCTCAAATGGACGCGCCGGTTCCACGAAGGTGCCCGCCCGCCCGGCGAAGGCGCCCACCTTGAGGCACGAACGGACCTTCAAGGCCCAGGGCGCGCGCCTGGTGGCGGGCGTCGACGAGGTGGGACGCGGGGCACTTGCCGGTCCTGTAAGCGTCGGCATCGCAGTTGTGGACCTGGAGCGCCAGAAGCCCCTTGCCGGCGTGAAGGACAGTAAGCTGCTGAGCCCTGCGGAACGGGAACGGCTTGATCCACTGGTCCGTAGGTGGAGTGTTGCGTCCGCGGTGGGCCACGCGTCTGCGCAGGAGATTGATTCGCTCGGCATCATCGCTGCACTGCGCCTTGCCGGAACCCGGGCCTGGCAGGAGATTCTCGCCGCGGGAGTCACTCCCGACCTCGTGCTCCTTGACGGCAGCCACAACTGGCTTTCGCCCGCAGGCCAGCTGTCGCTTTTCGACGAGCCCGTGCTCGAAGCGGGTTGCGACGCCCCGGTGCACACCAAGATCAAGGCAGACATGCAGTGCCTGAGCGTTGCCGCCGCCAGCGTCATCGCCAAGGTGGAGCGGGACCGGATGATGCGGCAGCTGCATGGTGAGTACCCGGACTTCGGATGGGACGTCAACAAGGGCTACGCCACCGTGCTGCACCGGGATGTCCTCCGCGCGGCAGGGCCTACGCCCTACCACCGTGTCAGCTGGCGTCTCCTCGGCGGGGAACTGCTGGAGGGCGGGCTGTCCGACGGGGACGAAACCGTCGAGGACGAAGCCGGCATCGAAGACTGACTGCGGCCGGGCGCGGGCGCCAGCGGCGCCGGACATGGTGCAAGATGGACTCATGAGTGCTGAGGATCTTGAAAACTATGAGACCGACATGGAGCTGCAGCTCTATCGTGAATACCGCGACGTCGTCGGACTGTTCAGCTACGTTGTCGAGACCGAACGGCGCTTCTACCTGGCCAACCACGTAGACTTGCAGGCCCGCAGCGCGGACGGCGAGGTCTACTTCGACCTGACGCTGCAGGACGCCTGGGTCTGGGATGTGTACCGTTCCGCGCGGTTCGTAAAGAGCGTGCGTGTCCTGACGTTCAAGGACGTCAATGTGGAAGAACTGCCGCGCAACGAGGAACTGGCCATGCCCAAGGACGTTGACCTGGGCCAGTAGCTCCCGGCAGGACGCCGGATACCCCCGCGGTGGACTCTTCCTCCACAACCGACTTCTCCTTCACAGGGGCCATTGGTTCACATACGCGATGAGCCCCCTTACCTCCGCAATCACGCTGCCACAGGCTGGTTGCGGAGGTAGAAATGAAATCAAAAGACCTGTTGGGCCGGCACGGTGAGGACGTCGCCGTCGGCTTTCTTGAGTCCTTGGGCATGCTCGTTGTCGAGCGCAACTGGCGCTGCACCGAAGGCGAAATCGACATTGTGGCCCTCGACGGCGACGTCTTGGTTATTGCCGAAGTAAAGACCCGCCGTTCCCTGGATTACGGCCACCCCTTCGAAGCGGTGGGCCCGGAGAAACTCGCCCGCCTGCACCGGCTCGGCTCCGCATGGTGCCGCGACCGCGAGTTGCGGATGCCGCTGCGGCGGGTGGACGTGATCGCCGTCGTGGACGACGGCGGCGGCGAACCCCTGGTGGAGCACCTCAAGGGGGTGGGATGAGTGGCCCTCGGAAGAACCTACTCCATCGCTTTGGTGGGCCTGAACGGCTACATCGTGGAGGTTGAGGCTGACATCGGCCAGACCCTGCCCGCCTTTGTGCTCCTCGGACTGCCGGACGCCTCCTTGAATGAAGCCAAGGAACGCATCCGGTCTGCCGCGAAGAATTCCGGAATCCCACTCAGCCGCCGGAAGATCACGGCAAACCTCATTCCTGCCTCACTCCCCAAGCGCGGTTCAGGCTTCGACCTGGCAGTCACCATGGCCGTCCTCCGCGCCGCAAACGACATCAAACCCACCGGCAATACGGTCTTCATCGCCGAACTGGGGCTGGATGGCAGGCTGCGCCCGGTCCGGGGCATTCTTCCGGCCGTTATGGCGTCTGTACAAGCCGGATTTCCGGACATTGTCGTGGCGCAGGCGAATCTGGCGGAAGCTGCGCTGGTGCCCGGCGCGAACGTCAGGGGATACCGCACCCTTGCGCGGCTCGCTTTGGACTCGGGTGCGGACCCGCAGGAACTGGCGCTGGACTTCGAACCGGAGGACCCTGAACACCCCTGCGATGGCCCGGAGGACGCAGGGGTTTACCCGGACATGGCGGATGTCTCCGGTCAGGGCGATGCCCGGCGGGCACTCGAAGTGGCCGCCGCCGGAGCGCACCACCTGCTCCTCACCGGTCCGCCGGGCGCAGGCAAAACAATGCTCGCCGAGCGCCTTCCCGGGCTGTTGCCAGACCTCGCGGACCACGAGGCAATGGAAGTCACCGCCATCCACTCGCTCTGCGGGCTGCCTTCGTCTTCGGTCCAACTGCTGCGGCGGCCGCCCTTTGAAAGTCCGCATCATTCCGCGACGGCGGCAGCCATCATCGGCGGCGGCTCGGGCCTTCCCCGGCCCGGCGCCGCCTCCCGTGCCCACCGGGGCGTGCTGTTCCTTGACGAGGCGCCGGAGTACGAGCGCCGGGTGCTTGATGCCCTGCGCCAGCCGTTGGAGAGCGGTGAGCTGGTGATCCACCGCTCCGCCGGGACCGCAGCCTATCCTGCCCGGTTCCAGCTCGTCCTTGCGGCCAACCCGTGCCCCTGCGGCAAGGCGTCCGGCAAAGGGCTGGACTGTACTTGCACGCCCGTGATGCGCAGACGCTATCTGGCGCGAATGTCCGGCCCGCTCCTGGACCGCGTGGATATCCAGTTGCAGGTGGAAAGGGTTTCCCTGGCGGAGTTCGGTCAGGGGGGTGCGGAGGAGGATACCGCTTCCGTCGCCGCCCGGGTCCGGAATGCACGCGGGCGGCAGCTTGAACGGTTGGCGCCCTTCGGCCTGGAAACGAACTCGCAGGTACCGGGCCGCGTCCTGCGTGGCGAGCTTCGGCTGCCTCCTGTCGCCACCCGTATCCTCGACCATTCCCTGGAGCGGGGTGTCCTCACGGCCCGTGGCTACGACCGCGTCCTGCGTCTGGCGTGGACATTGGCAGACCTTGGGCACCGGGAAAGACCCCACGTGGACGATATTGGGCAGGCATTGGGCCTGCGGCAGGCAGCGGCGGTCGCGCCATGAATGCGAACGCAGTGGACCAAGAAAGGCTCTCCCGCGCCGCCCTTGCCCGGCTCATGGAGCCCCAGGATGCTGCAGGCCTGGCCCTCGTGCAGGTGTGTGGCGCAGTGGACGCCTTTCGGATAGCCACCGGCGAGGCCGGTGCCGGGCCTGCGCTGGAGCAGGAGATCACCGCACTGCTCGCGGACAATGGTTCCGCTACCGGCTGGGCCGGGATGACGGCATCCCTAAAACGGTGGCAGCCCCGTATTCCAGACCTCGCTCCGGAACGGGACCTGGCCACGATGGCGAGGCTCGGAGGCAGGCTGATTATCCCCTCGGATGAGCTGTGGCCTGTGCAACTGGCCGACCTTGGTATCCAGGAACCGATCTGCCTGTGGTGGCGGGGACAGGAACAACCGCTTCCCGGCGCAAACAAATGCATCGCCCTGGTCGGGTCCCGGGACAGCACAAGCTATGGTGCCTCGGTGACTGGAGACATTGCATATTCGTTGGCGCAGCGCGGCCTGACCGTCGTCTCGGGCGGTGCTTACGGCATCGACGCCCACGCCCACCGCGCCGCGCTGGCAGGTGGTACCAGCGCCGTACCCACCATTGCTGTGATGGCCGGTGGCGTAGACCGGTTCTACCCATCGGGCAATGAGGATCTCCTCCGCGCTGTCTGCAACCAGGGCGCGGTGATCGCGGAGGTTCCACCCGGGTCGGCGCCTACCCGTTACCGCTTCCTTCAACGGAACCGCCTTATCGCGGCCCTGTCCGCTGTGACGGTGGTGGTGGAGGCCAGGTGGCGGTCCGGGGCGCTGAACACTGCCCATCACGCCGAAACGCTCGGCCGTGCTGTCGGGGCTGTTCCCGGTTCGGTGCATAGTGCCAATTCGGCGGGATGCCACCGGTTGCTCCGGGATGGCGGTGCTGTCTGTGTTACCGACGCCGCGGAGATTATAGAGCTCGCAGCGCCCAGCGGAGCCGGGCTGCCGCAGCCCCGCCAGGCTGGAGCCGAAGTCCAGGACGGGCTGACCCTCGAAGACCTGATCCTCCTGGATGCACTGCCCCTGCGCTCCACCACCTCGGTCGAGAAACTGTGCTCGGTCGCGGGCCTGAGCCAGGAATCCGTGCGTGCGGGACTGGGCCGGCTCGGCTTGCTTGGGCTGGCGGTATCCGAAAGAGGCGGCTGGAAACGGGGCAAGGCAACGGCCTGATAGGGGGAGCTTAGCCGGAAGCAGGACTCGCACTGGCGGGTGTGCCGTGCCGTGTCAGTCCGTTGAACAGCGGCGTCACCTGAGACAGTAGGAGGGTGGAAAACAAGGATTTGCCGCGGGAGCTGGACCAGGCATTAGCTGCCTTCTCGGGCTACCTGGCGGGGGAGAGGGCCGTATCGGCGCACACTTTGCGTGCATACTCTGGGGATTTGCGCAGCTTCCTGGCCCACGCCGCTTCCGAAGGTGCCGGCCGGCTGGAGGACCTTGAGCTGGGAACCCTCCGGCGCTGGCTGGGAACGCAAAGCCAGGCCGGTGTGGCCCGCTCCACCCTTGCCCGACGGGCCGCCACAGTCCGTGCCTTCACTGCATGGGCCCTGAGGGAAGAGCGCACCACCTCGGACCCGGCGTTGCGGCTCAAGGCTCCCAAAAAGGAACGCCACCTGCCGGGGGTCCTGCAGGCACAACAACTGACGCGGCTGCTGACCGGCCTCGAAGAAGCCGCCGCCGGCGGCGAGCCGCTGCCTGTCCGGAACCGGGCCGTCGTCGAACTGCTCTATGCCACCGGAATCCGGGTGGGTGAGTTGGCGGGGCTTGACATCGACGACCTGGACCCCGACCGACGCACGCTGCGCGTCATCGGAAAAGGCAACAAGGAACGCACGGTCCCCTACGGCGTTCCCGCGGCCCTGGCATTGGACGACTGGCTGCGGCGCGGCCGGCCGCTGCTCGCCAGGGAGAACAGCGGTCCCGCCCTTTTCCTGGGCTCCCGGGGCGGCCGCGTGGACCAGCGGCAGGTCCGGGAGGTGGTCAACGGACTCCTCGAGGCCCTGGGGGACACCTCGGCGTCGGGCCCGCACGCCCTTCGCCACTCGGCAGCGACACATCTGTTGGACGGCGGCGCCGATCTCCGTGCCGTGCAGGAAATCCTTGGCCACAGCAGCCTCGCAACCACCCAGATCTACACCCATGTCTCGGTGGACCGGCTGCGGAAAAGTTATCAGCAGGCACATCCCAGGGCCTAACGAAGAGTAGCCGCAGGGCGGGAACCGCAATCGCTAATCGCACTGGCGTAATTACGCGGCGTACGGCACAATAAGAGTCACGTCCGGCAACTTTCAAGTCCCGCTTGAAGCTCCTTGCTTCCTGTGGACCAGCAAGTCCGGACGCTGCTAAATCTGAACAACTGCATATGTGGCAAGGAGTTGCACCGCAGAACAGAGCACAGCAGTTCCATCCAGGCAGAGGTCGTTGGGGAAGACGTACCTAGAGCTATGGAGGATGGAATGTCTGTTGCATTGACCCGCGGTGTGCTGTTTGTTCACTCAGCCCCAACTGCTTTGTGCCCTCACGTTGAGTGGGCCATAGGGTCCGTCGTGGACAAGCGGACGGATCTTGAGTGGACCCCTCAGCCTGCTGCGCCCGGAATGTTCCGGGCGGAGCTTTCGTGGACGGGTGCGCCTGGAACGGGGGCCCAGTTGGCATCCGCACTGCGCGGTTGGGCCCACCTCCGCTATGAGGTCACCGAGGAACCCAGCCAGGGTGTTGACGGCGGACGCTGGTCGCACACGCCCGAACTGGGCATCTTCCACGCCGTCACCGATGTCCACGGCAACATCATGGTCTCTGAAGACAGAATCCGTTACGCGTACGAGTCGGGCGCAGGCGACCCCGCCGCCGTCTACCACGAGTTGTCCCTGGCGCTCGGCGAGGCCTGGGACGAGGAGCTCGAACCTTTCCGGCACGCTGCCGAGGGCGCTCCCGTCCGCTGGCTGCACCAGGTGGGCTGACCGCTTAGCTCACAGCCGCCGTCGTCAGTCCTACAGGGGAGGGGCGACACAGGAACCATTCTCCATAGCAAAAGAGGAGGCCCCGCCAGCCGGCGGGGCCTCCTCTTGCATGCGGGTGGCAAAACCCGGGCAATAACTAAACGCTGCGCACAGCCACCACGGCGTTGTGTCCGCCGAAGCCGAAGGAGTTGCTCAGGGCCACGATGTTGCCGGCCGGCAGGTCCCGGGCGGAGGTGACCACGTCGAGCGGGATCTCCGGATCCTGGTTCTCGAGGTTGATGGTGACCGGCGCCTTCCGGTCATATACGGCCAGCACCGTGAGCACAGCCTCGACGGCACCGGAGGCGCCCAGGAGGTGACCCATCTGGGACTTCGTTGCGGAAACCGCGACGTTGTCGATGTGGTTGCCGAGTGCAGCGCGGAGCGCGGTGTACTCAGGCTTGTCTCCGACGGGGGTGGACGTGGCGTGGGCGTTGACGTGGACTACGTCCTCGGCCTGGATGCGGCCGTCGAACATGGCCGCCTTAAGTGCACGGGTAGCGCCCAGGCCTTCCGGGTCCGGGGCAGTGATGTGGTAAGCGTCCGCCGTCACGGAGGTGCCGGCCAGTTCACCGTAGATCCTTGCACCGCGGGCCAGGGCGTGTTCCTCGGCTTCGAGGACCAGCGCACCGGCGCCTTCACCCATCACAAAGCCGTCGCGGCCGAGGTCGTACGGGCGGGAGGCACCCTGCGGGTCGTCATTGCGGCGGGACAGGGCCTGCATGGAGGCGAACGCCGCCAAGGGCATGGGATGGATGGCTGCTTCGGCGCCACCGCACATCACAACGTCTGCCTTGCCCGAGCGGATCAGGTCCAGGCCCAGGTGCAGGGCTTCGGTGCCGGAGGCGCAGGCGGAAACCGGGGTGTGGGCGCCGGCGCGGGCGCCGAGGTCCAGGCTCACGGCGGCGGCAACGCCATTGGGCATCAGCATGGGAACGGTCATGGGGAGGACACGGCGCGGGCCCTTTTCCTTCAGCGTGTCCCACGCATCCAGCAGGGTCCAGACTCCGCCGATGCCGGTGGCGAAGGCAACAGCCAGCCGGTCCTTGTCGAACTCGGTGATGCCGGAGTCGGCCCAGGCCTCACGGGCGGCGATGACGCCGAACTGTGTGGAGGGGTCCATCCGCTTGGCTTCGACGCGGCTGAGCGCGTCAGTGGCGGGGGTGCTGCACCGGGCGGCGAAGTGGACGGGAAGCTCGTACTTGGCAACCCAGTCGTCCTCCAAAGTGCGGGCACCGGAGACCCCCTTCAGCGCGTTGTTCCACATCGTGGGTACATCGCCGCCAATGGGCGTGGTGGCACCCAGACCGGTAATGACTACTTTGCGTGTCATGGGATCACTCTCTGTCGGTGGGAATCCGGCTCCGGCTTTCCGGAGGGTCCCGCGTATTGATGGTCGGCGTCTTTCATCGGGGGAAAGGTGCCGGAAAATGCGGCGGGCTGCCGGTCCGGTCGTCCCGGACCGGCAGCCCGCCATGCCGATAAACGGCGAAGCGTTGACTAGGCCTGTGCTCCGGCAATGAAGCTGACGGCGTCACCGACGGTCTTGAGGTTCTTGACCTCTTCGTCCGGGATGCGCACGCCGAACTTTTCTTCGGCGTTGACCACGATGGTCATCATGGAGATGGAGTCGATGTCCAAGTCCTCGGTGAAGGACTTGTCCAGCTCGACAGCCTCGGGGGCCAGTCCGGTTTCTTCGTTGACGATTTCAGCCAGTCCGGCCAGGATCTCTTCGTTGCTAGCCATTGATGGCTCCTTTTCTTGAATTGCCGGCAGGACTGCCGGGAATGGTTCAGGACGCGGTTGCGGCCTGTTGGGGGCGTTTCTAGGGAAGGACAACTACCTGGGCGCCGAAGACCAGCCCGGCGCCGAAGCCGATCTGGAGGGCGAGCCCGCCGCTGAGCTCCGGCTTTTCCGACAACAGGCGGTGGGTGGCCAACGGGATGGACGCTGCAGAGGTGTTCCCTGCATCGGCGATGTCCCGTGCCACTGTAACCGTCTCGGGCAGCTTGAGCTTCTTGACCATCTCGTCGATGATGCGCATGTTGGCCTGGTGGGGGATAAAGGCCACGAGGTCTTCGGCCTGTACCCCGGCGGCTTCGAGGGCCTGCTGGGCCACCTTCGCCATTTCCCATACGGCCCAGCGGAATACTGTCTGGCCGTCCTGCCGCAGGGTGGGATAGAGCTCCTGGGCTTCTTCGAGCAAGGCAAGGTCGCCGGTGGAGTCTGACTGCCGGGCAGCCATGCCGAGGTCGCGGACGTCGAGCATGGAGCGGGTCATCCCGATGGCATCCCACTTGCTGCCGTCGGATCCCCAGACTGAGGGTGCGATTCCGGGAGTATCGGACGGGCCGATGACGACGGCGCCGGCCCCGTCCCCGAGCAGGAAGGAGATGGTGCGTTCCCGGTTGTCGATGACGTCGGAGAGCTTCTCCGCGCCAACCACCAGGACGTACTTTGCGGTGCCTGAACGGACGAGGGCGTCGCCCTGGGCGATCCCGTAGCAGTAGCCGGCACAGGCTGCGGAGATGTCAAAGGCAGGTGCGGGCGTGGCGCCGATGCGGTCAGCCAGGCTGGCGGCGGCTGACGGCGTCGCGTAGGGGTGCGTGACCGTGGAGACAATGACAGCGCCGAGGTCCGATGCTTCAATCTCGGCCTTTTCCATGGCTTCGCGGGCAGCGCCCTCGGCCATGTCGATCACGCTGACGTCAGCTGCGGCGCGGTGGCGGGTCACGATTCCGGTCCGCTGGCGGATCCATTCATCCGAGGAGTCGATCCACTGGCAGACGTCCTCGTTGGTGACGATGATGTCGGGCCGGTAGGCGCCGATCCCGAGGATCCGCGTGTGTTCCTGGAGGGGTGCCTGTTTCAGCGTGGGAACGCTCATGCGTTGCCCTCCAGTTCTGCGAACAACGCCAGGGCGGCGGAAAGATCATCGGGGGTCTTGACCGCAACGGTCTTTACGCCGGGCATGCCGCGCTTGGCGAGGCCGGCAAGGGTCCCGGCAGGGGCAAGTTCGATGACTCCGGTGACACCGCGCTGGACCATGTTTTCCATGCACAGGTCCCAGCGGACCGGGCGGGAAACCTGGGCGATCAGGCTGTCGACGGCGGCAGGGCCGTCGGTGACTTCCCCGCCGTCGTAATTGGACAGCAGGGGCACCTTCGGTGCCTGCGGCTTCAGCTCCGGCTCCAGCGTCTTGAGGGCGCTGACCGCAGGTGACATGTGGCTGGTGTGGAACGCGCCGGCCACCTTCAGCGGGATGACACGCGCTTTCGCGGGCGGGTTGTCGGCGAGGGCCTTCAGCTGTTCGAAGGTTCCTGCAGCCACGGTCTGGCCCGCGCCGTTGACGTTTGCAGGGGTGGCGCCGGCTGCTTCGATGGCGGCCAGCACCTCGGCCGGGTCGCCGCCCACGACGGCACTCATGCCGGTAGGCGTGACGGACGCGGCCGCGGCCATGCTGTTGGCACGCTCCCGAACGAAGGTCATGGCTTCCTGCTCCGTCAGGACGCCGGCAAGGGCGGAAGCGGTGATTTCCCCCACGGAATGGCCCGCGAGAACTACCGGCAGGGAGCTGAGCTCGACGTCGAAGAGGGAAGCCGCGGCTACCAGCCCGGCTGCAACAATCAAGGGCTGCGCCACGGCAGTGTCCTTGATGGTTTCTTCGTCGGAGGTGGTCCCATGGGCGATCAGGTCGATGCCTGCGATGTCGCTCAGGGAGGCCAGTTGGCCTGCCACCGGGGGCAGTTCAAGCCAGGGGGCCAGAAAACCCGGGGTTTGTGAGCCCTGTCCAGGGCAGACTATTGCAAGCACGTAACCAGCTTTCCAAATTACTGTGTGATCCAGCGGTGTTTGTCCGCACCAAGCTCACGGGGTCAGGTTGTAGGAAGTCTACAACGCCTCAGGGCTGGTTCCGCGCCGGGTGACGCTCGACGGCGGCTTTGGGCGGGGCGGAGAGACGGCCCACCACAAGCGCGGCCTGGAGGACAAAAGCCTCCCTGGGGAGGAGCGGATCCCAGCCCGTGACGTCGCAGACCCGCTTCAGCCGGTACCTGACGGTGTTGGCGTGGACAAAGAGTTCGCGGGCCGTTGCCTCAAGGGAGTGGCCGAGTTCCAGGTACGTCCCAAGGGTTTCCACCAGCCCGTTGGACGCCGCCACTAGCGGGCGGTAGATGTTCTTGATCAGCGAGCGGCGGGCGGCGTCATCGCCTGAGATCACGCGCTCAGGCAGGAGGTCGTCGGCTGCAACAGGCCGGGGGGCGGACGGCCAGGCCCTGGCCGCCGTCAGGCCGGCGAAGGCAGATTGCGCTGAACTGCTGGCCTCGAGCAGCGAGCCTGCTTCGGCCCCGTACACCACGGGGCCCGGAGCGAACATGTCGCTGAGCTTCACGTAGGCGGTTTCCCGGTCCGACACGCCGCCCAGGATCAGGATCAGGCGATCGCCCTGGATGCCCACCAGGGCGTCCTCGGCGTAGCGGCCTGCCATCCGCCGCAGTTCGCTGACGTAGCTGGCGCTGGGTTCGGAGGGGGAGTTGCCCACCATCACGGTAAACCGTTCCTGCGCCTTCCAGCCCAGGGCTGCGATCCTGGAGCGCAAAGCGTCAGTGTTTTCGCCGCGAAGGATGGCATCGACGATGAGCGCCTCCAGGCGGGTGTCCCAGGAGCCGCGGGATTCGGCGGCCCGCGCATAAACGTCGGCTGCGGCGAACGCCACCTCGCGGGAGTAGCGGAGGACCGCCTCGCGAAGGGACGGCTGGTCAGCCTCCGGGGCGATGACCGGTACCTGGTCTTCCACCACCTCCACCACGATCCGGATCAGCTGCAGCGCTTTTTGCAGGCTGATGGACCGGGTGAGTTCCGTCGGGGCTGTCCCGAATACGTCGGTAAGGATCCAGGACGGAGAACTTGGGCGTTCATACCAGGTCACAAACGCTGCGATGCCGTTCTGGGCCACCATGCCGAGGGCAGAGCGTTCATCCGAGCTGAGCCGGCTGTACCAGGGCAGGGATTTCTCCAGCTCCCGCATGGTAGTGGTGGACAGCTGGCCCACGTTTGCCCGCAGCTTTTTGAGGGTTTCGGACTTCTCCGGCGTGACCCTCGGCGTGGACGGTTTGCGCTTCGCGGACGGGGCGGCTGGTGCTGGCATTCTTCGAGCATACGGCCACTGCCCGGCAAGCTCCATTTGTGCAAAGGCTACAATCCCGTCAGTCGTGCGTCACACAGGGCTCCCGCCGCACAACGGACGACGGCGGCCCCCGCCTTTCGGTGGGAGCCGCCGTCGTCAGCACTTCGCGGGATCGCCGCAGGTTACCTGCGTGTCCTAGGACTCGCCTCCGGCGTTGCCGGTGGAGCCTGCGTTGACGTTGTGCAGCCGGTACTTGTCGATTGCTTTGGCCGGTGCCTGCTGGTCAACCTCGCCGCGGCGGGCCAGCATCTCCAGTGACCGGACCACGATGGAGTGGATGTCGATCTTGAAGAAGCGGCGGGCTGCGGCGCGGGTGTCGGAGAAGCCGAAGCCGTCGGCGCCGAGGGTGGCGAATTCGTTGGGTACGAACTGGCGGATCTGGTCCGGGACTGCCTTCATATAGTCCGACACTGCCACGACGGGGCCGGTGGCTCCTTCGAGCTGCCGGGTGACGAAGGGGACGCGGGCGGGTTCGCCGGGGTTGAGGAAGGCTTCCTCTTCGGCGGCGAGGCCGTCGCGGCGCAGTTCGTTCCAGGACGTGACGGACCAGACGTCTGCGGAAACGCCCCAGTCATCGGCAAGGAGCTGCTGGGCCTCAAGTGCCCACGGCACCGACACGCCGGAGGCGAGGATTTGGGTCCGGGGACCGTCGATCTTTGCCGGGGCGAGCAGGTAGATGCCCTTGATGACACCCTCGACGTCCAGTTCCTCCGGCTCGGCCGGCTGGATGATCGGCTCGTTGTACACGGTGAGGTAGTACATGAGGTTCCGGTCTGTTTTGTCTCCTTCGGAGTGCTCCCCGTACATGCGCTCGAGGCCGTCGCGGATGATGTGGCCCATTTCGTAGCCGTAGGCGGGGTCGTAGGTGACCACTGCGGGGTTGGTGGAGGCGAGCAGGGGGGAGTGGCCGTCGGCGTGCTGGAGGCCTTCGCCGGTGAGGGTGGTCCGTCCTGCGGTGGCGCCGATGATGAAGCCGCGGGTCATTTGGTCTGCTGCTGCCCAGAAGGCGTCGCCGGTGCGCTGGAAGCCGAACATGGAGTAGAACACGTAGACCGGGACCAGGGGTACGCCGTGGGTGGCGTAGGCGGTTCCGGCGGCGGTGAACGCTGCCACGGCGCCGGCTTCATTGATCCCGGGGTGGATCAGCTGGCCCTGCGCGGACTCCTTGTAGGCCAGGACCAGGTCCCGGTCCACGGACAGGTAGTTCTGGCCCTTGGGGTTGTAGATCTTCGCGGTGGGGAAGAACGCATCCATACCGAACGTGCGCGCCTCATCTGGGATGATCGGGGCGATGTGCTTGCCGAACTCCTTGTCCCGCATCAGGTCCTTGAGCAAACGCACGAAGGCCATGGTGGTGGCGGCCTGCTGCTTGCCCGAACCGCGCTTGGCCACCTCGTAGGACTTCGCGTCCGGCAAGGTGATCTCGGCGTGCTTGGACCGGCGTTCCGGGACCGAACCGCCCAGGGCAGCGCGGCGCTCCATCATGTACTGGATTTCCGGGGCGTCCGTGCCGGGGTGGTAGTACGGCGGCTGGTACGGGTCTTTTTCGAGCTGTTCGTCCGTGATGGGGATCCGCAGGTGGTCGCGGAACTTCTTCAGGTCGTCCAGGGTGAGTTTCTTCATTTGGTGGGTCGCGTTGCGGCCCTCGAAGTGGGGTCCGAGTCCGTAGCCCTTGACGGTTTTGGCGAGGATGA
>NZ_JBNHGJ010000043.1:0-33361 GCF_059091165.1 Arthrobacter sp. Hb9-2 | reverse complement strand
GAAGTCGATGACGATAATGCCGCCGATATCGCGGAGGCGGAGCTGGCGGACAACTTCTTCCGCAGCCTCAAGGTTGTTTTTGGTCACCGTCTCTTCGAGGTTGCCGCCGCTGCCCGTGAACTTGCCGGTGTTGACGTCCACTACGGTCATCGCCTCGGTGCGGTCAATCACCAGCGAACCGCCGGAGGGCAGGAAGACCTTGCGTTCGAGCGCCTTGTGAATCTGCTCGTCGATGCGCCAGGCAGCGAAGATGTCCTGGTCCTTGGTCCACTTCTCAAGGCGGCCCACCAGGTCCGGCGCTACGTACGTAACGTAGGCCTCGATGGTGTCCCACGCTTCCTCGCCCGAGACGATCAGCTTGGAGAAGTCCTCGTTGAAGACGTCGCGGACCACCTTGATGGTGAGGTCCGGTTCGCCGTAGAGCAATTCAGGGGCAAGGATCTTCGTGGACTTCGACTGGCTCTCGATGCCCTCCCACTGCGCGCGCAGCCGGTTGATATCGTGCGTCAGCTCTTCCTCGGAAGCGCCTTCGGCTGCGGTGCGGACGATGACGCCGGCTTGCTCCGGGAGGCGGTCCTTGAGGATGCGCTTGAGGCGGTTGCGTTCGACGTCGGGCAGCTTGCGCGAAATGCCGGTCATGGAACCGCCGGGCACGTACACCAGGTAGCGGCCAGGCAGCGAGATCTGGCTGGTCAGGCGTGCGCCCTTGTGTCCCACGGGGTCCTTGGTCACCTGGACCAGGACGGTGTCGCCGGACTTGAGGGCGTTTTCGATGCGCCGCTGCTTGCCCTCGAGGTTCACCGCTTCCCAGTTCACCTCGCCGGCGTACAGGACGGCGTTGCGGCCGCGTCCGATGTCCACGAAGGCGGCTTCCATGGAGGGCAGCACGTTCTGGACCTTGCCCAGGTACACGTTGCCGATCAGGGAATCCTGCTGGGTCTTTGATACGAAGTGCTCGGCCAGGACACCGTCTTCGAGGACGGCGATCTGGATTCTGTCGTCGCGCTGGCGCACGATCATCTGCCGGTCAACGGACTCACGGCGTGCCAGGAACTCGGCTTCGGTGATGACGGTGCGGCGGCGGCCGGTGTCGCGGGACTCGCGCCGGCGCTGCTTCTTCGCCTCCAGGCGGGTGGAGCCCTTCACGCTGGTCACGCGGTTGTTGACGGCGGGTTCGGTGACCGGCCTCGGAGCGCGGACGCGGGTGACGGTGTTGGGCGGATCGTCATCCCCGCCGCCGGTCAGCTCAAGGTCCTGGTCCCCGCGGCGGCGGCGACGGCGGCGACGGGACGTCACGCCTTCTTCCACCTGCCCCGCAGACTCCTCGTCGGCGTCGTCGGAGGCATCAACGTCGGCACTTTCGCCGCCTTCAAGCTCGGCGTCAGCTTCACGCTCACCGGCGCGGCTGCGTCCGCGGCGTCCGCGGCCCCGGCGCCTGCGGCGGCCCGCGTCCTCCGAATCGATCTCATCGGCGTCGTCCTCGCCTGCTTCTTCAACAGCGGCGGGAACCGGACGCACCACGGTGCTCAGGTCCGGTGCCTGGAACAGCACGGAGGTGGGAGACGCCGGTTCCATGAACAGGGTGCCGAAGGGGCTGGAAGGAGCCGCTTGCGCCTGCCCGGCCGACGCTGGTTCTTCGGAAGCCTCTTCTTCGGTGGCCTCTTCTTCGGTGGTTTCCACCGGTGAAGCCGCATCGGCTGCTGGTACCTCAGCAGTACCTGCTGCTGCCGGGACGGCAGCAGCGGCAACCGCTTCGGGCATCCCGGCCGGAAGGACGCTGGCCTCTTCGGCAGGCGGGATTTCGGCTGCTTGATCCGCCGGTTCCGCTTCGGCGGCAGGTGCGGAGGTCTTCCGGGTGGCGACCCGACGGCGGCGGACGGGCTTCGTTTCGGCGGCCCCGACGGCGGGCTCCACGGCCGGTACCTCAGGAGTGTCTGCGCCTGCACCGGCAGTGGCCTCGACGCCGGATTCTGCTTCCGGTTCTGCCACTGCGGATTCTGCCTCTGGGGATCCTAGCTCTGGGGCGAAAGCCGGGAGCGGTTCGGCGGTGTCAGCCTTCTTCCGGGCACGGGTGCGCCGGACGGGGGCTTTGGCCTCGGGGACGCCGGGATCGGCAGCAGCGGCAGCGGTGGCTTCCGAAGCATCGACGCTGGCCGGGGCGCCTTCCGAAGTGCCGGCGCCGGTGACGTCTGCCTCCGGGATCAGGGCGTCGGCCTTGGGCACAGCCTTCCGGCGCGTCCTCGTGGCCTTTTTGGGTGCAGCGTCTGCCTCTGCGGCCGCTGCTTCGTTGTTAACGGCTGAAACTTGTTCATTATCCATATGTGGCAACACTCCTGCCCCTGACGTACCGCCACATCCGGCACCCATTGGGGCACATATTGTCAAAACCCGCAGGCGTTGACAGAAGTCAAGTGGATACCCCCAGGTTCGCACCGGCAGTGGGGTGCGGCAGCCCGTGGGGGCCGGCGGGATGTTCTGAAACCCGTTGTTCTACGTGCCACAACCAGGTGCCGCTCAATGGAGTCGCGGGAGACTGCGTCGGTGAGACCGATGCCTGCCCTGCTCGTCATTGGCGGTCTTGGGAACAAGCCACCGGACCGGAGTCCGAATGTGGATCGTCTTCCAGCCACGTTCATTCTCTCATACCCGGACTAAATCACGGCGGAGGCAGCACCAAACGCGCTGGCCCCTTCCCCTCGTCTGGACGGTCCTTTCAGCCTCCGGCGTTACAATCAGGCAAGGAGCACCGGATGAAAAGGACGCCACACCAATGCCCAGCATCTCCCCCCTCAGCGGCACCCCTGCCCAGGAACGGAGCCTGAACCAGGACCGCGACCCCGCCGGCAGGATAGCAGGAACCGTCCCGGCGATGACCCGTAACCGGCCCTTCGGCTGGCTGCTGGTGATCACGGGCGCCATCGGCTGGCTCGCCTCCGGAACCCTGGTGCTGGAAAAGCTCGCGGTGCTCCAGGATCCCAACCACACCACGGTGTGCGACGTGAACCCTTGGATTTCCTGTGGTGACGTGATGAAAACGTGGCAGAGCTCGCTGTTCGGCTTCCCGAACATGTTTATCGGCATCGTGGCCTTTGCCGTCGTCATCACCGTTGGTATGGCACTACTCGCCGGAGCAACCTTTGCCCGCTGGTACTGGCTGGGCCTGCAGGCGGGGGTCACCCTTGGTTTCACCTTCGTGGTGTGGCTGTGGTCGCAGGCCCTCTACGACATCCGCATCCTCTGCCCGTTCTGCATGATTGTCTGGGCGGCCATGATTCCCCTGTTCGTCTGGGTGACCATCCGGAACGTCACGGCAGGGGTGATCCCCATGCCGGAAAACACCGCCCGCATGCTGGGCGACTCGGGCTGGATCATCACCGCGTTGCTTTACGTGGCCGTCATCGCCACCATCTTCTTCGCCTTCATCCAGGTTTTCGCCGGAACCTCGGGCTTCTAAAGCCGCCTCCCGTGAAGTGACAGATAAGGCCGATGTTCGTGAAGAACATCGGCCTTATCTGTCGTGCAGGTGAAGCTACGCCTGGAACCAGATTTTGATCTCGCGGTCGGCGGAATCGGTGGAGTCGGAGCCGTGGACCAGGTTCTGCTGGACCTTCACGCCCCAGTCGCGGCCAAAGTCGCCGCGGATGGTGCCTGGGGCTGCCGTGGTGGGGTCGGTGGTTCCTGCCAGGGAACGGAAGCCTTCAATGACGCGGTGGCCTTCGAAAATGGCTGCCACTACCGGCCCGGAGAGCATAAATTCCACCAGGGGCTCGTAGAAGGGCTTGCCGACGTGCTCCTCGTAGTGCTGCTCCAGCAGCTCACGGGACGCGTCGACCTTCTTCAGCTCGGCCAGGGTGTAGCCCTTGGCTTCGATACGGGCCAGGATTGCCCCGGTAAGGTTGCGGGCGACGCCGTCGGGCTTGATCAGGACGAGTGTGCGCTCAGTAGTCACAACTGCTCCAATGCGTTGGTAACGGATTTCGGATCAAGTCTACGGGGACTGCGGCTGCTGGCCCGGCCCGGCAGCCTGGTCCGGATGGGCTGCTTCCCACTTGACCTGCTCGCGGGCCCGCTCGCCGGCTTCCCGGTCCAACCGGATTCCGGTGCGGATTCCGTACCACCAGGCCAGTGCGAACAGGCCGCCCACCAGGAACATGGCGGGCTCGAAAATGCCGGTGAGGATCAGGACGAGCTGCAGGATCCACCCGAGCCCGATGCCCCAGGGCTTGGTGAGGAAGGCGCAGGCCACGATCATCACGACGCTCAGGGCGATGCCCACGCCGAGGATCAACGCCGGCGGGAACTCTCCGCGGCGCAGGCCGAACACCGCAAGGGTGGCGAAAAACATCACGAAGGCTTCCAGGAGCAGCACCGTGGAAGCGAACATCACCTTGGTGGAACGCCGCTTCTTGGGCATGCCCGGCCGCCATTCGCGCTGGGCTTTGGTCAGTTTGGCCATCGCCTAGGCCTCCGTCTTGCCCAGCAGGATGCGTGCCTCGGCCACCAGGGTGATGGAGCCGGTTACAAGCACGCCGCCGGAAAGGTCATCGTTTGCTTCGGCGCGTTCAACTGCCCATTCGAGGGCGTCGTCGAGTTTCTCCGCGACGTGCACGTTGTCCTCGCCGAAACCGAGGTCGATGGCAAGTTCGGCGAGTTCGGCTGCCGGGACGGCGCGCGGGGAGTTCGACTGGGTGAAGCAGTACTCCTCAGCCATGCCGCCCAAGGATTCCTTGAGCTGGCGGAGGATCTCCTCGGCGTCCTTCTCCTTCAGGATTCCCACCACCGGGACCAGCCTGGTGAAGGTGAAGGCCTCCTGGAGGGCAGCCGCGGACACTTTGACGCCGTCGGGGTTGTGTGCAGCGTCAACCACAATGGTGGGTGCGGTGCGCACCACCTCAAGCCGTCCCGGGGAGGTGACCTCGGCGAAGCCTTCCTGCAGCACGTCGAATCCGAGTTCCTTTTCACCGCCGAAGAACGCTTCGAGCGCAGCCACTGCCACTGCCGCATTCTGCGCCTGGTGGGCGCCGTGAAGCGGCACGAGCAGATCCGGGTAACGTCCCGCAATGCCCTGGATGGTGACCATCTGGCCGCCAACCGCCACGGTCCGCGATTCGACGCCGAACTCAACTCCCTCGAACTTGAAGGGCACGCCGACGTCCTTAGCCTTCTCCAGCAGGACCTGGGCCGCGTCAAGCGGCTGGGCGGCACTGATGAGGTAGCCGCCGGGCTTGATGATGCCGGCTTTTTCGTAGGCGATGTCCTCGGTGGTGTCACCGAGGAGGTCAGTGTGGTCCAGGGAGATGGGGGTGACCACCGAGACCTGCCCGTCCCCCACGTTCGTGGCATCCGTGATGCCGCCCAGGCCCACTTCAATGACTGCCACGTTGACGGGCTGGTCGGCGAAGATGGCAAAGCCCAGGATGGTGAGGCATTCGAAGTACGTCAGGCGTGGCTGCCCGTCGGCCTCCAGCTCGGAGTCCACAATCTGCAGGTACGGGCGGATTTCGTCCCAGATCCGGACGAACGTCTCATCCGATACCGGGCGCCCGTCGATGCTGATCCGTTCGGTGACCTTGGACAGGTGCGGGCTGGTGTACCGCCCGGTGCTCAGGCCGTGGGCCCGCAGGACCGATTCGATCATGCGGGCGGTGGACGTCTTGCCGTTGGTTCCGGTGACGTGGATGATCGGGAAGGCCTTGTTCGGCTCCCCCAGCACGTCCATCGCCCGGAACAGCGGGGCAAGCCGCGGTTCCATCTTGTTTTCCGGCGCCCGTCCCAGCAGTTCGGCGTAGACGCTCTCTACGGAAAATTCGTCAGTCATGGATTATGCCTCTACTTTTTCGACGGCGATCTGCAGCTCCGTGCCATCGCCGCTGGAATGCAAACCGAGCTCCACGGTGAGGGTTTCGCTGACAATGAGGCTTTCATGGGCTTTCAAGGCGTCCACAACATCCTGCGCAGCCGTGATGCTGGTCCGGATCCGGTCGCTCACATTCAGTCCGGCATCCTTGCGGGCCTGCTGGATGGAGCGGACCATGTCACGGGCCAGGCCTTCGGCCTCCAGCTCCGGGGTGACCTCGGTGTTGAGGACCACGAACCCGCCGCCGGGCAATACTGCGACAGCAGACGATGCAGTGGCGCTGCCGCCCTCAGACTCTGCCACTACTGTCTCCAGCGTGTACTCCTGCGGTTCCAGCTGGAGCCCGCCTGCGGTGACCACGCCGTCATCATCCACTGACCAGTCACCTGACTTGGCGCCCTTGATGGCTGCCTGGACGTTTTTGCCCAAGCGCGGACCGGCAGCGCGGGCATTGACCACCAGCTTCTGCTGGATCCCGAACTCCTCCGGGGAGGCCGTGGCTGCGTCCAGCAGGCGGACCGAGCGGAGGTTCAGCTCATCGGCCACGACGGCGGCGAAACCGCCCAGCGCGTCAGCACCGGGTGCCACTACCGTGAGTTCCTGCAGCGGCAGGCGGACGCGGAGGTTCGCTGCCTTGCGGAGCGAGGAACCGGTGGAGCAAATCTGCTGGACCTTGTCCATGGCCTGCACCAAGTCCGGGTTGGCCTGGAACAGGTCCGCATCCGGCCAGTCGGCCAGGTGCACAGAGCGGCCGCCCGTGAGCCCACGCCAGATTTCCTCGGAGACCAGCGGCAGGAGGGACGCCGCTACGCGGGTAACAGTTTCCAGTGCGGTGAACAGGGCGTCGAAGGCGTCCTGGTCTTCGTCGAAGAACCGCTGGCGGCTGCGGCGGACGTACCAGTTGGTGAGCATGTCCAGGTAGGTGCGCAGTTCATCGCAGGCCCCGGAGATGTCGTAGGTGTCCAGCTGGGCGGTCATGTTCTGCACCAGGTCACCGGTGTTGGCCAGCAGGTACTGGTCCAGCGTGTCGGCATAGCCGTCGTAGCGCAGCTTCGCTTCATAGCCTTCGCCGCCATTCGCAGCGTTGGTGTAGAGCGCGAAGAAGCTGTACACGTTCCACAGCGGCAGGATGACCTGCCGGACGCCGTCGCGGATTCCCTGCTCGGTGACCACCAGGTTGCCGCCCCGGAGGATGGGGCTGGACATCAGGAACCACCGCATGGCGTCCGAGCCGTCGCGGTCCAGCACCTCGGAAACGTCCGGGTAGTTGCGCAGGCTCTTGGACATCTTCTGCCCGTCCGAGCCCAGCACGATGCCGTGGCTGATGACGTTGCGGAAGGCCGGCCGGTCGAACAGGGCCGTGGAAAGGATGTGCAGCATGTAGAACCAGCCGCGGGTCTGGCCGATGTACTCCACGATGAAGTCGGCAGGGTTGTGGGTATCAAACCAGGCTTCGTTCTGGAACGGGTAGTGCACTTGGCCGTACGGCATGGAGCCGGAGTCGAACCAGACGTCCAGCACGTCCTCCACGCGGCGCATCACCGACTGGCCCTCTTCGGGCGTGCGGGGATCGTCCGGGTTTGGCCGGGTCAGTTCGTCGATGAACGGCCGGTGCAGGTCAACCTGGCCGTCCTTGTTCAGCGGGAGCCGGCCAAAGTCCGCCTCGATCTCGGCGATTGAACCGTACACGTCCGTGCGGGGGTATTCGGGGTCGCTGGACTGCCACACAGGGATGGGGCTGCCCCAGTAGCGGTTGCGGCTGATGGACCAGTCGCGGGCGTTCTCCAGCCACTTGCCGAACTGGCCGTCCTTGACGTTGCCGGGGATCCAGTTGATCTCCTGGTTCAGCTCGGACATCCGGTCCTTGAACTTGGTGACCTCCACGTACCAGGAGGACACGGCCCGGTAGATCAGCGGGTTGCGGCACCGCCAGCAGTGCGGGTAGCTGTGCTCGTAGCTGGCCTGGCGGACCAGGCGGCCCTGGGCGCGCAGCACCTGGGTGATCGGCTTGTTGGCTTCAAAGACCTGCAGTCCCACGATGTCGTGCAGGTCGCCGTGCTTGAAGAGCGGGAGGAATTTGGCGCCCTCGTCGACCGAAAGGATCACCGGGATGCCGGCCTCTTCGCAGACCTTTTGGTCATCCTCGCCGTAGGCGGGTGCCTGGTGGACGATGCCCGTGCCGTCCGTGGTGGTCACGTAATCGGCCACCAGGATCCGCCAGGCGTTCTCCATGCCGTATTTTTCGTTGTCGGCGAAGTCCTGCCACAGCGGCCGGTATGCCAGGCCTTCCAGCTCCGCACCCGTGTGGGTGGACACGACGGCGGCCTGTGCTGCCTCGAAATCGTCGTAGCCCAGATCCTTGGCGTAGCTGGCCAGCAGGTCCGCAGCCAGCAGGAAGCTGCCGGTGACGGGTGCGTCGGCGGAGGCGGCCTTGATGCCGTTCGGGCCCGCGGGCAGTACGGCGTAGGTGATGGAAGGGCCGACGGCGAGCGCGGCGTTGGTGGGAAGGGTCCAGGGCGTGGTGGTCCAGGCGAGCGCCTGGACGCCGTCGAGCTGCCGGGACAGTTCGGACTCCCCTGCGGTGATGGGGAAGGTCACGGTGACGGTCTGGTCCTGGCGGTTCTTGTAGACGTCGTCATCCATGCGCAGTTCATGGTTGGAAAGGGGGGTTTCGTCTTTCCAGCAGTACGGCAGTACACGGTAGCCGTTATAGGTCAGGCCCTTTTCATGGAGCTGCTTGAACGCCCAGAGGACCGACTCCATGTACTCGACATTGAGGGTCTTGTAGTCGTTGTCAAAGTCCACCCAGCGTGCCTGCCGGGTGACGTAGCTGCGCCATTCGTCCGCGTACTTCATCACGGAGGCGCGGCAGGCGTCATTGAACTTGTCGATGCCCATGGCTTCGATCTGGGTTTTGTCCGTCATGCCCAGCTGCTTCATGGCTTCCAGCTCTGCCGGCAGCCCATGGGTGTCCCAGCCGAAGCGCCGCTCCACGCGCTTGCCGCGCTGGGTCTGGTAGCGGCCCACGAGGTCCTTGGCGTAACCGGTCAGCAGGTGGCCGTAGTGCGGCAGGCCGTTGGCGAACGGCGGGCCGTCGTAAAACACGAATTCGTTGCTGCCGGGTTCACCGCCGGGGGCGTCCGCGCTGCGCTGGTCGATGCTGGCCTGGAAAGTGCCGTCCTGGTCCCAGTATTTGAGGATGCGCTCTTCGACTTCCGGGAACTTCACGGAGGCGGACACACCCGCGTTGCGGCTGGAAGAGGTGCCACTGGTGGAGGCTGAGGCCTTGGGGTAATACGTCATTCTCGACATCCTGGGTTGAGCTTGGCGAACTGCCGGCTTGCGCCTGACAGTTCCGTTCAGGATGCGAGGACGGCTGCCGTGATGTCCTCAGGACTCCACGCTCACCGCGGTACCACCTCACTTACCGGCGCTGCCAGTTCCTTGGGAACGTGACTGCTCCGGCCTCTCATTACTGCTGTGACGGGCTTACCCGTCCGGTTCTACTGACGCTCGCCGCCTGGGAGGCGGTTTCGCGCGTTCTTCCGGAAGCTCACCGGTGATAGCCGGGTCATAGCCACTTTCGAGTCTACTATTTCCGCGGCGCCCATTGCCATTCCCGGCAGGGGAACATGCCTGTGGCGCGCTCCCCCGCCCGGAAACCTCCCGGTGCCGCCGCTTGGGTTATTGACCATGTTCTGACCAGTTCCTGCAGTTCTCGGCGGCGGGGCTGACGCAGGGAAGGCCGTTGCCTAGACTCACCTCATGACAGCTTCCGCCCGCCCCGCCCGGGGGACGCGCACAGCCGCTGTGTCCAGGTGGCTGTTCCTTCCCGCCGCCCTGCCGGTGGCGGTGATGTCGGTCTTCCGTGCTGTGCCGGCGGAGTGGCCTGTCCTCGTGGTGCAGCTGCTGGCCTTTACGCCGTGGCTTGCGGTGCCGGCAACAGCAGCACTGGTCCTGGCTTTCCTGGGACGGAGCCGCTGGCAGGGTGTGCTGGTACTGGTCCTGATCGGATGCCAGTCGTTCTGGCTCTTCCCGCTGGACATCCGGCAACCTGCCGCCGAAGCTGCTGGAACCACGACTACGCTCGTTGCCATGACCATCAATGCGGAGGTGGGTGGTGCCCACGCAAACGACATCGTTGCCCTGGTCCGCGACCGGCACGTGGATCTGCTGGTGGTGGAGGAGTACACCCCGGAACTGGCAACCAGGCTGTCCGCCGCAGGGCTGGACGGACTGCTTCCGCACCGGGTTTCCCATCCCAAAGACGGTGCCGGCGGGAGCGCTATCTATTCCTCCTTCGGATTGACGGAGACCGGCGCGCTGCCGGATACCCAGTTCACCATGCCGGTTGCCAGCCTTGACCTCGGCGACGGCCGGGATGGTGCAGCCCTGCGGGTGGTGGCCGTACACGCTGTAGCACCGGTGGGCGAAGGAGTGGAGAAGTGGCGCAGTGACCTCCGGGAACTTGCCGGGATCAATACCGGTTCCGGACCCCTGCTGCTGGCCGGCGATTTCAATGCGACCTATGACCACTGGGAGTTCCGCAGCCTGCTGGACGGCACCACCGGCCGGCGCAAGCTGGTGGATGTGGCGTCAGCGCTGGGAAGCCGCTTGGTCCCCACGTGGCCAACGCGGGGGTATCTGCTTCCCGGCGTCACGCTGGACCACCTGGTCACCAGCCCGGATCTTGCGGGGCGGGACTACTCGGTCCATCAGATCCGTGGGACCGACCATGCGGCAGTGGTGGCAACCCTTGATCTCAGGGTTTCCTAGCCCTTTCGGATCAGTTTGTGGTTTGCGGCCTGCGCCACTGGGCGGATCACGATCTGGTCCAGGTTGACGTGGTGCGGGGCAGTGACGGCGTACCGGACCACTTCCGCCACATCTTCTGCCGTGAGCGGCTTCTCCACGCCCTGGTAAACCTTCTCGGCTGCCTGCCGGTCTCCGAGCCGGTTCAAGGCGAACTCCTCGGTGTACACCAACCCGGGCGCTACTTCGATGACCCGCAGGTTGTTTTCCGCCTCCTCGAGCCGCAGCGCTCCGGTCATGGCATGCTGGGCGAACTTCGCCGCGTTGTAGCCGCCTCCACCCTCGTATGCTGCCAGGCCGGCCGTGGACGTCAGGTTCAGGACCGTGCCTTCGCCGTTGGCGCGCAGCATCGGCAGAAATGCCCGGGTGAGCTTCATGGTGCCCAGCACGTTGACCCGGTACATCCACTCCCAGTCCTCAGTGCTTGCGGCGCCAATGGCGTCCGCTCCCCGCGCGCCGCCGGCGACGTTGATCAGGGTGTCTATTCCCCCGGCTTCAGTCACTCGGGCAAGCAGCCGGGACACGTCGTCGTCCTCGGATATGTCGGCAGGAATTCCGACGGCGCCCGTCTGGGCTTCGAGGGCGGCGAGACGTTCTGCGCGGCGGGCCACGGCAAACACCGTCCACCCCTGCGCTGCCAGGGCGCGGACTGTTGCCTCCCCGATTCCGCTGCTCGCGCCGGTTACCAAAGCTGCCTTTTTCTGCAAGTCCCGAGTCATGGCACCACACTAGCGGCAGGCACCCGCAGCACGCCGCCCCATGACGCACGGGGACCCTGGCTGCACGGGAGCGGCAGCCGACCGGCGGAAGGGCCCGTCCATGAAACAATTGTCGGATGGCTGAACACACGCAGGGTACAGACACGCCCACCACCGCCCCCATCAACGTTCCGGACAAACCCGCCCTCGAGGGCCTCGAAGCTGCCCTTACGCAGCGCTGGCTGGCCGATGGGACCTACAAGTTCGATCGGGAGACCACCCGGGAACAGGTCTACTCGATCGACACTCCCCCTCCCACCGCGTCCGGATCGCTGCACGTGGGGCACATGTTCTCCTACACGCAGACCGACGTACTGGCGCGCTACCAGCGCATGACCGGCAAGAACGTCTTTTATCCGATGGGCTGGGACGACAACGGCCTGCCCACCGAACGCCGCGTACAGAACTACTACGGCGTCCGCTGCGATCCCTCCATCCCGTACAACCCCGGCTACCAGCCGCCGGCGCAGCCTGCGAAGAACCAGCGGGACTTCGATGTCGTCTCCCGCCGCAACTTCATCGAGCTGTGTGAAGAGCTTGCCGTCGAGGACGAGAAGGTCTTCGAAAACCTGTTCCAGACGCTTGGCCTGTCCGTGGACTGGGAACTCACATACCGCACCATCGACGACAACTCGCGGGCCGTATCGCAGCGCGCCTTCCTGGCCAACCTCGCCGCCGGCGACGCCTACATGGCCGAAGCGCCGACGCTGTGGGACGTGACGTTCCGTACGGCAGTGGCGCAGGCCGAACTGGAGGACCGCGAGGTGCCCGGGGCGTACTACCGCTACCCGTTCTTCACCGAAGACGGGGAGAGGATCTACATCGAAACCACCCGTCCCGAACTGCTCGCCGCCTGTGCCGCGCTGGTGGCCAATCCCGACGACGAACGGTACCAGCCGCTGTTCGGCAAGAAGGTCACGTCCCCCGTGTTCAGCGTTGAGGTTGAGGTCAAGGCGCACCCGCTGGCCAAAGCGGACAAGGGCTCGGGTATCGCGATGGTGTGTACCTTCGGTGACCTGACCGATGTCACCTGGTGGCGCGAACTGCAGCTTCCAACCCGCGCCATCGTGGGCCGGGACGGCCGGATCGTCAGCGAGGCTCCCGAGTGGATCACCACGGACATTGGCCGTGAAGCCTTCGCCGCGATTGCGGGCAAGACTGTCTTCAGCGCGAAGGAAGAGGTGGTGAAACTCCTCACCGCCGCCGACCTGCTGGAGGGCGAGCCGAAGAAGATCATGCACCCCGTGAACTTCTACGAAAAGGGCGACAAGCCCCTTGAAGTTGTCACGTCCCGCCAGTGGTACATCCGGAACGGCGGCCGCGACGAGGACCGGCGGGAGCGGCTTATCGCCCGCGGGCAGGAAATCGACTTCCACCCCGCCTTCATGCGTTCCCGGTACGAGAACTGGATTTCCGGGCTGAACGGTGACTGGCTGGTGTCCCGCCAGCGCTTCTTCGGCGTGCCCATCCCCGTCTGGTACCCCCTGGATTCCGACGGTAACCCGGACTACGACTCCCCCATCGTTCCGTCCGATGAGCAGCTGCCCGTAGACCCCGCCGCCGACGCCGCGCCCGGGTTCGACGAAGCGCAGCGCGATGTTCCCGGCGGCTTTACCGGCGACGCCGACATCCTGGACACCTGGGCCACGTCCTCGCTGACGCCCAAGATCGTGGGCGGCTGGAAGCGCGACGAGGACCTGTTTGCCAAAGTGTTCCCCTTTGACGTCCGGCCCCAGGGCCACGACATCATCCGGACCTGGCTCTTCTCCTCCGTGGTGCGTGCCGACGCCCTGGAGAACAGTGCGCCGTGGAAGCACGCTGCCATCTCCGGCTGGATCCTGGACCCCGACCGCAAAAAGATGTCCAAGTCCAAGGGCAACGTGGTTGTACCTACCGACGTGCTGGAGGAATTCGGCTCCGACGCCGTCCGCTACTGGGCGGCCTCAGCCAAACTCGGGGCAGACACCGCCTACGAGATTGCGCAGATGAAGATCGGCCGCCGTCTAGCGATCAAACTGTTGAACGCTTCGAAGTTTGTGCTGAACCTCGGCGCCACGGAGGCGTCGGTGCTGTCCGGTGACCTGTCGGTCCTGACCAACCAGCTGGACCGGGCCGTCCTTGCCCAGCTCGCGGAGGTCGTGGCCCAGTCCACCAAGGCGTTCGAGAACTACGATTATGCGCGCGCACTGCAGATCACCGAAAGCTTCTTCTGGCAGTTCACGGACGACTACGTCGAGCTCATCAAGGACCGGGCCTACGGCGCCGCGGGCGACGCCGAACAGGCTTCCGTCCTCGCAGCACTGGCCACCACCCTGGATACCCTGCTGCGCCTGTTCGCGCCGTTCCTGCCCTTTGCCACCGAAGAGGTCTGGGGCTGGTGGCGCACCGGTTCTGTCCATCGCGCCCAGTGGCCCGCACAACTGGACGTTCCGGGCGGTGACACCACGATGCTTGCCACCGTTGGTGTTGCCCTCAGCGGCGTCCGCAAGGCGAAGTCCGAAGCGAAGGTCAAGCAGCGGACCGAGGTCCTCTCGGCGACCATCACGGCGTCCGAGGCGCTCACCACGCAGCTGAAGGCGGGGCTCGCCGACCTCAAGGCCGCATCGAATGCCCGGGAGATCACGCTGCTGGTCGGAGACGGGGACCTGGCTGTCAGCGACGTCGCCCTGGCCACCACGGAGGAGCCCGCCCAGGCCTGACTGTATTGCCGCCCATTTTAGGGCAAAGGGGAAGCCCCATCAGCGTTTTGCCGTTGGTGGGGCTTCGACTTTTCGGCCATCCCGGTGACGTCTTTGATGGTCTGGCAGAATCCTCGGATCTTCAGGTCTTCCTACCTCGTCACTGGTAGCTTGCTTCTGACTTTGCCGATGGCTGCGTCGAAGACATATCACTGAATCTTTGGTTTCTGCGTCCCACTTCTTTCGAAGTGGGTAAAGACCATTCTTGTCCTGCCCATCTGCAAGCGCAAGAGCCCCGGTAGAACTACAAACGAGTAGTTCTACCGGGGCTCTCTCTGTGCTGCCGGAGGCGCGTGGAGCAGTCCTAGCTGAATTCGGGCCGCTCGGTGCGGCTGCGCTTCAGTTCGAAGAAGTGCGGGTACGAGGCGAGGGCGGTGGTGGCGTCCCACAGCTTGCCGGCCTCTTCGCCGCGGGGGATGCGGGTGAGGACCGGTCCGAAGAACGCGGTTCCGTTGAAGGCCACCACAGGCGTTCCGACGTCCTGGCCTACCAGCGAGATGCCTTCCTCGTGGCTGGCGCGCAACTGGCCATCGAAGGCGTCAGTGGTGGCGGCGGATGCCAGTTCGGCGGGAAGACCGCATTCGGCCAGCGCCTTGGTGATGACAACGAAGCGGTCCTTCTCGCCGCGCTCGTGGATCAGCGAACCCATGGCGTCATACAACGCCTTGACCGCTTCCTGGCCGTGCTCCTGCTGCGCGGCGATGATGACGCGCACCGGGCCCCAGGCGTTGTCCATGGATTCGCGGTACGCGGGTTCCAGGTCGCGGCCCTCGTTCAGGACGGCGAGGCTCATGACATGCCAGACGGTTTCGATATCGCGGACGCCCTCCACTTCGCCGATCCAGCGCGAGGTGATCCAGGCGAAGGGACACAGCGGGTCGAACCAGAAATCGGCCTTGTTCCGTGCAGTTTCAGTCATAGGGGTTACTCCTTCAGGGGCAGGCGGCCGCGCAGGGGGCAGCCGCATCTGACGGTGTGCTGCGCAAGTTAATCAGGCAGACTTCCGGCGCTTGGTGACGTGCGGGATCATGGTTGGCTCCGCGCCCTTCAGGACGACGTCCTCCGTGATGACCACGCTGGCTACGTCCTCCCGGCTGGGCAGGTCGAACATCACGGGAAGCAGCACTTCCTCCATGATGGCCCGCAGGCCGCGGGCACCGGTACCGCGCTCCAGCGCCTGCTCCGCGATGGCATCCAAGGCAGTGTCATCAAACACCAGTTCCACGCCGTCGATCTGGAACATCTTCTGGTACTGCTTCACCAGGGCGTTCTTGGGCGTGGAGAGGATCTGGATCAAGGCGTCACGGTCCAGGTTGGACACGGTAGTGATCACGGGGAGCCGGCCGATGAATTCGGGAATGAGGCCGAACTTCAGCAGGTCCTCCGGCATCACTTCACCATAGGAGTCGATCTTCTTGCTGGCGTCATTGAGCGGTGCGCCGAAGCCGATCCCCTTGCGTCCGGACCTGGAGCCGATGATCTCCTCGAGGCCGGCAAAGGCACCGGCAACGATGAACAGGACGTTTGTGGTGTCGATCTGGATGAATTCCTGGTGCGGGTGTTTCCGTCCGCCCTGCGGAGGCACCGATGCAACGGTGCCTTCCAGGATCTTCAGCAGCGCTTGCTGGACGCCTTCACCTGAAACATCGCGGGTGATGGAGGGGTTCTCGCTCTTGCGGGAAATCTTGTCGATCTCATCGATGTAGATGATGCCCTGTTCGGCCTTTTTGACGTCGTAGTCCGCGGCCTGGATGAGCTTGAGGAGGATGTTCTCCACGTCCTCGCCCACGTAACCGGCTTCGGTCAGGGCCGTGGCATCAGCTACGGCGAAAGGCACGTTCAGGCGGCGGGCCAGGGTCTGAGCCAGGTAGGTCTTGCCGCAGCCGGTGGGGCCGATCAGGAGGATATTGGACTTGGCGATCTCGACGTCGTCGTGGTGGCCGCCTTCGGCCAGGCTTCCCGACTTCGGCGCGTGGCCGGCCTGGATCCGCTTGTAGTGGTTGTAGACGGCGACAGCGAGCGAGCGTTTCGCAGGCTCCTGGCCGATGACGTATTCCTGCAGGAAGTCGAAGATTTCGCGCGGCTTGGGAAGCTCGAAGCTGCCAAGGTCGGCAACCTCCGCCAGTTCCTCTTCGATGATTTCGTTGCAAAGCTCAATGCATTCATCACAGATGTAGACACCGGGCCCGGCAATGAGCTTGCGCACCTGCTTCTGGCTCTTTCCACAGAAAGAGCACTTCAGCAGATCCGTGCTCTCGCCAATCCGAGCCATATGTGAACCCCTTAGTATCTTGCTGCCAGGCAGCCTTGCACCGTTGCTGGAATCTCCACCAGCCTGCGTGGACCGGTTGTGACAACATCCACTCTAGGTCACATTCTCTCCCGAGGGTGGAAGGAAAAGGCCGGTGGAGCCAAATGATTGGCGCCACCGGCGCTTTACTTTACCGTTACCTGGTGATGGCCTGCGGTTTGATCTTGCGCGAATCCAGGACCTGGTCGATCAGGCCATAGACCTGCGCTTCTTCCGCGGTCAGGATCTTGTCGCGCTCAATATCGTTGTTGACCTGCTCCGACGTCCGGCCCGAATGGTGCGCCAGCGTGTCCTCAAGCCAGGAACGCATGCGCATGACCTCGGCGGCCTGGATCTCAAGGTCGGAGGCCTGGCCGCCCTGGCCGCCGGACAGTGCCGGCTGGTGGATCAGGACGCGCGCGTTCGGCAGTGCCAGGCGCTTGCCCGGCGTGCCGGCCGCCAGCAGGACAGCAGCGGCACTGGCCGCCTGGCCCAGGCACACGGTCTGGATCTCAGGGCGGATGTACTGCATGGTGTCGTAAATGGCCGTCATGGCGGTGAAGGATCCGCCCGGCGAATTGATGTAGAGCGTGATGTCGCGGTCCGGGTCCGTGGATTCCAGGACCAGCAGCTGCGCCATGATGTCGTCTGCGGAGGCGTCGTCCACCTGTACGCCGAGGAAGATGATGCGGTCCTCGAAGAGCTTGGTGTACGGGTCCTGGCGCTTGAAGCCGTAAGGCGTGCGCTCCTCGAACTGGGGCAGGACGTAGCGGCTGGACGGAAGATTACCGGCGGACCACCCGAAGTTGTAGTTCATTTCTTTGCTCCTGATCTGAGTGTTCTTGTGCCGGTTTACTTCTCGGAGGCTGATTCGCCTGAGGTACCGTTCGACGACGTGCCTCCACCGCCGGCAACAGAGCCTGCGTGGGCGGCGATTTTGTCGAAGAAACCGTATTCGAGCGCTTCCGTAGCGGTGAACCACTTGTCGCGGTCGTTGTCCTTGAGGATGGTGTCGACGGTCTGGCCGGTCTGCTCTGCCGTCAGTTCTGCCATGACCTTCTTCATGTGAAGGATGAGTTCGGCCTGGATCTTGATGTCCGAGGCCGTGCCGCCGATGCCGCCGGAGGGCTGGTGCATCAGCACGCGTGCGTTCGGCGTCGCGTACCGCTTACCCTTCGTGCCGGAGGAAAGCAGGAACTGCCCCATGGAAGCGGCAAGGCCGGTGGCGACGGTGACGACGTCGTTCGGGATGAACTGCATGGTGTCGTAGATGGCCATGCCTGCCGTGACGGATCCGCCCGGGGAGTTGATGTAAAGGTAGATGTCCTTGTCCGGGTTCTCCGCGGACAGGAGGAGCAACTGCGAGCAGATGGCGTTGGCGTTCTCGTCACGCACCTCTGAGCCCAGCCAGATGATCCGTTCCTTCAGGAGGCGGTTGTAGATGTAGTTGTCCTGGGCTGCAGGATCGACAGTAGCCATCCGGGGGGCCTCTGCGTGCTGTGACATGTGTACTTACCTCTCGCTGGTGACGGTGACATCACTGAAAATCACTACTTGGACACTAACCGGTTTCACCGACGTTTTGTTCGCGCACCATGGGCTGTTCGCTGACGGCGCACGATCGGCGGGCCCCTTGCGGGGACATGGCCTGAACCAATGCAAAAGGCCCCCGGATCGCCTGATCCGGGGGCCGTTCACAGTGCTTTACAGCTAAGTACTGCGCTTACAGCGAGGTCCTAGGCCTTGGCCTCTGCCTTGTCTTCCTCAGCAGCAGCCTCAGGTGCTTCGGTTACTGCATCTTCTTCGGTCTCCACGGCGGGAGCTTCCTCTTCGCCGCCGGGACGGACGAAGTCGCTGAGGTCAACGGCGTTGCCCTCGGTGTCCGTCACCGTGGCCTGGCCGAGGACAACTGCCAGTGCCTTGCGGCGGCGGACCTCGGAAACCATCATGGGGACCTGGCCGCTCTGATCAATGATCTGGGCGAACTGGTTGGGGTCCATGCCGTACTGGCTCGCGGTAGTGACGATGTAGTCGATCAGCTCGTTCTGGCTGACGTTGACTTCTTCCTTTTCCGCGATGGCGTCCAGGATGATCTCGTTCTGGAAAGCGCGGGCGGTGTTGGCCCGGACCTCTTCACGGTGCTCCTCGGTGTCGTGCTCGCCTTCACCGTGGCCGTTGCCCTCCTTGAAGTGGGCTTCGAGCTGCTCTTCCACCACTGAATCCGGAACGGGAACCTCTACCAGCTCAACGAGCTTGTCCAGGACCTTGTCGCGGGCTTCGACGCCCTGCTCTACGACCTTGGAGTCTGCCGCCTGCTTAGCCAGGTCTTCGCGGAGCTCGGCAAGGGTGTCGAATTCGGAAGCCAGCTGGGCGAAGTCGTCGTTCGCTTCAGGAAGCTCGCGTTCCTTGACGGCCTTCACAACCACCTTGACCTGCGCTTCTTCGCCGGCGTGGTCGCCGCCCACCAGGGTGGTGTTGAAGATGGCGTCCTCGTCGATGCTGAGGCCGGTCACGGCTTCATCGAGGCCTTCGAGCATGGTGCCCGAGCCAACCTGGTAGGACAGGCCGGCAGCGGAGTCCACCTCTTCGCCCTCAATGGTGGCGGTGATGTCGATGGTGAGGAAGTCGCCGTCGGCAGCCGGACGCTCCACGGACTTCAGCGTGCCAAAGCGGCCGCGCAGTTCATCCAGGGCTTTGTCAACGTCTTCGTCCGAGGACTGCGCTGCAGCAACCTCAACCTGGATGCCGGCGTAGTCAGGCAGCTCGATTTCGGGGCGGACGTCCACCTCGGCGGCGAACTTCAGGCCGCCATCCGTGGCGGAGGGATCCGGAACCTCTGTGATCTCCACCTCGGGACGGCTCAGGGGACGGATGCCGGATTCCTGCACAGCAGCCTGGTACCAGCCGTTGAGGCCTTCGTTGATGGCCGTCTCCAGGACGTAGCCGCGGCCGACGCGCTGGTCGATCAGCTTTGCGGGGACCTTGCCCTTACGGAAGCCAGGGACCTGGATCTGCGAAGCAACGGTCTTGTAGGCCGAGTCGATGCTGGGCTTCAATTCCTCAAAGGGGACCTCAACATTGAGCTTGACCCGCGTGGGGGTGAGGTTCTCGACAGCGCTCTTCACGGTCTAAGTACTCCTGGGTTTGTGGGATGGGTTTCTGCAAACGCAATGTTTTGTCCAGGCCGACAGGTCCGGGCCGCAGAGTCGGGGTGACAGGATTTGAACCTGCGACTTCCTGCTCCCAAAGCAGGCGCTCTAGCCAAGCTGAGCTACACCCCGTAAGTGCACAGGCAAGTCTACGGTCATACGCGCCAAGTTTGCACATTTGACACGTACCCCATGAATTAGGTTTAGTTATATCCGGCTTCAACAGCCAGCCCGAAGTTGCCAGATTGCCAGCGCCTCACGGCCTAACAGTCGGACCTTCTTTCGGGGACGTAGCTTAATGGTAAAGCCTCAGTCTTCCAAACTGATTACGCGGGTTCGATTCCCGTCGTCCCCTCCACAGATCAAAAGGCCCCTCAGTGAGGGGCCTTTTTTGTTTGTGGTGGGCACTCGTTCGGAACGTCGTCTCTTTGGTGTTGCTAGGACTGCTGGCAGTACGGGCACCAGTAGAGCTTGCGCGCCACCAGTTCGGCCATCAGCACCGTGGCACCGCACACCCGGCACGGCAGCCCGTTGCGTTTATAGACGAAGTGGGCATTCTCCCTGGCCGGGAAGCTCTCGCTCTTGAGCGCAGTTGCGTCAGCCGCAGCCTTGGCCGTCTTGCCGTTTCCGGACCAGTACCTGGGCGTGGTGGTGATGATCCGGCCGTCCGAGACGCCGTCGCCCATCACGGAGACGACGTCGCGCCACAGCTTGCGTGCCTCGGTGTCCGGAACGTCGCTGCCCGGCAGCCACGGGTCCAGCCGCCGCCGGAAAAGGACTTCCGCACGGTACACGTTTCCCACTCCGGCAATGATCTTCTGGTCCATCAGCAGCGCAGCCAGCGGGGTTTTGCGGCTGTGGAGATTCGCGGCGAACCGGCCGGCGTCCCCGCGGCGGTTGACCAGTGGATCCGGGCCCAGCCGGGCCAGCACGGCGTCGGCCTCGGCAATGGTGATGGTTTCGCAGGTCGTCGCCCCGCGCAGGTCCGCCCAGCCGTTGCTGCCCACGATCCGGACACGCACAGCCCCCACTGGCTCCGGCGGGCCGGTGTACACACCGGAGTCATCGCCGTCGCCACCGAAGGTTTCCTGCTCCCCCACGCGGCGGGGAGCGCCGATGCTGGAGGACCCAGCGAAAGTGCTGTCTCCGCCGAAGGTCCACGCCCCGTAGAGGCCCAGGTGGACGTGCAGCACCAGCGAGTGATCGAAGTGCAGGAACAGGTGTTTTCCATGGGCCTCGGCAGCAAGAAGGGTGTGCCCGTCCAGCAGCGCGGCTCCCCCGGTGAACCGGCCCTGCGGGCTGGACACAGCGAGCCGCTGGCCGCCGAAAACGTCCCCGAACTGCCGCGCCAGGCGCCGGAGTGTATGCCCTTCCGGCACTACTCGATGACCTCGCCGGTAGCTTCATAGGCAGCGATTTTGCCGATCCTGCGGACGTGGCGCTCATCATTGCTGAAGGGCTCTGCCAGGAACGCTTCGATCAGCTCCGTTGCTTCCTCCACGGTGTGCTGGCGGCCGCCCACAGCCACCACGTTGGCGTCGTTGTGCTCGCGGGCGAGGGTGGCGGTGGAGTGGTTCCACGCCAGTGCTGCCCTGACACCCTTCACTTTGTTGGCTGCAATCTGTTCCCCGTTTCCTGATCCGCCCAACACGATGCCCAACGCGTGGACACCGGCCTGCTGGTCAGCGACCACGGCCAGGGCTGCATTGATACAGAACGAAGGGTAGTCGTCCTGGGCGTCGTAGGCCTTCGGACCGTGGTCCACCACCTCATAGCCTTTGGCCGTCAGGTGGGTTACCAGGTGGGCGCTAAGTTCCATGCCGGCGTGGTCGGTGGCAATGTGTACCCGCGGGAAGGCAGGGGAAGAAGTCACGAGCAGAATCCGTTCGGTGTGGGCGCTGGCGGCCTGCATGAAGGGTGCAGGCCGGGGTGAACAACACGGACAAGAATACTAGGACTCCGGCTGGCCGGCCGCGGACGGGCCGCTGCCGCCACGGGCCCGTGCCGCCACGCGCGTGAGGACCTCGGCCAGCCGCGCCGCCGAGGCCTGGCTCCCGCCGCTCACCGCAAGGCTTTGCCCATCGGTCTTTTTCACCACGACGGCGGGGCCGCTGCTGACCAGCATGGCGGCGGTTCCGCTGTGGTGCCGGTAGCCCCAGCCGCCATAGTCGGCGGCGCGGACATCTGCCGCGTCCGCCGCCGAAATGGCGCCTGCCGGGACATCCATAACAGGCACGACGCCGGCCAGCAGGACTTTCAGCCCGCGCCGGTCCGCCTTGATCCGGGCACAGAGGAAAGCCGCGCCGACGACGGCCAGGACCACCAGCAAGACTCCGAGCCAAGGCACGGCGATGGCAATCAACGCGGCAGGAAACAGCGAGGCTATGCCGATCATGACAAAGACAGAGCTGCGGGCATGGACCCAGAGCCGGATAGTGTCCCGCGACAGGTCAGGGTCCAGCTCCCTGGCGATGGCAAGCTGGAGGGCCTTGTCGTCGTCGGCGGACCATTGCTGGTCCGCCTTGTAGACGAAGGCGATAATGACGCCGAGGGACACGGCAGCCCCGCTTCCCAGCGCAAGGACAGTGAGGTCCACGCGGGACTCGCGGGCGTCTGCCAACCCGGTCTGGCCAACGAGTCCGGCAGCCAGGGCGGTGGCAACGAAGAGGCACAGGAACAATCCGGCGCCCATCATGATCCGGCGCATGGGAACCGGCCTGCTGACCGGCAGCGCCTGGAAGAGGACCAGCCAGCCAGCGGCCACAATCATCAGGGCGCCCACCGTGACATAGGCGGCGAAGGGCGCGAAGGCGGCGCCGCCGTCGTCATTCCACCGAATGGCAAGCGGCTCAGGAAGGTCCGGCCGAAGCATAAAAGCACAGGCCACGAAAGCGGCTCCAACCACCACCGGGAACCCCGCCACGAAGCGCAGGGCCTTGGTGTCCACCGACTCCATGAACTTCCCCATGTTTTAACGCTACTCCCGCCGCCGGCCAATGGCTTCCCACCACCCTCCATACCCACTGTGAGCGGCGCTACTTGTTCGGCGGTGAAGGAATGCAAGAATGATCAGTGCCGCCGCTGGGCATCGCCAGCCGGCTGACGCACTTATTCTGGAGGCCCCACTTTGCCAGGTATGAATCTGACGCGCGCTGAAGCCAGCGGGCGTGCCGAACTGATTTCCGTTGAGTCCTACGATGTCAGCCTGGACCTGACCCGCGGCGGGAAGGTTTTTGGCAGCACCACCACGGTGAAGTTCAGCGCCAGGCCGGGATCCTCGACTTTCATTGACGCCGTCACCGCCGCTGTCCACAGTGTGATGCTCAACGGCCGCAGCCTCGATCCGGTCGCCGTTTCGGACGGAGTCAGGATCCAGCTGCCGGACCTCGCGGAGAACAACGAGCTCACCATCGTGGCGGATGCTCCGTACATGAATACCGGCGAAGGCCTGCACCGGTTCGTGGACCCGGTGGACAACGAGGTCTACCTCTACACGCAGTTCGAGGTTCCCGATTCGCGCAGGATGTTTGCGGTGTTCGAGCAGCCGGACCTGAAGGCAGCCTTCACCTTCACGGTCACCGCACCTTCGCACTGGGATGTCATTTCCAACTCCCCCACCCCTGTGCCAGTGGAAACCACCCCGGGGGACGACGGCGGTGCCCGCTCCGTTTGGTCCTTCTCCCCCACCCCGCGGCTGTCCTCCTATGTCACGGCCCTGATCGCCGGGCCGTACCAGTCGGTGCGCAGCGAGGTGGCGAGCTCTGACGGCAGGGTCATCCCGCTGGGAGTCTTCGCCCGGAAGTCGCTGATGCAGTACCTCGATGCGGAGAACATTTTCGAGCTGACCCGGCAGGGCTTTGAATTCTTCGAGGCGCAGTTCGGCTGCCCCTACCCCTTCGAGAAGTACGACCAGCTCTTCGTTCCGGAGTTCAATGCCGGCGCCATGGAGAACGCCGGGGCCGTGACCATCCTTGAGGGCTACGTCTTCCGCAGCAAGGTAACCGGCGCCCAGATCGAACGCCGGGCCATCACCGTCCTGCACGAGCTCGCACACATGTGGTTCGGCGACCTGGTGACCATGCGCTGGTGGAACGATTTGTGGCTCAACGAGTCCTTCGCCGAGTACATGTCGCACCTCGCGGCCGTGGAGGCCACCTCCTTCACGAGCGCCTGGACCACCTTCGCCTCGGTGGAAAAGTCATGGGCGTACCGCCAGGACCAGCTGCCCACTACCCATCCGATCTTCGCCGAGATCAACGACCTCCAGGACGTTGAGGTGAACTTTGACGGCATCACGTACGCGAAAGGCGCCTCTGTCCTGCGCCAGCTGGTGGCGTGGGTGGGACCGGAGCAGTTTATGGCCGGCGTGCGGGAGTATTTCGCCAAGCACTCCTGGCAGAACACGGAACTGAGCGACCTCCTGGTGGAGCTGGAGAAAGCCAGCGGCCGCGACCTGGACGAATGGGGGCGGCAATGGCTGGAGACGGCCGGCGTGAACACCCTCAAGCCTGAACTGGCAGTGGACAGCGACGGCCGGCTGACTTCCTTTGCGATTCTGCAGTCCGCCGTCGAGGAGTGGCCCACCATCCGTCCGCACCGGCTCGCGGTGGGCTTCTACAACCTGGACGACGCCGGGAAGCTCGAGCGGGTGCACCGCGAGGAACTTGACGTGGACGGCGAGCGCACCGAAGTTCCGGAACTGGTTGGCATGGCGCAGCCGGACCTGATCCTGGTGAATGACGACGACCTCGCCTACGCCAAGGTCCGGCTGGATGAGAAGTCTCTTGCCACCGCCACCGCCCACCTGAAGGACTTCAGCCAAAGCCTGCCGCGGACACTGGTGTGGAACTCCGCCTGGGATGCTGCCCGGGACGGCGAAACGCCCGCGCGGCGCTACGCGGAACTGATCCTTGCCAATGTGGCCGCGGAGAGCGATTCGTCGGTGATCCTGGTCCAGCTCCGCCAACTGGCCACCACCCTGAACTTCTACGTCGCCGAGGAGCACCGCGAGGCCACGGCCGTGGCTGCAACGGACCGGCTATGGGAGCTGGCGTCTGAGGTGCCCGGCGGCTCGGACGCCCAGCTGCAGTTCGTGAAATCCTTCGCCCTGCTGGCGCGCAGTGGAAGCCAGCTGGACACAGTGGCGGGCCTCCTTGACGGCTCGCTGGTTCTGGACGGGCTGACTGTTGACCAGGACCTCCGCTGGGAGCTGGTGACTGCACTGGTGGTGGGCGGCCGGCTGGCGCAGGACGGCATCGATGCCGAACTGCAGCGGGACAACACCTCCAGCGGCCAGAACGCGGCAGCCCAGGCAAAGGCGGCCATCCCCACGCCCGAGGCGAAGGCCGCAGCCTGGCACTCGATTGTGGTCAAAGGCGAACTCTCCAACGCCCTTCAAGGGTCGGCGGTGACCGGCTTCATGCGGGTCCTGGACCGGTCCCTGTTGGAGCCGTACGCGGAGAAGTATTTCGCGGCGGTGCCGGGGATCGTGGAAACCCGGACCCACGCACTGGCGCAGCAGATCGTCGTCGGGCTCTACCCGGCGTTGCTGACCACCCAGGCCACCGTTGACCGCACCGACGGCTTCCTCGCCGCGCTCCCGCCGCAGAGCGCCGCCCTTCGGCGGATGATGCTGGAAAACCGCGACGGCGTTGCCCGGGCATTGCGCGCACGCGCCGCTGACGTCCTTCCTGGTGAGGCAGGGCCGGCATTGTGACGCTCAGCGAGCACCACTACGCACTGACCGTCCAGTGGACAGGCAACCTGGGCGGGGGAACGTCGTCTTACCGGGGCTACTCCCGGGACCACGACATACTGATTCCGGGACTGCCTGCGCTCAAGGGCTCAGCCGACCCCACGTTCCACGGCGACAAAGAACGTTATAACCCGGAGCAGCTGCTCCTGGCTGCCCTTGCCCAGTGCCACATGCTGTCCTTCCTGCATGTGGCGGTGAAGCATGGCGTTGTGGTGACGGACTACCGCGACGAGGCAACCGGGCTGATGAAGCTGAACCGCGACGGCAGCGGCCAGTTCGAGAGTGTGACGCTGCGCCCGCAGGTGACGGTGGCGGACGGGCGCCACCTGGAGCTGGCCGGGCAGCTGCACCATGAGGCCAACCAGTTGTGCTTTATCGCCCGCAGTGTGAACTTCCCGGTGGAGCATGCCCCCGTCACGGTGGCCGGCCAGCGCTAGCCAGGGCTCTTCCTGGCTCCCGGGTGTGCAGTTCACACCCGGTTCCGCAGCATGCCGACCAGCCGCGCTTCCGTTTCCGGCGTCAGGCCGGCTTTCCGGGGCCGGTCCAGTCCGCGCCGGCGTTCGTCAGCCAGCGTGTCTACCAGAGTCTCCTGCCACGGCCGGATCCGCAGGCCGGCGTCCACCGCGCCCTTGTTGCTCCTGGCCATAAAGCCCTCGTGCATGGGCGGGAGCCACAGCGGCAGCGAATCCGGCCCCGCCCAGTAGCTGACGCCTTGAGCCGCCAGCCAGTCCTCAGGCGCGGAGACCACTACTCCATCATGGCCCGCCACCACCCGGGACGCGCTGATGTACTCCCCGAAGGGAACCTGGTCCCCCAGGGCGTTCAGTGCCCCAGTGTTCCCCTGCTCAGCGGCAAGCAGGATCCAGGCGGCAAGGTCCCGTACGTCGATGACCTGGGTTGCGTGGCCAGCGATAGCCGGAACGATGGCAGGGCTGTTGTCCCTGGCAAACCTGGCGGGCCAGTAGCCGTAGCGGTCCGAGCCGTCGCCTGGTCCCCCGATCAGGCCTGCACGGCACAGGTGTGCCTTCCCGCCTGCCGCCGCGAGGGTTGCCTCCTCGATGGCGGCTTTGGATTCTCCGTAATTTTCCGGCGTCGAAGAAGTCCCCGGGGTCAGGGCCGGGAGGAGGGCGGCGTCCTCGGCTGCGCCGGGCACCGCAGCATCGGCGTAGACGGAGCAGCTGGAGACGAATGTCCAGTGGGCTGCCCGGGCTGCGAGGACGTCCAGCGCTGCTGACGCGGGCACCGGATCGCGGGCCACGTCGATGACCTCGTCCCACTCCCCTTCAACGCCGTCGTAAGCTTTTGCGCCCAGCGAGCGGTCGGCTTTCAGCCACGCCGCTCCCTCTGGCGGATCAGCAGCCGAGCCGCGGGCCAGGCAGGTTACCGCATGCCCCCTGGCGACTGCCTGGCGGACGATTTCTGCGGACAGGAAGGCGGTTCCGCCCAGGACAAGAATGCGCATGCGGCTACGCTACGGCGCTAGGGTTGAAGGAGAACAGAGCCTTCCGCGCCGGGCGTAACCCGCGCTCCGGGCCCCGCATCCCGGCGCCGCCGGGGAACCCCAGGAGTATTTCCCCCCTATGGTCAGTATGTTGTCAATCATTCCTTCCGCTACCACTGAGCCGGACGGCATCAGCATCACGGGCATCGTGATCAGCCTCGGCGTGGGTGTTGCCATTTGGCTGGTTGCCACTTTTGTGATCTCCCGCATCACCACCCGGGTGGCGGCGGGCAGCAATTTTTTCAAGAGGCCGACGTTCAAGTGGGCGGCGCCCGCACTGCGGGCACTGGACCATGAACGGCGGGTGCAGCGCGCTGAGACCATCGGTTCCCTGCTGAACAGCATCGTCGGTGTGCTGGTGGTGGTCATCACCAGCATGTACGTCCTGCAGAACCTGGACATCAATATCGCACCCCTCCTCACCAGCGTGGGCATCCTGGGTGTGGCCATCGGTTTTGGTGCCCAGCAGCTGATCCGCGACTTCCTGGCCGGGATTTTCATTACCATTGAAGACCAGTACGGAATCGGCGATGTGATCGAAACCAGCGAGGTTGTTGGTGTGGTGGAGTCCATGGGCCTGCGCATCACACGCGTACGGTCCGACGACGGCGCCATCTGGTACCTCCGCAATGGCGAGATCCTCCGCGTCGGCAACCGTTCGCAGGGCAACTACGTGCCGCTGCACGAGTCGCCGGACGGGACCACGGACCAGGGCACAGATCACGCCGAACCCAAAAAGACGGACCAGAAGGCCGGAGACTAGCAATGACCATCCCCATCGAACCGCAGCGGCCCCGCCAGCTGATGCAGAACGATCCGTTCAGCCAGCCCGGCTACACCGACAACTTTTATGACGCTGTGGGCGGCCACGAAACCTTCGTCAAGCTGATTGACGTCTTTTACGACGGCGTGGCGACGGATCCGGTGTTGCGGCAGATGTACCCCGAAGAGGACCTGGCACCCGCAAAGCGCCGGTTCCTCATGTTCCTGGAGCAGTACTGGGGCGGGCCTACCACGTACGGGGAAGAGCGCGGCCATCCCCGGCTGCGCATGCGCCACATGCCTTTCAAGGTGACGCCGGAGGCCAAGGACCGCTGGCTCTTCCACATGCGCACAGCTGTGGACGCACTGGAACTCCCGCCCCTGTACGAGGGGACCCTCTGGGACTATATGGAGCGCGCAGCCTTGTCCATGGTGAACAGCCCGGCCGGGCAGTGACCGAATCGCCTGCGGCATCAGCAGTGGTTGCCGCCCTCAATCCGGTCGCCGCGGCCTAACGTTAGATCAGTCCGCTTCCCGTCCGGGCGAGGACGTGTCCGCGCGGACCCGTGAGCCGGAACCAGCGGCCGGCGCGGTAGAGCTTGTGGTCGCCGTCGGCGAGGAAGCCCAGGGCGAGGGCTGCGAAGGCGGCGCCTGCCGGCAGTCCGGAGTCATCAAGTTCCCTACCCCAGACGGCTGCCCGGGCGTTGTTGACGATCAGCGCGCCGGGCCTGTCCGGCACGATTCCGGCCACTTCGGCGATGCCCGCCTCTGCGGCCCGCCGCAACTCTGCATCGCTGCGTGAACCCAGCAGCTCCCACCCGCTCCTGGGCGCGCCGACGCCGGTCCAGGACTCGGTGACGGTGGACGGCGGAACCGGCAGTTCGACGTCGTCCTCCCCCGCACGCGCGAGCCGGTCAAGGACTGCCGCGAGGGGGACGGTGACGTCAGTCCCGGACGGCTCGGCCAGGGCCATCGTGCGCAGTCCGAGGATCGTGGGGGTCGATTCGCCGAGCACCCGTGGCCGCAGCACGCAGACGTACGCGGCGAGAACGGAACCCGCGGCCTGAAGGCGGATGGCGCCGTCGTCGATGGATTTGGCGCGTGTGGCGAAGGTCTTCAGGTCGGCGAGATCCCGGGGATCGGCGAAACGGAAGGACGAGGTGAGTAGATCAGACACACCAAGAACACTACCGGCTGTACCTTTGTTGAGCAGTGCCGGGGTGCCGTCTAGAGTCGAACCATGACTGAAGCCGACGCCGGACTCCTGGCGCTCCCCAGCGGAGACCCCACCTCATCGCTCATCTCCCTTCTTGACCTTGGTGAGCTGGAGGGGGCCCGGACGGACGAGGACATCTTCCTGGGCCCGTCGCAGCAGCAGCCCCATCACCGGGTCTTTGGCGGCCAGGTGCTGGCGCAGTCACTTGTTGCCTCATTCAGGACGGTGGATCCGAACCGCTTTGTCCATTCCATGCACGGCTACTTCCTTCGCCCGGGCGACGCGAACAAGCCCATCACCTTTGGTGTGCAGCGCCTCCGCGATGGCCGGTCCTTCTCGGCACGCCGGGTCCATGCGTACCAGGAAGGCGTGCCCATCCTGTCAATGATCGCCTCCTTCCAGGGCGAGGACGAAGGCGTCGAGCACGAGTCCGTGATGCCCAGCGGAATTCCCGACCCCGAGTCCCTGCCCAGCACAGCGGACCTGCTGGGAAAGTTCGACCATCCGGTGGCGCGGCACTGGGCCTATGAACGGCCTTTCGACATCCGGCACGTTGATCCTCCGCTGTACGTATCAGCGAACGGTGAGCGGGCAGCACGCAATGCCGTGTGGATGAAAACCTTCGGCCCCATGCCGGACAACCCCAACCTGCACCGTGCGGCCCTGGCATACGCCAGCGACTACACCCTGCTGGAATCGATCCTGCGACGCCATGGGCTGAGCTGGATCACTCCCGGGATGAATGTTGCGAGCCTGGACCACGCAATGTGGTGGCACCGCCCGGCCCGGGTGGATGAATGGCTGCTGTATGTCCAGGAATCACCGAGTGCACAGGGCGCCCGCGGACTGGCGACGGGCAAGATCTTCAACCAGGCCGGCCAGCACGTCGCGTCGGTAGCCCAGGAAGGGATGGTCCGCGTGCCCACCGACCTGAAGAACAAGGTGGTGGGCGCCTTCCAGTCCAAGGTCATGGAGCACCAGATCCGCAAAACTTCCCGGGACTAACCTCCGGCGCTTTGTCCCGGACAATGCAAAACAGGCCGGCACCCCTGAGGGTGCCGGCCTGTTTATTGTTGTGTCCCGCCAGCGCCTGATACCGCGTGGGTTGGCTCAGCTCCGATTGGCTCAGTCGCGGGTGAGGCGGCGGTGCGTGACCCGGTGCGGCTTGGCCGCGTCCGGACCCAGGCGCTCCACCTTGTTCTCCTCATACGATTCAAAGTTGCCCTCGAACCAGTACCACTTGGACGGGTTTTCCTCGTCGCCTTCGTAGGCCAGGATGTGGGTGGCCACCCGGTCCAGGAACCAGCGGTCGTGCGAGACCACCACGGCGCAGCCGGGGAATTCCAGCAGCGCGTTTTCGAGGCTGCTGAGGGTTTCGACATCGAGGTCGTTGGTGGGCTCGTCGAGGAGCAGCAGGTTGCCGCCCTGCTTGAGGGTCAAGGCAAGGTTCAGGCGGTTGCGCTCACCACCGGAGAGCACACCGGCCTTCTTCTGCTGGTCCGGGCCCTTGAACCCGAAGGCGGCAACGTACGCGCGGGACGGCATCTCCACGTGGCCAACCTGGATGAAGTCCAGGCCGTCCGAGACGACCTCCCACAGGGTCTTGTTGGGGTCGATGCCACCGCGGCTCTGGTCCGCGTAGGAGATCTTGACGGAGTCGCCGATCTTCAGGTCGCCGCCGTCGAGGGGCTCCAGTCCGACGATGGTCTTGAAGAGCGTGGTTTTGCCGACGCCGTTGGGGCCGATGACGCCGACGATGCCGTTGCGGGGCAGGCTGAAGGACAGTCCGTCGATCAGGGTCCGGTCTTCGAAGCCCTTCTGCAGGTTTTTGGCTTCCAGCACCAGGCCACCCAGGCGGGGTCCCGGCGGGATCTGGATTTCTTCGAAGTCCAGCTTGCGGGTCCTGTCGGCCTCTGCAGCCATTTCCTCGTAGCGGGCGAGGCGGGCCTTGGACTTGGTCTGGCGGCCCTTGGCGTTGGACCGGACCCATTCCAGTTCCTCGCTGAGGCGCTTGGCCTGCTTGGCATCCTTTTTACCCTGGATTTCCAGGCGGGCCCGCTTCTTCTCCAGGTACGTGGAGTAGTTGCCCTCGTAGGGGTACAGGTGGCCGCGGTCCACTTCCGCGATCCATTCGGCCACGTGGTCCAGGAAGTAACGGTCGTGGGTGACGGCCAGGACTGCACCTGCGTACGTGGACAGATGCTGTTCGAGCCACAGCACGCTCTCTGCGTCCAGGTGGTTGGTGGGCTCGTCCAGGAGCAGCAGGTCCGGCTTCTGCAGGAGCAGCTTGCACAGGGCCACGCGGCGCCGCTCACCACCGGAAAGGTTGGTGACGTCGGCGTCCGCAGGCGGGCAGCGGAGCGCGTCCATGGCCTGCTCCAGCTGGGAGTCCAGGTCCCAGGCATCTGCGGCGTCGATGGCTTCCTGCAGGTGTCCCATCTCTTCGAGGAGGGTGTCGTAGTCAGCGTCGGGGCTGGCCATTTCCTCGGAGATTTCGTTGAAGCGCTGGATCTTGCCGTAGATCTCCCCGACGCCTTCCTGGACGTTGCCCAGGACGGTTTTCTCTTCGTTCAGGGGTGGTTCCTGAAGGAGGATGCCAACGCTGTAGCCGGGGCTGAGCCGGGCCTCACCGTTGGAGGGGGTGTCCAGCCCGGCCATGATCTTGAGGATGGTGGACTTACCGGCACCGTTCGGGCCCACAACACCGATCTTGGCGCCGGGAAAGAAGGACATGCTTACGTCATCAAGAATGAGTTTTTCGCCAACGGCTTTGCGGGCCTTGGTCATTGTGTAGATAAATTCCGCCATGGTTCCAAATCTAGTGGGTTGGCGGGCATATCTCACATTCGGGGAATCAGGATTAGGAGCCTACGAAGCACTTGCCGCTGGCGAGTACCGGCAGGACCGTCACTGTGACGGCACCGTCGCGGACCTGGCCGATGACACAGTCGCTGCCTTGGAGCACGGAGGCTTCAATGGCGTCGGCTTCCAGGCCGGTGGGGGTCCGGCTCTGCGAGACCTGCAGTGCTGCCGGGTTCACTCCCGCTCCGGTCAGGGCCTCGGTCACCTGCGCGGTAGCGGGCCTGGGAGATCCCGCCGCCAGCCGGCCCAGGGCGTCCGTGACGGTTTTCTTGACTGTTTCGGTGGCGGCCGCCGGGCCATCAGTCAGTTGACCTCCGGATGTATCCGCCAGCGGCCCGGCCGGGGCTCCGGAGGACCCGGGACCGGTGGACGAGGCCGCAGTGCGTGACGCCGCAGTTGCCGGTTCAGCCGCACCAGGCGGGGCACCCGGCACCCCACCCACGCAGCCTGACAAAACAGCTACCAACGCGGCGCCAGTGATGGCCGCCAGCACTCGGTGTGCGGCAACGTGCCGTGAAGCGGAAAAAGCGGCCGAGGATGCACCGGCCCTACTGTATTGCCGGTGGTCAGGGCTGATCCGCATGCTGTCATTCTGCCATGTGGTCCGGCGGCCGCTCATAACCTGGGCGGGCAGGGCGCAGCCGGGGGGTGCCGCGGTCCTGCCCGCCAAGGGATCCAAGGGGGACGTTGAGACAGGGAATATTAGACTCCGGATTCGGCGAGTTCCCCCGTTTCCAGGTCCAGGGCAAGAAGGTCGCCATTGCTGTCCTCGACGAAGGCAGCAGGATCACCGCCGTCGTCCAGGTCTTCTTCGCTGTCCTCCGGCTCGTCGAAGGGTCCGTCCGCGCCGGAACGGGGTTCGGCGTCGATGGGAGCCTCCTGCTCCACGAGCGACAGGATTGGCTTGGTGGAGGACCGGATGAAGTTGGCCGTACCCCACGTGAGGTCATGGCCCACGGAGTCGGCATCTATGACGTGTGAGTAGTAGACCCGGCCGTCCTTTTCCCAACTGCGGATCTTCAACCTGCCAACCACGATGACCGGCTGGCCCTTCCTTATGCTGCAACCCATGCTTCCCGCAAGGTGGCGGTAGCCCTGGACCGTGAACCAGTTCGTGTGGCCATCGGCCCAGGTGCCGGATTGCTTATCGAAGCGGCGGGAGTTGGATCCGATGCGGAAAGAAGCGGTGGCCACTCCCCCTGGCGTGGTGGAGCTTTTGATCTCGGTGGCAACGAAGCCCCGGATCGTTATGGTGTCGCTCATCTTTACGTCCTTGTCTTCATGTGGTGTTGCCCTAGCAGGCAAGACCAGCATCCCGCCCATGCGGGTCCACCCGGGAGCCTTCGCCTTGCGTATGTGCACAACCGGCCCTCCGCGGCTGCCTGTGGAGGAACGGTCGCCGTTGCGCAGCTGTGACAGCACCGGCACTTCCGGCAATGTAAACTTTTTGAGGCGCAGGATTTTAGCTCCGAAACCATTGCCTCAGTAGCTCAGGGGATAGAGCAGCGGCCTTCTAATCCGCCGGTCGGGGGTTCGATTCCCTCCTGGGGCACTTATGGAAGTGGCCCCGGGGGGGCGGGGAAGACAGCCGGGGGCAACAAAAAAAAAAATGAAAAAAATATCAGGAAAGGGGGGGCCCGCCCCGGCCGGGGGCCCCCCCC
>NZ_JBNHGJ010000042.1:0-34590 GCF_059091165.1 Arthrobacter sp. Hb9-2 | reverse complement strand
ACGCCGGGGCTGCCGCCGCCAGGAGCGCCTACGCCGGACTGGCCGGGTTTCTGCGGACCGAGCTGTTGCCCGCCGCGCCTGAAAAGGACGCCGTGGGCCGGGCCCGGTATGCGCTGGCCTCGCGTTCCTTCCTTGGCGCAACCGTGGACCTGGAGGAAACCTATTCCTGGGGCGTGGAGGAACTCGACCGCCTCATCGCCCAGCAGGAACAAGTGGCGCACACCATCAAGGCCGGTGCCACCATCGCCGAGGCCAAGGACATCCTGAACAATGATCCCGCGCGCCAGCTCAAGGGTAAGGAGGCGCTGCGGGAGTGGATGCAGGAACTCTCCGACAAAGCCGTGGCGGAGCTGGCCGGCGTCCATTTCGACATCCCGGACGTTATGAGGAAACTCGAGTGCCTCATCGCCCCCACCGATGAGGGCGGCATCTACTACACCGGCCCGTCGGACGACTTCAGCCGTCCCGGCCGCATGTGGTGGTCCGTCCCTGCCGGTGAGGATACCTTTACCACCTGGGCCGAGACCACCACGGTGTTCCATGAAGGCGTTCCCGGCCACCACCTCCAGGTGGCCACTGCCACCTACCGCCGCGAACTGCTGAACAAGTGGCGGCGGAACGTCTGCTGGACCTCCGGCCATGGCGAAGGCTGGGCACTCTATGCCGAGAAGCTGATGCAGGAACTGGGCTACCTGGACGATCCCGGTGACCACATGGGCATGCTGGACATGCAGCGGATGCGCGCCGCCCGCGTGGTGTTCGACATCGGCGTCCACCTCGAACTCGAAGTCCCCGAACGCTGGGGCTCCGGCACCTGGACTGCGGACAAGGGCTACGAGTTCCTGAAACAAAACCTCCCCATCAGCGAAGGACAGCTCAACTTCGAGTTCACCCGATACCTCGGCTGGCCAGGCCAGGCACCCTCCTACAAGGTAGGCCAGCGCCTCTGGGAACAGATCCGCGCAGAACTCGAAGCCCGTCCCGGCTTCGACCTGAAAGAGTTCCACACAAGGGCTTTGAACATCGGCTCAGTCGGCCTGGACACCCTGCGGCGGGCACTGCTCTGACCTTCACTGATTGGGCCCACGCCGGCAGGGTTCCCTGGCCGAGCTTGCGAGGTTAGGGAGCCGGTGGGGAGCACGCTGCCGGATGGGCCCCTTGTGTCCACTTTGGGAGACATTAACCACAGCGGGGGCGGGAATACTTAACAAAGCGCCTTCACACCCTTGATTCAACGGGGATTTTTTCCTGCTGCTGCAACTTTGGCCTCGTAATATTTCTCAATGTTCGTTCGCCGTGATATGTGGCCGGGCCCTAACGTAATCGGGTGAGCACTCAAACCCGCCCCTCAGAATCCGCAGGAAAGACCGGCTTCCAGCTCCCCAAGTGGGCTGGCTCGTTCGGCTTCCAGATCATCGCCGCCCTCATCGTCGGGCTTGGCCTCGGCCTGCTGGCCAAGTACACCGGCAGCACCAAAGCCAGCCCCAATGGCCTCGGCGCCACACTGCAGACCATCGGGTCCAGCTATGTGTCCCTGCTGCAGACCGCCGTCGTGCCCCTGATCTTCACCGCTGTCGTCAGCTCCATCTCCAACCTCCGCCAGGTGTCCAACGCCGCCAAGCTCGCGTGGAACACCCTGCTGTGGTTCGCCATCACCTCCCTGATCGCCGTGCTGATCGGCATCGGCCTGGGTGTCCTGCTGCAGCCCGGCGCCAACACCGGCATCACCGAGGAAGCCAAGTACTCCGGCAAGTCCGGTGACTGGTGGGCCTTCCTGGTAGGCCTCTTCCCCAAGAACTTCCTCGGACTGGGTGCCAGCTCCACCGTTGCCGAGTCCGGCGCCGTCACCACCTCTGTCAGCTTCAACGTGCTCCAGATCCTGGTGATCGCCATCGCCGTCGGTGTTGCCGCACTCAAGGTGGGCAAGGCGGCAGAGCCGTTCCTGAACCTGAACGCCTCTGCACTGGCCGTCATCCAGAAGGTGCTGTGGTGGATCATCCGCATCGCACCGCTGGGTACCGTGGGCCTCATCGGCAACGCCGTGGCTGTTTACGGCTGGGACACCATCGGCTCGCTGGGCAAGTTCACCTTCGCCATCTACGTAGGCCTGGCCCTGGTCCTCTTCGCGGTCTACCCCATCCTGGTCCGCACCCACGGACTGTCGGTCAGGCAGTACTTCTCCGGCGTGTGGCCCGCCGTCCAGCTGGCCTTCGTCTCCCGCTCCTCGGTGGGCACCCTGCCCCTGACCCAGCGTGTGACCGAACGCAGCCTCGGTGTCCCCCGCGGGTACGCTTCCTTCGCCGTGCCGCTGGGCGCCACCACCAAGATGGACGGCTGCGCGGCAATCTACCCCGCCATCTCCGCCATCTTCGTCGCACAGTTCTTCGGCATCCAGCTCGACTTCAGCCAGTACCTGCTCATCGCACTGGTGTCGGTCCTGGGCTCGGCCGCAACAGCCGGCACCACCGGCGCCGTCGTGATGCTCACGCTGACCCTCTCCACGCTGGGACTGCCGCTTGCCGGCGTCGGCCTGCTCCTCGCCATCGATCCCATCCTGGACATGGGCCGCACCGCGGTGAACGTCGCCGGCCAGGCGCTCGTCCCCACCATCGTGGCCAAGCGCCAGGGCATCCTGGACGAGGAGCTGTACAACGCACCCCGCAACGGCACCCCTTTTGCTGACGACACTGCGGACACCGCCGCTGCCGCCCCATCCGACGGAACCTCCACGGACACCACAGCGCGCGAACTGGCGGACGCGAAGGCCTAAGGGTCTTGCGCTCACTACTGCGGTAGAAAAAGTCCCCGGGAATTTTCCCGGGGACTTTTTCATGCCGTCAACAGGTCAGCGGCCGCCGCCGATGACGCCGTTTTCCACCGCCTTGGTCACGGCGTCAGCCTCGGCCTGCGTCAGCTTTCCGTCCGTCACGGCCTGGTCCAGCCGCGTTTTGAGGGCTGCGGCCTTCTCTGCCTGCTTCTCAGCGCGGAGCTCGGCCAAGGCTGCGCTGACCTTGGACTCCTCGATGCCCAGGGTTCCGGACAGTGATGTGGCCAAGGCTGCGTCGCGGGTGGCGGCATCGGGCTTCGTGCCTTCCGTGGGCGGGGTTGTGGGCTTGTTCGCTTCACGGAAGGCCTGCAGCGCCTCCGTCACTTTGGCTTCCTCCACCCCGAGCTTTTCCGCCAGCGCGGATGCCTGTGCGATGCCCCGCTCCCCACCGCGGCTGCCGTGCTTGCCCATGCCTCCTCCCGCGGTGCTGGTGCTCCCGTCCGCGGATGCGCTGGAGCTGGCACTGGGTGCGGGAGCCGGTGTTGTGGTGGCGGAGGCCATGCCGGCAACTCCGATTCCGCCAACAAGGGCCAGCGCCGTGGCTGACAGGCCGAGGGTCATTTTCTTTGTGCGTGACATTTTTGTGTCTCCTGGATCCGCCGTCGGTGACGGCTGCTGATGGTTCGCCTCTTCCGAGGCACCACCAGCATCCCGGCGCAGGTTCTGGAAGAGCTGTTCGGAACCTTTCATCCAGCTGTGAAAGCGGGCAGACAAAACTTGCCCACAGTGCAAACTTGCACATAGTGTAAGAGCGTGACCCCTTCCCTCAGCCCGGCGGCCCCCTCGCCTGCAAGCCCCTCCCGGCGCGAGTTGAACAAGGCTGCCACCCGGCAGGCAATCACCGAAGCCGCTCTTTCGCTGCTGCGAAGCCATGGCCCCGGAAGCTTCACCGTGGAGGACATCGCCGATGCCGCGGGAATTTCCCGGCGCACCTTCTTCAATTACTTCAGCAGCACCGACGCCGCCCTCGCTTCGGTCACCCACGGTTTCCTGGACAACGCGATCCAGCAGTTTCGGCTCCGCCCGGCCGAGGAACCGATCCTGCAGTCGGCCCAGGCAGCCCTGATGGCCCTCGCAGATCCCATGACCGTTGCCCCGCTGGCCGAGCTGTTCACCCTCACCCAACAGAGCGCCCTGATGGCCCACTCGGAACTTGAAGCGTGGGACCACTGCCGGGAACAGATCACCGCGGTGGCCAGGGAACGCGCCACCGGAACGCCCGGCGCCGACGACGAGCTCTACCTCCGTGCCTTGGCGGGCTCCGTGATTTCCTGCGGCAAAGCGGCCATGGAAGTCTGGTTCGCCCGCCGCGGTGCCGACCTCTCACCGGCGTCGCTCGCCGAACTCCGGCAACTGCTGATCGACGCCATGGCGCTCCTGGGGTCCGGTTTCACGGCAGTTCAGCCCCCTACCTCTACCCGTTCAGACTCCCGTTCCTCCTGATCAGATCGGTTTCCCTTCATGGCACTGCTCCTTTACCGCCTGGGCAAGTTCTCCTACCGCCGCCGCTGGCTGGTCATCTCGCTGTGGCTGGCCATCCTTGTGGCCGTGGGTGGCTCGGCCGCTGCCTTCCACGGCACGCTGTCCAACAACTTCCAGATTCCGGGCACCGAAACCCAGCGCATCGCGGACAAGCTGAAGGAAGAGCTTCCCTCAGCATCCGGCGGCACCGCCACCATCGTTTTTGAAGCACCCGACGGCGGGTTCACCGCCGAAAGCCGCGCCGCAGTCACCAACGCGCTGAAGAAGCTTGAGACCGTCCCGGACGTCCGCGGCACGGTGGATCCATTCGCCACCCAAGCGCAGGTGGACCAGGCCGGACAGGCCATTACCGCTGGCGAACAGCAGCTTGCGGCGGGCCAGGCACAATTGGAGGCCTCCCGCGCCGAGCTGGACGCCGGCAAGGCGCAGCTTGCAGCCGCCGAACAGCAGCTGGCTGCAGCCGGCGCCCCGGCAGCCCTCATCGAGGCACAGCTTGGCGGGCAACAAGCTGTGCTCGGGGAAGGACAGGCAAAGCTCGACGCCGGCGCCCGGGAACTGGAAGCCAGCAAGGCGAAGCTGGAACTGGGCAAGCGCCAGGCAGAAGCTTCCTCGGCCATCCGGTTCGTCTCCGAGGACGGCCGCGCCGCCGTAGCGCAGGTGCAGTTCAGCACCTCCATAAACGGCCTGAGCCCCGACGTCCGCCAGCAGGTCCAGGACATCGCCCATGAGACCTCCGCAGCCGGCGTCACCGCCTACGCCAGCAAGGAAATCACCGAGGACATTTCGGAACTCTTCGGCGCCGCAGAGGTCATCGGCATCGCCGTCGCGGCCCTGGTGCTGATCATCATGCTGGGGACGCTGATCGCCGCCGGGCTGCCGCTGCTCATGGCAGTGGTGGGCGTCGGCGTGGGCGTCGGAATCACTTTCGCCCTCTCCGGCCTCTTCGACATGAGCTCCATCTCCCCCATGCTGGCCCTCATGCTGGGCCTGGCCGTGGGAATCGACTACTCACTGTTCATCGTCAACCGGCACCGGACGCAACTCCTTGCCGGCATGGCACAGGAGGAATCGGTAGCACGCGCCACCGGCACGTCAGGAAACGCGGTGGTTTTCGCGGGCCTCACGGTGATCATCGCCCTGGCCGCACTGGTAGTGCCGGGTCTGCCCTTCCTCGCCGTGATGGGCCTGGCCGCGGCCGGAACCGTAGCAGTGGCCGTACTGGTGGCCATCACGCTCACCCCGGCCATGCTGTCCCTGATTGGCCGCCGCATCATCTCCCGGCGCGCCTGGGTCAAAGCAGACGCCCACAATGCCCAACCTGGCCATGAAGCGGCCGATGAAGCCCAGGACCGCGAGCGCAGCACCCGTGGCTGGGGCGGCCTCGTCACCCGGCATCCCGTGCTGGCACTCCTGGCCGGTGTGTTCCTCCTGGGCACCCTTGCACTGCCCGCCACCCAACTGCAGCTTGCACTGCCCGACGGCGGTTCCGAGCCGGTGGACTCCGAGGCTTACCAGGCCTACGACCTCACGGCGCGGAGCTTCGGCGAAGGCGTCACCGGCCCCATCGTGGCCGTGGGCGAGTTCCCGGCGGATCTGGACGAGGCCCAGGCACAGGCGCTCCAGTACGACGTCGCAAACAAGCTCCGCGCCGTGGACAACGTCGTGGCCGCCGTACCGGTCGCCCTCAGTGACGACCGCCGCACCGCAGTCTTCCAGGTCATCCCCGAAGAAGGACCGGCCAGTGCCAGCACGGTCCAGGTGGTCTCGGAACTGCGCGGCCTCAACGACGAAATCCAGTCCGAGTACAACGTGGCGATGGGCCTGACGGGGCAGACTGCCGGGAACGTGGATGTCTCCACCAAGCTCGGTGACGCCCTGCCGCCCTACCTGGCGATCGTCGTCGGGCTTTCCCTGATCCTGCTGCTGCTGGTGTTCCGCTCCATCGTTGTCCCACTGCTCGCAACGGGCGGTTTCCTGCTCTCCCTCGCCGCTGCGTTCGGGGCCGTGGTGGCGGTGTACCAGTGGGGCTGGCTGGGAGGCGTGTTCGACGTCGCCAACCCCGGCGCCGTCCTGAGCTTCCTGCCCATCATCCTGATCGGCGTGCTCTTTGGACTGGCCATGGACTACCAGGTGTTCATTGCCTCCGGAATGCGCGAAGCGTACATGCACGGTTCCTCCGCCAAGCAGGCGGTCCGGGTGGGATTCCGGCATGCAGCAGCAGTGGTGACGGCGGCGGCGATCATCATGGTCAGTGTCTTCGCCGGCTTCATCTTCAGCCACCTCACCATGGTGCGGCCGCTTGGCTTCGCGATGGCGTTCGGCGTGCTGCTTGATGCCTTTGTGGTGCGCATGACCATCGTTCCTGCCGTGATGTACCTGCTGGGAGAGAAGTCCTGGTGGCTCCCCCGCTGGCTGGACCGGATCCTGCCGGACGTCGATGTGGAGGGCGCCAAGCTCAGCCGGCCCGAGGCGGCCCCGGCACCAAAGGCGCTGGTCCACTAGGCTGAAACTGTGGTCCGCCTGATTCTCGCTTCCCAGTCCCCCGCCCGTACCAAACTCCTCGCCGAGGCCGGCATCAAGCATACGGTCCTGGTGTCGGACGTCGATGAGGAGGCGGTACAGGCGCGGTACGGCGTCACCGACCCGCACGACACCGCACTGCTGCTGGCCCGGGCGAAAGCGGAGGCTGTGGCGGCGCTGCCGGAAGCGGAGGGGGCGCTGGTACTCGGGTGCGACTCCGTCTTCGAATTCGACGGCGAGGCGCATGGCAAACCGTACACCGCCGCCGTCGCCCGTGAGCGCATGCTGCGGATGAGCGGCAACGCCGGAGTCCTGCATACGGGGCACTGGCTGGTGGACTGCCGCGATACAGACCCCGACGACGGCGCAGCCCCCGGCACGGGCGCCACCCTTGGGACGGTGGCATCGGCGGAGGTTTCCTTCCTGGACATGGATACGGCGGAGATAGACGCCTACATCGCCACCGGTGAGCCGCTGCACTGCGCCGGGTCCTTCACCATCGATGGCCTCGGCGGGGCCTTCATCCGAAAGGTCGACGGCGACCCGCACGCCGTCGTCGGCCTTTCCGTCTCCACGCTCCGCGGTTTGCTCGCCCAGGCGCAGGTGCGCATCACTGAGCTCTGGCAGGCGGCATAAAGCGGGGTCAATTCGGGGCGTCTTGTAGCTTCCCTACAAAGCATGACCTCTTTACACGCGGATTCCGCAAGTAATATCGGCGGAACCCTCAAAACCGCGCTAGGCTCCCTGAAGGAAAGAAGGAGACGCCTTGTCAGCAAATTTGGAGCAGTCCGTACGTCCCACGCAGTCGACCCTCACGAAGGTGCTGATCGCCAACCGCGGTGAAATCGCGGTACGCATCATCCGCGCCGCCCGTGATGAAGGCATCGCCTCCGTTGCTGTCTACGCCGACGCAGACCGCGACGCGCTGCACGTCCGCCTTGCTGATGAGGCCTATGCGCTCGGCGGGAACACCGCTGCCGAGTCCTACCTGGTGATGGACAAGATCATCGATGCCGCGCGCCAGTCCGGTGCCGATGCCATCCACCCCGGCTACGGATTCCTGGCCGAAAACGCACAGTTCGCTGCCCGCGTGATCGAGGCCGGCATCACGTGGATCGGTCCGTCCCCAGAGGCCATCTCCGCCCTCGGCGACAAAGTCCAGGCCCGGCACATCGCAGAGAAGGTGGGCGCACCCCAGGTCCCCGGCACCGCGGACCCCGTCAAGTCCGCCGAGGAAATCCTTGACTTCGTGGACCAGTACGGGCTGCCCGTGGCCATCAAGGCAGCCTTCGGCGGTGGCGGACGCGGCATCAAGGTGGCCCGGAGCCGCGACGAGATTCCCGAACTTTTTGAATCCGCTGTCCGTGAGGCCACCGCTGCCTTCGGCCGCGGCGAGTGCTTCATCGAGCGCTTCCTGGACGCGCCCCGCCACGTGGAAACCCAGTGCCTGGCGGACGCCCACGGCAACGTTGTGGTGGTCTCCACGCGCGACTGTTCGCTGCAGCGCCGCAACCAGAAGCTCGTGGAAGAGGCGCCCGCCCCGTTCCTTACCGAGGAGCAGAACCGCCGCCTGTACGAGTCCTCCAAAGCCATCTTGAAAGAGGCCGGTTACCTGGGCGCCGGCACCTGCGAGTTCCTGGTGGGCCAGGACGGCACCATCTCCTTCCTTGAGGTGAACACCCGCCTGCAGGTGGAGCACTGCGTTTCCGAGGAAGTCACCGGCATCGACCTGGTGCGTGAGCAGTTCCGCCTGGCCCGCGGCGAGGAACTCGGCTACGACGATCCCGAGGTTCGCGGCCACTCCTTTGAATTCCGGATCACCGGCGAAGACCCGGGCCGGAACTTCCTGCCGGCACCGGGCACGCTCCGGGTCCTGAAGAACCCCACCGGCCCTGGCATCCGCATCGACTCCGGGGTGGAGCAGGGCGACGTGATCAGCGGCAACTTCGATTCAATGCTGTCCAAGCTCATTGTGACGGGTGCCAGCCGGCCGCAGGCCCTGCAGCGGGCCCGCCGCGCCCTCGAAGAGATGGTGGTCGAGGGCATCCCGACGGTGATCCCGTTCGACCTTGCCGTGGTCTCGGACCCCGCATTCGCGCCACCCGAGGGCCCCTTCAGCGTCCACACGCGCTGGATCGAGACCGAGTTCGTCAACAACCTCCCGGCCTGGACTCCGGACGGCGCCGGCACCGATGTGGACGCCGAAGAGCGGCAGCGCGTGGTGGTTGAAGTGGGCGGCAAACGCCTTGAGGTAGTACTCCCGGGCTCGCTCGGTTCCGTGGGAACCGGCTCGGCCGGCACTGCGCCCAAAGCAGGCAAGTCGAAGAAGCGCTCCCGCTCGGGCGGTACGGCAGCAGCGACCGGCAACGCGTTGACTTCCCCCATGCAGGGCACCATCGTCAAGGTGGCCGTGGCGGAGGGCGATGTTGTGGCCGAGGGAGACCTCGTTGTGGTCCTCGAAGCGATGAAGATGGAGCAGCCGCTGACGGCACACCGCTCCGGAACCATCACCGGCCTCACCGCCACACCCGGGGAAACGGTGTCAGCCGGCGCCGTCATCGCCACCATCGAAGACTAGCAAGCGCCGGAGGCCCCCATGCTCGCACCAAGTTTTGAAGAAGAAGTGGACCGCTACCATCTGGCCGTCCCTGAAATCACCCGGGGCAACCCCGGACCTGTCAAGGAACTGTACTCCCGGCTTGACGACGTGACGCTGGCGAACCCTTTCGGCGGCATTGCCCGCGGCTGGGCGCAGGTGGAAGCCCGGCTGGACCAGGCTGCCCGCCAGTTCCAGGACGGCGAGATGCTCGGATTCGACACCATCACGTCCTACACCGCGCGTGACACTGCTTTCCTGGTGGAGACGGAACATTTCCGCGCGCGGCTGGACGGCGCCGCCGTCGCCGAGGAGTTCGCGCTCCGCGTGACCAGCGTCTTCCGCCGCGAGGAAGGGTACTGGAAGCTTGTGCACCGCCACGCTGATCCCGCTGCCCGGCCGCAGTCCCGCCGGTCCCTGAGCCAGCCCGCCAACAGCTGACAGGTTCTGCCGGAAAAGGCACACTTAGCAGATGTTGCCTTTCCTGCTCCTGGCGTCAAGGGCCGAAGACGCCGCCGCCGAGGACGAATACGCCGCCTATCTCCGCTACGGCGGACTGGAGCCCCAGGAGCTGCGGCGCATCAGAATGGAGGCCGCTCCCCTGCCTGAGCTGGACCTCGCGGATTACTCGGGGGTGATTGTGGGCGGCAGCCCGTTCACGTCCAGCGACCCGCCCGAGCACAAGACTCCGACGCAGCACCGGGTGGAACGTGAATTGTCCGGCCTCCTGGACCAGGTAGTTGCCCGTGACTTCCCGTTCCTCGGTGCCTGCTATGGCGTTGGCACCCTCGGAACGCACCAGGGCGCCGTGATCGACAGAACCTTCGGAGAACCACTCGGCGCCGCAGAGATTGAGCTGACCGACGCGGGCCTGGAGGATCCAGTGCTGGCCGGCATGCCCAGGAGGTTTACCGCCTTCACAGGGCACAAGGAGGCCTGCACGGTCCTGCCGCCGCACGCCGTGCTGCTGGCCCGGTCCGCCGCCTGCCCGGTCCAGATGTTCCGCGTCCGCAGGAACCTTTACGCCACCCAGTTCCACCCGGAACTGGACGTGGACGGTCTCGTCACGAGGATCGACATCTACCGCCATGCCGGCTACTTTCCGCCAGAGTCGGCGGAGGAATTAATGGCGCAGGCCCGGCAGTTCACCGTCGCCGAGCCGATGAACATCCTGAAGAATTTCGTGGCCCATTACGCCTCGGGGACATAGAAATGCCCGGCGGGTCCGTAGACCACGCCGGGCATGTCTGATCAATCAAGGGCGATATGTCAGGCCACGTTGTTCTCGTAGTCCACGTCGCGGGTTTCCTTGCTCACGAACAGGGCGATGAGGGTCAGCACGGACATGGCGGTCAGGTAAATCCCCACCAGTACCGGGCTGCCGTCCGCCAGTTCCCAAAGCGCCACGGCAATGAACGGAGCCACCGCTGCGCCCAGGATGCTAGAGAAGTTGTAGCTCACAGCCGATCCTGTGTAGCGGACGTTGGTGGGGAACAGCTCCGGCAGCAGCGCACCCATCGGCCCGAAGGTCAGGCCCATCAGGGAGAAGCCGATGACCAGCAGGGCCATGGTGCCAATGAATCCGCCGCTGAACAGCGGGACAAAGAGCAGGCCGAAGACGAAGATCCCGCCCGTGACCGCCAGAAGCATCTTGCGCCGGCCGTACTTCTCAGCCAGCGGTCCGGAGACCAGCGTGAAGATTCCGAAGAACACGACGCCGGCGATCAGCATCCACAGGAAGTCGTTCCGGGAGTAGCCCAGGCCGGGAACGAAGGCAGCCGCGGCGGCCTCGGTCATTGGCTTTCCGGCCTTCTCGGCGGCGGCCCTGGCAGCGTCGAGGCTGGAGGGGCGGGTGCCGTAGGTCAGGGTGAACGTGGTCATCAGGTAGAAGAGCACGTACGTGGCAAGCATGATGAACGTGCCAAGGATCAGCTGGCGCCAGCTCGTCTTGAACACCCGACCCAGGGGCAGCTTAGCCACCTCGTTGGACTCAAGGACCTTGGTGAAGGCCGGGGTTTCGATCAGTTTCAGGCGGACGTAGAGGCCGATGATGACCATAACGGCGCTCAGCAGGAACGGCACGCGCCAGCCCCAGGACTGGAAGTCAGCCGGGGACAGTGCGTAGCTGAAGACCAGGAAAATCACGTTGGCGATGATGAAGCCGATGGGGGCGCCCAACTGCGGGAAGGTGCCGTAGATGGCGCGCTTGTTGGCAGGAGCGTTCTCCGTGGCCAGCAGCGCGGCGCCGCTCCATTCGCCACCCAGGGCCAGGCCCTGGGCGAACCGCATAACCACCAGCAGTGCCGGAGCCCAGAATCCCCAGCCAGGTACCAGCGCGGTGGGCAGGCAGCCGATCAGGAACGTGGCAATACCCATGGTCAGCAGGGATGCCACCAGGGTGCCCTTGCGGCCGAACTTGTCCCCAAAGTGTCCAAAAACGATGGAGCCCAGCGGGCGGGCAATAAATGCCACCCCAAAGACGGCAAAGGAGCTCAGGAGCTGGGTGGTTTCATTTTGGTTGGGGAAGAACAGCTGCGGGAAAACCAGTACGGCCGCCGTCGCATAGACATAGAAGTCGTAGAACTCAACCGTGGTGCCGATCAGGCTGGCGACGATCACGCGGCCGCGTGAGTTCACCGGCTGCGGCGGTCCGGGCACCGTGGAGGTATTGGGGGATGACATAGGTAAACGCTTTCGTGAGAACCGGCCAGGCCGCGCCTTCAGGCCCGGCTCGAAATAGTTAGAGTTCAATATTAGTTCCCGCGGTCCAGTGAATGGACGAAAGGTCCACTATCCGGACATGTGCCGTGCGTCTCACTGTGTGGCCTTCCCCCCTGCCTCACGTCCGTCCCGGGCCGCCGATAGGCAAATGTCACAGCGCGTTAACAAACATCGTCTGTCCGTGAAACGCGGTGTCCCTACCGTGGAGGAACAACATCCCCCGAAGGAGGTACCCCGTGACTGTTGACCGCACCGCTGATGCCGGACCCGGCAATTCCCTTGATCTGGACGAAACCGCAAGGCCCGGAACCGCCGCATCCGCCAGCGCACAGCCCGGCTCTACCCGCACCACAGACGCACCCGTACTTGAATTCCGTCCCGGCCGCTGGATCGCCAACTGGGATGCCGAGAACAAGGAGCAGTGGGAATCCGCAGGCCGCACCATTGCGCGCCGTAACCTCAACTGGTCAATCTTCGCCGAGTTCCTCGGCTTCGTGGTGTGGCAGCTCTGGTCCATCGTGGTGGTCCAGCTGCCCGCTGCAGGCTTCAACTTCTCCACTTCCGAGATTTTCTGGCTGATCTCCATGCCCAGCCTGGTCGGTGCGACCCTACGCATCCCCTACACCTTTATGGTCCCCCGCTTCGGCGGCCGCAACTGGACCATCGTTTCCGCCCTGCTCCTCCTGATCCCCTCCATCGGCCTGGCACTGTGCGTCTCCAACCCGGAAACCCCGTTCGGTGTCATGCTGCTCGTGGCGGCCCTCGCGGGCTTCGGTGGCGGAAACTTCGCCAGCTCCATGGCCAACATCACCTTCTTTTATCCCGCCCGGGAAAAGGGCTGGGCGCTGGGCCTGAACGCCGCCGGCGGCAACATGGGTGCCGCCGTCGCACAGCTCGCTGTCCCGATCGTGATCACCCTGCTGGCCGTAGGCACCGTCAACCTGCCCATGGCCGGCTGGATGTGGGTGCCGTTCATCCTGGTGGCCGCTTTCGGCGCCTGGAAGTTCATGGACAACCTCACCAGCGCCAAGGGTGACATCGCGGGTTCGGTGGCTGCGCTGAAGGAACCACACCTGTGGATCATGGCACTGCTGTACATCGGCACCTTCGGCTCCTTCATCGGCTTCGCCGGCGTGTTCCCCAAGCTCATCAAGGACTACTTCCCGGCTTTCTCCTCGATCGGAGTAGGCACCGTGGCGCTCTCGCTGGCCTTCCTCGGCCCGCTGGTCGGCTCCCTGGCACGGCCGTATGGCGGACGCATGGCCGACAGGATGGGCGGCGCACGCATGACCGTGGCTGCCTTCGCTTCCATGGCCATCATCACCCTCACCATGATCTGGACCCTGCCGCTGAAGAACTTCTGGCTCTTCCTTGTCCTCTTCCTGATGCTCTTCACCGCCAGCGGCTTCGGCAACGGCGCAACCTACCGGATGATCCCCATCATCTTCGCCACCTCCAGCCGGGCCGCGAAGACCGGAGCCAGCACCGTGCAGACCCAGCGGCTCGCGTCCTCCGCCCTCGGCCTCATCTCGGCCATCGGCGCTTACGGCGGCTTTGTCATCCCGCAGGTGCTGAACGCCTCCAACACCGCCAGCGGATCCTACACACCGGCCTTCTACGGATTCGTCGGGGCCTACGTCCTGATGCTGGTTGTCTGCTGGGCCTTCTACATCCGCAACGCCAACCGAAATGCGATGGGACACGTCTAACATGACCAAAAGCGCCGACACGCACTGCCCTTACTGCGCCCTGCAGTGCGCCATGACGCTCACGTCTCCAGCGGAACTGGCCCCGGCTTCCCAGCCGGGGTCAGTCCCCGTGTCAGCACCGCCGGCAGCCGGGAGGCCCGGCCTTGGGGCGCCCGCCAAGGCACTCCTCGAGGTGAGCGGCCGGGACTTTCCCACTAACCGCGGCGGCCTCTGCCGCAAGGGCTGGACCTCCGCCACCCTTTTGAACCACCCGGGCCGGATTACCGAACCACTCCTGAAGGGCGCCGACGGCGTCCACCGCCCCATCAGCTGGGACCAGGCCCTGGACCTTGCGGTGTCCGCCGTTAAGGACGCCCGCGCCCGCTACGGACGGGACTCAGTGGGCGTTTTCGGCGGCGGCGGCCTCACCAACGAAAAGGCCTACATGCTGGGCAAGTTCGCCCGGCTCGCCCTGGGAACCTCTCGCATCGACTACAACGGACGGTTCTGCATGTCCTCGGCTGCGGCCGCCGGGATGCGGGCCTTCGGTGTTGACCGCGGCCTGCCCTTCCCGCTCGAAGCCCTGGACACCGCCAGCACCATCCTGATGCTGGGTTCCAACGTGGCCGAAACCATGCCGCCCTTCGTCCAGCACCTGAAGGGAACGCGCGACGCCGGCGGGCTGGTCGTGGTGGATCCGCGCCGCTCAGCCACGGCTGCCTTTACCGCCGACGGCGGCGGCCTCCACCTCCAGCCCCTCCCTGGAACCGACCTCGCCCTCCTGCTGGGCATCTCCCACGTCGTCATCCACGAGAACCTGATGGACACCACCTTTCTTGAGGAACGCACCTCGGGCTACAGCGCCGTGGCCCGCAGTGTGAACTCCTTCTGGCCGGAACGGGTGCAGTCCATCACCGGCGTCCCGGCTGAACTCATCCGTGAAACCGCACGCCGGCTCGCTGAGGGTGCGCGAAAGGGCGGCAGCTACATCCTCACCGGCCGTGGCGTGGAGCAGCATGTGGACGGCACTGATACCGCCACGGCTGCCATCAACCTCAGCCTCCTGCTCGGCCTGCCCGGATCGGCCCGCAGCGGCTACGGCACCCTCACCGGCCAGGGCAACGGCCAGGGCGGCCGGGAGCACGGCCAGAAGGCGGACCAGCTCCCCGGCTACCGCAAGATCACCGATCCCGCCGCCCGCGCCCACGTAGCCAAGGTGTGGGGCGTTTCGGAAAACCTGATCCCCGGGCCCGGCCTGCCGGCAGTCCAACTGCTTCAGTCACTGGGTAAGCCCGACGGCGTCCGCTGCCTTTTCGTCCACGCCTCCAACATCGCGGTGGCCTCCCCTGACGCCAACGCTGTCATCAACGGCTTGCGCAGCCTGGACTTCCTGATGGTCTGCGACTTCTTTATGTCCGAGACTGCGGCTGAGGCAGACCTCATACTTCCCGTTCTGCAATGGGCAGAGGAGGAAGGCACGCTGACCAACCTCGAAGGCCGCGTCCTCCGCCGCCGCCGCGCCCTCACCCCGCCCGCCGGAGCCCGCAGCGAGCTCTGGATTATGGCACGGCTGGCTGAAGCCCTCGACGCCCCGTCCACGTACAGCGAAGACCCGGAAACAGTGTTCGAGGAACTCCGGCTCGCTTCAGCCGGCGGACTCGCAGACTACTCCGGCATCGACTACGCCATGCTGGACCGCGGCGAAGCGGCCTACTGGCCCTATCCGTCGGGCAGCAAGGGAACCCCAAGGCTATTCCAGGACAAGTTCGCCCACGCCGACGGCAAAGCCGTGATGACCCCGGTGACGCCCCGCCGCCGTCGTACTCCCGCCGGGACCCCCCTTGGGGACGCCACAGCTCCGGCCGCGAAAACCATGACCCTCATCACCGGCCGCCTCCTGGAGCACTACCAGTCCGGCGCGCAGACCCGCCGCGTGGCTGAACTGCTGGAGGCCCGGCCCGAGGCCAAGCTGCAGCTCCATCCTGCCGCCGCGGCCGCCATGGGCATCACCGAAGGCGTCCTCGTCTCGGTGGCCAATGAGCGCGGCGAGGTGCTGTGCCGGGCTGAGCTCAGCACAGCAATCCGCACGGACACGGTCTTCCTGCCGTTCCACTTCCCGGAACTGGAGAGCGCCAACCGTCTCACCGAGGCCGCCACGGACCCCATCTCCGGGATGCCCGAATTCAAGTTCAACAAAGTGTGGGTCCGGCCGGCTGCCACCCCCGTTTCAACCAGCGTGCTTCAAACGACGGAGGCCTCATGAGCGAGCAAGTTGTCATCGTAGGATTCGGACCGGTGGCTGCCCGGCTGGTTGATGAACTCCTGCCTGCCGTCCGCAGCGGCTCCCTGAACCTCACGGTTGTGGGCGCGGAGGCGGAAGCCGCGTACAACCGCGTGCTGGTTGCCGACCTCGGCGTGGGGCGGACCACCGCGGACGCCCTGGCGCTTTCCGACCCCGACGCCCTGGCTGCCGAGGGCGTGGACGTCCGGCTTGGCGTACGGGTCCGCCGCGTGGACCGTGCCAGGCAGCAGGTCCTCCTGTCCGACGGTGCCGTGGCGCACTACGACCGGCTGGTTTTCGCCACCGGTTCGCGTCCGGTGATTCCCAACCTGACCGGCATCAACCCGGATCCCACCTCGCCGGTCCTCCCCGCGGGAGTTACTGCGCTCCGCGACCTCCGTGATGCTCAGGTGCTGCGCCAGGCTGTGGACGGCAGCAAACGGGTGGTGGTCCTGGGCGGCGGCGTGCTCGGGCTGGAGACGGCCATGGCCGCTGCGGAAGAAGGCGCCACCGTCACGGTGGTCCACAACGGGCCCCACCCGCTGGGCCGGAACATCGACCGCGGCGGCGGCGCCGTCCTGGCTGCGAGCCTCCGGCGCTGCGGCGTCCGGATGGCCGGCAACGCACGCTCCACCGGGGTGGAGCACAACGGGACCGACGGCGGGTTCTCGGCCCTGCTGCTTGACGACGGCTCCGCGATCGACGGCGACCTCCTGGTCATCTCGTGCGGCGTCCGTCCCCGGACGGAACTGGCAGAGGGCTGCGGGCTCTCCACCTCCGCCGGGATCCTGGTGGACCACCGGCTGCGGGCCCACCACGAACCGCACATCTTCGCCATCGGCGACTGCGCCGAAGTCCGTTGCCCCGATCCGGACTGCGCGCAGTGCCGGAACGCCAAAGGCCCGTCCGGGCTGGTCGGACCCGGGTGGCGCCAGGCCGAATGGCTGGCCGAGTACCTCACGCTCCTGGCGTCCGCTGCTCCAGAGGCAGCAGAGCTGTTGCCGGAATTGCCGGCCGAGCAGGCCGGCGTCATTGTCCTGAAGGCACGCGGCATGAACATGGCTGTGGCTGGTGACAACACTGCTGAACCGTGGGACGAGGAGATCCTCACGGCCGGTGCCGTCAACGGCCGGCCCCGGCTGCAGATCGCCCAGTGGGCGGACCCGGAACACGGCCGCTATGTGAAGATGACCACCCGCGGCGGCGTCCTGGAGGGCATCGTGGCCGTGGGTATGCCGCGGACCGCGGCCGAGCTGGTCGGCCTGTTTGAACGCGGCGCGGAACTCCCCGCCGACAGGTCGCTGCTGCTCCGCCTCGACGGGCCGGACCAGCTCCCGGGTGCGGCGGCGGATCCCCAAGGAACCGTCTGCCGGTGTGCGGGCATCAGCGGGGCGGCCATCGCGGGCGCGGTGGAGGAAGGCTGCTCAACCGTGGCCGAGGTGTCCAAGGCCACCCGGGCCGGCACTGGCTGCGGCGGCTGCCACGAGGACATCAAGGGGCTGATCGAAAAACATTTTCAGGCGGTCTCAACTTCCTGAATAGCGCCCGGGAGTTGAGCCTGCCGAAATCCCGGAAGTTTCTAGGCCGGTGCCTTCGGGATCAGAATCCAGAGCGCGATGTAAACCAGCTCGCCGATCCCCACCAGGCCAAAGATCACGAAGCCCAGCCGCACCAGGAATTTGGGGAGACCAAACCGGGCGGACAACGCCGCGCAGACTCCGCCGATCATCTTGCCGCTGCGGGGACGTATGAGGGCTGTTGTCATGACCTGTTCCCCGAAGCTTCCGTGCCGGAAGCGCCGTTGGAGCTAAGTTCCCCGTTGGCTACCGCTTCCGCATAGCGGGTAAGGTCCGGTCCGGGCTGGAAGTCGACGAACTGGTCCTTCAGTTGCTCAAAAAGGAACTTGTACACCTCGTCCTTGTCCGCGTTGGACAAAGTGGATGCTGCCTCCCGGACCGCTTCCTGCAGGGCCCTGTCGGCGTCGAGCAGGATTTTCTCCCTTGCCTGCTCATTCCACGTGACGTCTTTCAGTTCCACGAACTTCTCCTTGCGTCGATGGCTGATGCAGGGACGGCCGGGAAATTCACGATGAAGTTCCCGGCCGGTCCTCTAGGGAGTCTATGCAGGTAATACGAGAGCGGTCCAGACTCCCGTGCAGGAACCTACAGGTGGACGTGCAGGCGCCGCGCGGCCTCCGAAATGGATCCGGTCAGGGACGGGTACACGGTGAAGGTGCTGGCAACATCGTCCACGTGCAGCTTTTGCTTGACGGCAATGGAGATCGGGAAGATCAGCTCGGAAGCGTTCGGCCCCACCACCACTCCTCCGATCACTGTGCCCGACCCCTTTCGGGCGAAGATCTTCACAAAGCCGTCCTTGTGGTTGCGCATCTTGGCGCGGGCGTTGCTGCGCAGGGAAAGCTTGACCACATCGCCCTGGTACTTGCCGGAGTCGATCTCCGCCTCGGACACCCCGACGTTGGCAATCTCCGGCGAAGTGAAGATGTTGGACGCCACCTGGTGCAGCTTGAGCGGGGTGACGGTGTCGCCCATAAAGTGGGCAACGGCAATGCGTCCCTGCATGGCCGCCACAGAGGCCAGCGGCAGCACCCCGGTGCAGTCACCCGCGGCGTAAATGTTGGGCGCCGAGGTCCGGGAAACGCCGTCCACCTTGATGTGGCCGCTCTCGCTGAGCGCCACGCCGGCCTCTTCGAGTCCGATGCCGGCGGTGTTGGGAATGGAGCCCAGGCACAGCAGGCAGTGGCTGCCGGTGACCTTGGAGCCGTCGCTGAGGGTGACCACCACGCCGTCGTCCGTCCGTTCCACGGCCTCCGCACGGGAGCGGGACAGGACCCGGACGCCGCGGCGCTCGAACACTTCCTCCAGCACTACTGCGGCGTCCACATCGGAGCCCGGGAGCACCCGGTCGCGGCTGGAAATCAGCGTGACCTTGGAGCCCAGGCCGTTGTACGCGGAGGCAAACTCGGCCCCGGTTACGCCCGAACCCACCACGATTAGGTCCTCGGGCAGCTCATCCAGGTCGTAAATCTGCGTCCAGTTCAGGATCCGGTCGCCGTCCGGGCGGGCGGTGGCGAGCTCGCGCGGATGGGCGCCCACCGCAAGGAGGATGGTGTCCGCCTCGACCGTCTCGGTGCCCTCGGCCGTGAGGACCTCGATGGTGTGGTCATCCAGGAGCCTGCCGGAGCCGGCGAGGATGCGCACGCCCTGCTGGACCAGGCCGTCGTGGATGTCCTTGGACTGGCTGCGCGCCAGGTTGAGGAGGCGGTGATTGATGTGTTTGAGGTCCGCGCGCATCACGGGCACGAAGTCGCCGCCGTCGACGTCGAACTTCACGCCCAGCTCCCCCGCCTCGGCGACGCGGGTCATCAGGTCCGCCGTGGCAATCAGCGTCTTGGACGGGACGACGTCGGTCAGCACGGCTGAGCCGCCCAGACCCGCCCGTTCGATGATCGTGACCTGCGCTCCGAGCGAGGCGGCCACCATGGCGGCTTCGTATCCGCCGGGACCACCTCCCAGGATTGCGATCCGGGGTGAGCTGAAATCTGGATGCGTAGTCACAATCAATCATTCTCCCGCATCCGCAGCCGGACCACCAAAGAAAACGTTCTCTGGCGGATCCGGCCAAAGGGTGGGCGCGCGCGGAGCGGCAGGATAACTTGTACCAGTGAGTACAACAGACTTCCTGAAGACCGATCCCTTTGCTGCCGCACGCGCCGCCGCCGAGTACATTGCCGAGGAAACAGGCGTGGACAGCCACGACGTTGCCCTCGTGCTTGGCTCCGGCTGGGGCGAGGCAGCCGACCTCATCGGCGAAACCACCGCCACCCTGTCCGCCGAGGAGGTGCCCGGCTTCCACGCTCCCGCTGTTGTTGGGCACGTGGGCACCATCCGTTCGGTGCTCACCAAGGAGGGCAAGCGGGCGCTGGTCCTGGGCGCGCGGACCCACTACTACGAGGGCAAGGGCGTCCGTGCCGTCGTGCACGGCATCAGGACGGCGGCAGCTGCCGGCTGCAGCACCCTGGTGCTTACCAATGGCTGCGGCGGGCTGAACGAAAACTGGGCTCCCGGGACGCCGGTGCTGATCAGCGATCACATCAACCTCACCGCCGCCTCACCCCTGGAGGGCGCCACGTTTGTTGACCTGACAGATCTCTACTCCGCCAGGGTTCGTGGACTGGCCCGCGAAGTTGATGCAACCCTGGAGGAGGGTGTCTACGCCCAGTTCCCCGGCCCGCACTACGAGACGCCGGCCGAGGTGCAGTACGCCAAGCGCATCGGGGCCGACCTGGTGGGAATGTCCACGGCTTTGGAGGCCATCGCGGGACGCCACGCCGGGATGGAAGTCTTCGGTATCTCGCTGGTCACTAATCTTGCCGCCGGCATCAGCCCGCAGCCCCTCAGCCACGAGGAAGTCCTTGAGTCAGGACAGGCTGCAGGCCCGCGCATTTCCAAACTCCTTGCCGAAATCATCGCCAAACTCTGATCCGGCGCGAGGCCGCCACGCCCTTGTTGAGCCAGCCAGGCGGCGTGGCTTCAGAAGCAGGGCAGGGGCTGGGATTATGCCGTTTCGACGGCGGGCAGCAAGAGATCGGGAGCCAATGACGATAGCGTTATGCCCATGACGTCCTCCGATGCCGATTCCCGCCTGCTCACCGAAGCCCGCGAATGGGCTGCCCAGGACCCGGACGCGGAAACCTCGGCTTCCCTCCTGGAACTCGTCCGGCTCGTTGGAGAAGGCGCCCCGGCGGCCCGGCAGGAACTCGAAGACAGCTTCCGCGGGACACTGCAGTTCGGCACCGCAGGCTTGCGGGCGGCGCTGGGCCCCGGACCCAACCGGATGAACCGGGTGGTGGTGCGCCGGGCCGCTGCCGGTCTGGCGGACTTCCTCATCAAGGCAGTGGGCGAGGCGTCGCCGGGGACCCGGCCGCGCGCCGTCGTCGGCTATGACGCCCGGTACAACTCGGATATCTTCGCTGAAGAAACCGCCGCCATCTTTACCGCGGCCGGAATAGAAACCTTCCTGATGCCGGCGGCGCTGCCCACTCCCCTGCTGGCTTACGCGGTGCGGGCCCTGGAGTGCGACGGCGGCGTAATGGTCACGGCCAGCCACAACCCGCCGCAGGACAACGGCTACAAGGTGTACCTCGGCCGCCATGCCATCACGGAAAGCGGCAATGGCGCGCAGATCGTGGCGCCTTATGACCAGCGGATCGCGGCCCGCATTAATGCGGTGGGGCCGGTGGAGTCCATTGTTCTTGCCTCCAGCGGCTGGACAGTGCTCGACGGATCCCTGGCCGCGGGTTACGAGCAGGCCACCGCGGCATTGGTCCTTCCGGAGCGCTTCCCCGCCCGTGACCTGCGCATCGTCCTCACGCCGATGCACGGCGTGGGTGGCGAAACCGCGAAGGCGGTGCTGAAGGCGGCCGGCTTCACCGACGTTACCCTCGTGGCCGAGCAGGCCGAACCGGACCCGGACTTTCCCACCGTCAGTTTCCCGAACCCGGAAGAACCCGGAGCGCTTGACCTGGCGCTGGAAACGGCGGAACGGCTCGCTGCTGACATCGTCATTGCCAATGATCCCGACGCCGACAGGGCTGCGGTTGCGGCGAAGGATCCGGATACCGGTGCCTGGCGGATGCTCCGCGGAGACGAAGTTGGCGCGCTGCTGGGAGCCCACATCGCGGCGCGGCTGGCCGCAGCTGACGGTGATGACGGCGGCCGGGACAGCAACGGTGTGTTCGCGAATTCGATCGTGTCGTCACGGCTCCTGGCCCGGATCGCCGCGGCGGCAGGCTACGCGCATGTGGAAACACTGACAGGATTCAAATGGATTTCGCGGGTGCCCGGCCTGCTGTACGGCTATGAGGAAGCCCTGGGCTACTGCGTGGCGCCTGATGTTGTGAAGGACAAGGACGGCATCTCCGCGGCGGTGCTGATCGCGGAACTCGCGGCCGCCGCCAAGGCTGACGGTAAGACCATCTTTGACACCCTGGACGAGCTGTACCTGCAGCACGGCCTGCACGCCAGCGACCAGCTCAGCATCCGGGTGGCGGACCTGGGCCTCCTGGACGCCATGATGAACCGGCTCCGGGTCAGCCCGCCGGAATCCTTCGGGTCATCCGCGGTGGAGGTATTCACGGACCTGGCGGAGGGCAGCGGACAGCTTCCTCCCACCGACGGGCTCCTCTACCTCACAAGGGACCTCACCCGGGTGATCATCCGGCCCAGCGGCACCGAGCCCAAGCTCAAGTGCTACCTCGAAGTGATTCACCACGTAGGTACCGCAGCCGAACTGCCGGAAGCCCGGCTGGCAGCGCGGGCAGCGTTGGACGAGGTGCTGCAAGACGTCAGTGAGGCCCTGGGGCTGTAGCCCCGGGCCCCCGCGCTAAAAACCTTCTAAAGCTCGATCTCGACGAAACCGTCGGTGATCCGGGTGTTGAAGGTTGCAAGGCTCAGGCCCGGGGTACTGAAGCATTCGCCGGTCTCCAGGTCGTAGACCTCTTTGTGCAGCGGTGAAGCGATGGTGGGACGGGCGCCCCGTGATCCGAGGATTCCCCGCGCCATCACGTGGGCGCCGGTGGCCGGGTCCTCGTGTGCCACCGCGAAAACTTCGTTGGGTCCGGTGCGGAAGAGTGCGATCTGTCGTCCCCCGATGAGGGCTGCTTCGCCCCAGGCCGGTTCCAGGTCATCCACCAGGCAGACGCGGTGCCAGCCGGCGCCGGTTACGGCCTCGTCGATGCCGGCTGCGAGTGCCCCAAGTTCCAGTGTTGCCGTCATGTCGGCCCCTCTCCCTGTGCGTGTAGTCCTTGCGATTGGCTGCCTCTGCGGCCGTTTTCCACGCTAGGCTCCCGGTGTTTCAACGGGGTGCAGTGAATGTGTCCAGCGCGTAAAAGACACCTCACGCCGCCGGAAACGCGTTCGTGATGCAGAAGTTAAGTTGACGAAACAATTGGGAAACTGAAGCGAAACTGCGTCTCCCTAGTCTGGATGGACAGCTCGACAGAGAAGGCTGCAGGAACACACTGCGGCCCATGCGAAAGGCCCACAGTGACCGAACAGACTTCAAGCACAGAGACTCCGCGCCGCATTGTCGTCGCCGGCGGCGGCCCCGCGGCCCACCGTTTTGCGGACGCAATGCATGCCCGTGGCCTCGATGGTTGGCATGTCACGGTCCTCACTGAGGAAGCCCACCTCCCCTACGACCGCGTGGCACTCAGCAAGGCCCTGACGGAAATGGACTACGACCTCACTCTCGGCGAGGCGAGCATGTGGGACCACGAGGCCATGTCCCTGAGGACCGGCGAGCGCGTCATCAAGATCAACCACGAAGCCAAGTACGTGGAGACCGCGGCGGGCAACGTCTTCGAATACGACGAACTTGTTGTCGCGACCGGTTCGAATGCCGCCCGCCTGCCGATCCCCGGCGCCGAGCACACACACGTCTACCGGACGCTGGAAGATGTCTGGGCCATCAACAAGGCCATTGCCGAACTCACCGGGAAGCTCGGACGCAAGGTCAACGCGGTCACCATCGGTGGCGGCCTTCTCGGGCTCGAGTCCGCGGCCGGCACGGAACAGCTGGGGGCCAACCCCATCGTCATCGACGGTTCCCAGTGGCTGATGGCCACCCAGCTCGACGAAGGCGCGGGCCAGGCAATGGGCCGGCTCATCAAGGCCAAGGGCTTCGAAGTCCACGGCGGCGTCTTCCCGTCGGAAGTCTTGACCCACGACGACGGACAGGTCACCGGCGTCCTGATGGCTGACGGCCGCGTCATCGACGCAGACCTCGTCATCGTCGCCATCGGCGTCCGCCCGCGCGACGAACTGTTCCGGGCGGCCGAAGGCGAGGAGCAGCTGTTCAGCCTCGGCCAGCGCGGCGGCGTGGTCATCAACGACTACTGCGCCACGGAAGTACCCGGCATCTGGGCCATCGGTGAAGTGGCAAACTACGGAGGCATGTGCCTGGGCCTGGTGGCCCCCGCCAACACCATGGCCGAGATCGTGGCCGACCGCCTGCACGGCGGCGACGCCACCTTCCCCGGCTTTGACACCGCTACGAAGCTGAAACTCTCCGGGGTGGACGTCGCCAGCTTCGGTGACGCCTTCGCCAAGACCGAGCACGCCCTGGAAATTGTCTACGCCGACCCCGCCCGCGGCGTTTACCAGAAGATCGTCACCACCGACGATGCCAAGACCCTCCTGGGCGGCATCTTCGTGGGCGACGCTTCACCGTACATGAGCCTGCGTCCGCTGCTGGGCCGCGAACTTCCCGCCGAGCCGGGTGCGTTCCTCAGTGCCGCGGGCGGCGGTGAAGCCCCCGAAACCGAGCTGCCGGACGATGCCACCCTCTGCTCCTGCAACAACGTCACCGCTGGCAGCATCCGCGACGCCATTAATGGCTGCGGTGCCTGCGAGGGCAACGCCCCGGTGCAGGAACTGGGCGAGCTGAAGGGCTGCACCCGGGCCGGCACCCAGTGCGGCTCCTGCGTTCCCATGCTCAAGAAGCTGCTGGAAACCGAGCTGACCAAGTCCGGCGTCGAGGTCTCCAAGGCCCTCTGCGAGCACATCGAACTGTCCCGCCAGGAACTCTTCGACGCCATCCGCGTCCTGGAGCTGACCTCCTTCGAGGAGATCATGGCCAAGTACGGCACTGGCGCGGGTTGCGACATCTGCAAGCCGACCATCGCCAACATCCTGGCCAGCCAGAACAGCGCGTACGTCCTTGACGCCGGCCGCGGAACCCTGCAGGACACGAACGACCGCGCCCTGGCCAACATGCAGAAGGACGGCACCTACTCGGTGGTCCCCCGCATCGCCGGCGGCGAGATCACCCCCAAGAAGCTGGGTGTCATCGCAGCCGTCGCCGAGAAGTACAACCTCTACACCAAGATCACCGGCGGCCAGCGGATCGACATGTTCGGGGCCCGCCTGGAGCAGTTGCCGGAGATCTGGAAGGAACTGGTGGACGCCGGCTTCGAATCCGGCCAGGCATACGGCAAGAGCCTGCGCACCGTGAAGTCCTGCGTCGGTTCCACCTGGTGCCGCTTCGGCGTCCAGGACTCGGTGGCCATGGCCATCCAGCTGGAACTGCGCTACCGCGGCCTCCGGAGCCCGCACAAGCTCAAGATGGGCGTCTCCGGCTGCGCCCGTGAATGCGCGGAGGCCCGCGGCAAGGACGTCGGCGTGATCGCCACCGCCGATGGCTGGAACCTGTACGTCGGCGGCAACGGCGGTGCCACCCCGGCCCACGCCCAGCTCCTCGCCAAGGACCTGGACGATGAGACGCTGATCAAGTACATCGACCGCTACTTCATGTACTACATCCGCACCGCGGACCGCCTGCAGCGCACCGCCCGCTGGCAGGAAGAGCTCGACGGCGGCATCAAGCATGTTGAGGACGTGGTGGTCAAGGACACCCTGGGCATCGCCGAGGACCTCGAGGCGGCCATGGCGAAGCACGTGGACACCTACATCGACGAGTGGGCGGACACCCTCAAGGACCCCGAGCGCCTGCGCCGGTTCCGCTCCTTTGTCAACGCCCCCGACCAGAAGGACGACTCCATCACCTTCGTCCCGGACGAGCGCGGCCAGATGCGCCCGGCTACTCCCGAGGAGAAGGGGAAGGTCCTGATCGGGGCTTCCATTCCCGTCCGGCCCACCAGCGAGAACGAGGTATAGGCATGCAGCTCAGCATTGATCTCACCGGCCGCGAGGTCCTGGTCACCGGCTCTGACCACGCCGCACGCCAGGCGGTCCGCCGCTACGAAGCCGCCGGCGCCGTCGTCTACCGCCTCAGCACCCCGCAGGGTGCCGGCCACGATGGCCCGCTCCCCGAGCGTCCCTTCCTGGTCGCCGCGGTCGACGACGGCCAGCCGGGCTGGGAGGCCCTGCTGGGCAGGTGCCGGGAAACCGGGATTCCGGTCGCCGCCGAACCGGCGGCCGGACCAGTGGGCCACGTCACCCTCGTGGGTGGCGGCCCTGGAACAGCCGAGTTGCTCACCGTCGGTGCCGTCAACGCCCTCCGTGACGCCGACGTTGTCTTTTATGACCGCCTGGCCCCGTGCCAGGAGCTGGCGTCCCTGACCTCGGCCGAGCTGGTGGATGTGGGCAAGAAGCCCGGGCACCACAAAGTCAGCCAGGGCGACATCGAAAAGCTGATGGTGGAAAGTGCCCTCGCAGGCAACAACGTGGTCCGGCTCAAGGGCGGTGACCCTTACGTCTTTGGCCGCGGCGGCGAGGAAGTCGCTTCCTGCGTTGCTGCCGGGGTGCCCGTACGCGTTATCTCCGGCGTCACGAGTGCCATCTCCGTTCCGGCGGCCGCCGGAATCCCGGTCACGCACCGGGAAGTCAGCCACATGTTCACCGTGGTCTCCGGGCACGCCCCGCTGACCGAAAAGGAGCACGGCCACCTGGCCGGCCTGGGCGGGACCATCGTTGTCCTGATGGGCATCGGCACCCTCCACCAGCTCGCGGCCGGACTCCGCCGGGCAGGGATGCGCGCCGATATGCCCATGGCCGTTGTTGAACGCGGTTACCGGCCGGGGCAGCGCACCACTATCGCGGATCTTGGCACCATCACCACCGCAGCCGCCGGCTGCAGCAACCCGGCTGTGCTGGTCATCGGTGAGGTGGTTCGGGTGGCGGAAGCCAACCGCGGGCACGCTGAGGCCGCCGCCGACCTGGACAGGCTGGCGGCCTCGCTGCTGGGCTCGTGAAAGGATTGACCTCCATGACTGCACTTGCACCGGCCGAAACCCCGCAGGTTGAAGAAGCGCGCGACGCCACAGAAGCTCCGCTGGAGGGTTTCCGCATCGGTGTCACCTCGCACCGGCGCTCCCAGGACCTGATCGAGGCCCTGGAACGCCGCGGCGCGGAGGTGCTGCACGCTCCCGCACTGAAAATCGCTCCCGTGCAGGAGGACATGCGCCTTATCGAGGACACAAGGGCCATCATCGCGGCCAAGCCGGACCTCTGCATCGCCACCACCGCCTACGGCATGCGCCGCTGGTGTGAAGCCGCCGACTCCTTCGGAATCGGCGACGAACTGCTGGAAACCCTGGGTGCCTGCCGGATGTTCGTGCGCGGCCCCAAAGCCCGCGGCGCGGTACGCGCGGCAGGGCTTGCCGACGTCGGAATCAGCAGCGACGAGACCACCGCAACACTGGTGGACATGCTGCTCACCGAGGGCGTCCGGGGTAAGACCGTCGCCGTGCAGCTGCACGGCTACACCGATGTCCGGCAGCTGGAGCGCCTGCGCATGTCCGGCGCTACCGTCCTGACGGTCACGCCCTACCGCTGGGTGAAGCCCGACGGCGCGGACAGGCTTCCCCGCCTCATCGAGGCCGCGTGCAGCGGAAACCTGGACGTCCTGACCTTCACCAGTGCGCCCGCCGTCGACGCCATGTGGAGCACTGCCCATGAGATGGGTGTCTACAAACAGCTGATCGAAAGCCTGAAGACCAACGTCACTACCGCAGTGGTGGGGCCGGTCACGGCGCAGCCCCTGCTCGATGCCGGGGTGACGCCCCTGGTTCCGGAACGGTTCCGGATGGGCGCGCTCATCCGGCTTGTATGTGAGCACCTCGCCCTGAACCACGTCCGGCGGCTGGATACCAGGTCCGGCAACATCGAACTGCGTGGACGAAGCCTGCGCATTGACGGCCAGCCCGTGGAACTGGCCCCCGCCCCGCTGCTGCTGCTCCGGGCACTGCTTGGCGCCGGGGGTGCCGTCCTGTCCCGCGAATCGCTGTCCGAACTGCTGGAACTGCGCGGATCGGTGCACGCCCTGGACATGACCGTCAGCCGGCTCCGTTCCTCACTGCCGGACGGACGGCTGGTGGAGACGGTGGTCAAACGGGGCTACCGCATCCGCGTCTAGCTGTACCTGCATCCAGCTGTGCGGCGGCCGCAAATGTGTCCGTTGCCCGACGGATGAGAAGCACGTCACAGGTTCTGTTACCGGCCGGTAAACACTGGCGAACACAGGGCCGCTAAACGGCAACTGCAGGGAAACACGCCGGAAAAAGCAACGGCCTACGCTGGGTTCCATCACGAAGTTCCGGCCGTTTCACGGCCGCCAGCGAAAGGGCCAGCACATGTCCGCTCCGGCACCCTCCACCTCCACTGCTCCCACCACCCGCATCGTCATCGCGGGAGCTGGTCCGGCCGCGCAGGCTCTCGTCAGCCAGCTTGACCGCGCCCGGTTCACCGGCACCATCACCGTGCTGAGCAACCGGGACGACACACCGGAGGAACTGCTGGAGCTGGCGCTGCTCCCCCGGGTCTCCGTCCGCTTCGGCCAGCCCGCCAGCCACATCGACGCGGAAAACCGCACCGTCGCCACGGCGGACGGCATGGAATTCAGCTACGACCAGCTGGTCATCGCCACCGGATCAACACCGGTGGCCAGCCCGGTGGAGGGCGCCAGCCGCTGCCTTAGCTACTCCACCATTGATGACGCTGCCCGCGTCGGCGAAGCCGTCAGTGAAGTCACGAGGGAACTTGGCAGGCGCCCGCTGGGGATCCTCGTGGGCACAGGTGCTGCTGCCGGCCAGGCTGAAGCAGTGCTCCGCGCCAGGGGCGTACGCCCCATCCGCACCACCGCCCGGCCGGCCGCCGTTATGCCCCACGCTTCATCGTCAGGCTTCGCGGCTTCCGGCGTGGTCTTCGAAGACGGCAGCAGCATGTACGGCGACCTGGTGGTCCTGGCCGAGGAGCGGGTGTCCCGGGACGGGCTCGCCGCCAGCGCCGGCCTGCGGACTGCGCCCACCGGCGGGATTGTCATCAACCAGGACTTCCGGACGTCCGTCCCCGGCATCTGGGCCATCGGTGACGCGGCGGCATTCGACGGCGTCCGCCTGGGCCTGCTGGTTGCTGCCGCTTCCGCGGCGGGAGCCTGCGCCACCCAGCTGCTCACGGCTTCTGCTCCTGCCGCTTTGCCGGCCGCTGCCTGACGGGCGTCGGCCGGAGGAGGGCGCCCGGCCGGGCTTCCTGCTGTGGCAAGATGGTTCCCGAAACGAGTCATGGGCGTTACAACGCCCGGCCCACGGGCCCCTGGAGAGGACCATCATGAGCAACGAAGCCACCCCTTCCGTTGAAACTGCAGCCGCAGGTTCCGGCAGCATAGCGTCCCTTATCGACCACACGCTGCTGAAACCCGAAGCAGGAGAGGCTGACGTCCTCAAGGTTTGTGCGGAAGCGGCCGAATACCACTTCAAATCGGTGTGCGTTAATCCCATTTGGGTGAAAACAGTCAAGAAGGCCCTCAAGGGGACCGGCGTCCTTACCTGTTCCGTGGTGGGCTTCCCGCTGGGTGCCACCCCCACCGACGTCAAGACCTTTGAAGCCCGCGGTGCGGTGCTGGATGGTGCTGACGAGGTGGACATGGTTATCAACATTGCTGCTGCCAGGGCCGGAGACAAGGGTGCCCTGGTTGAGGACATCTCTGCGGTGGCGGAGGCTGTCCACGCCAGCGGCGCGATCCTCAAGGTCATCATCGAAACAGCGCTGCTCGACGACGCACGGAAGGTTCTTGCCTGTGAGGCCGCGGTGGAGGCCGGGGCTGATTTTGTGAAGACCTCAACAGGCTTCAACGGAGGCGGTGCCACTGCAGAGGACATCGCCCTGTTGCGCCGTACTGTGGGCCCCGACCTCGGCGTGAAGGCCTCCGGCGGTGTGCGTTCCCTCGAGGATGCGCAGGCTATGATTGCTGCAGGTGCAACACGTATTGGTGCCAGCTCCGGAATTGCCATCGTCAAGGGTGAACAGGGTTCATCCTCCTACTGACAGCAGCCGAAGTCGCCACAGATTGAGGCCCCCGCGGCCAAGGAGGAATGAATGTCCAGCAAGATCACGGCTTCCAACCAGGGCCCCGCGTCTCACGAAGGGTCGCTCCAGACCCCCCAGAATGAGAACAAGCTGGTCACCAGTGTCATTCTTTTTGTGGTCTGCATGGCCTTGTTCCTGGGCGCCATCTACTCGCTGTCCTTCCTCACGCTCGGCAACCCGTGGCCGATGGCCGTCTGCATCGGGCTCTTCGGCCTGACCTACTGGATCCCGCAGACCATCCTCGGCCGCTCCGACTCCGCCGGCGAGCACTAAGAACCGCAAATTACAGAAGAGACCCCTTGGACAACGTCCAAGGGGTCTCTTCGCGTCCACGGCGTTTCAGAACCACATCCGGGTCCAGGCCTCCGCAGCGGCCGCAACCCTGGTCCATTGGCCCTGGGCTATGGACCACCCGGCCACGCACAGCCCCACCATCGCGTAAGCACTGACCGGGATCAGCAGCAGCCATTCACGCTTAGATCCTGCACGGCCCAGCAACGGCAGGGAGAGCGCGCCGTTGGGACGCCAGACCTGGCGCAGCAGCGGCACCTTGCGCAGGAGTTTGGGCGGCCGGATGACGATCGGCCACAGCAGCGGCACGCCTCCGGTGGTAATCAGGTCCCCCACTATATGGACCACCACGCCGGTCAGCATCGAGACCGGAAGCCACGTCCACTGGTCTGGTGCGAACCAAGTGACGAGTCCGGCCATCACCAGCCCGAAAATCCAATTTGTGAGGAACCCGGACTTGGGGAAAAGCTTGAGCGCCTTGGCTGCGATGTTGATCATGAACATGCACAGCAGCCCCGCCCCCACGGAGAGCAGCCCCCAGTCCGTCTGCAGCTGGAGCTGCCCGGCCAGGGTGGCCAGCAGCACAAAGAATGCCGCCCCGAGCACGGAGTGGGTGCCCTGCCGGTGCCCGCCGCTGGCGTTCTCGATCCCGACGGCGATCACATTGGACAGCGGCGGCAGGGAATTCGCCACGGTGCTGTGCCGATGGTCCCAGTCGCACACCAGGGCGGTTCCCGCCGTCGCCATCCCGCCGATCAGGATCCCGGTGGCGTCCAGCGGGTACCAACCGAGCGTGTACGGCCCCGTCGAGGCAATAGCTACCCACGCCGCGGCTCCTGACGCGGCGTGGTGTCCTCCCATCAAGTCCTAACGGCTTACTGCCGGAGCGGCGAGTGGGGCGTCCGAGAAGATGTTGCGGATGACGCCGTTGGCCCATTCGAGGATCTCCGCGTCCTGCAGGTCCCGGCCGCCGATCTTGGCGGTCTTGGGTTTTGGGATCAGCACGGCATCGAGGGCCGGCTTGGACTGGGACCCCGGGTACATCCGGTTCAGGCGCATGACCTTGGACTCGGGAAGGGTGGCGGGCGAGAACTTGATGAAGTTGCCCTGCAGGGCCACGTCCGACAGTCCGGCTTCCCGGGCACCGACGCGGAAGCGGGCCACGGACACCAGGTTCTGGGCCGGCAGCGGCGGCTCGCCGTACCGGTCCACGAGCTCGGCCAGGACTTCATCGATCGCCTCGTTCGTAATGGCGGAGGCAAGCTTGCGGTAGGCCTCCAGGCGCAGCCGCTCCCCCGGCACGTAGTCGTGCGGCAGGTGGGCATTAACCGGGAGTTCGATCTTCATGTCGGCGGCCTTCTCCTCGGCCTCACCGCGGAAGTCTGCCACCGCCTCGCCCACCAGGCGGATGTAAAGGTCGAAGCCCACGCCCTGAATGTGCCCGGACTGCTCGCCGCCCAGCAGGTTGCCGGCGCCGCGGATTTCCAGGTCCTTCATGGCCAGCTGCATGCCCGCGCCGAGCTCGTTGTGGGTGGCCACGGCCTTAAGCCGTTCGAGCGCCACCTCGCCCAGCGGCTTCTCGGACGGGTAGAGGAAGTAGGCGTAGGCCCGTTCACGGCCGCGGCCCACGCGGCCACGGAGCTGGTGCAGCTGGGACAGGCCGTACTTGTCCGCGCCGTCCACGATCAGGGTATTGGCGTTCGATATGTCCAGCCCGGTTTCGATGATGGTGGTGCACACCAGCACGTCAAAACGCTTCTCCCAGAAGTCCACGATGATTTGCTCCAGGCGGCTTTCGGACATCTGGCCGTGGGCCACCTCCACCCGTGCTTCCGGCACCAGTTCACGGATCTTGGCCGCGGTGCGCTCAATGGTGGACACCCGGTTGTGGACCAGGAACACCTGGCCTTCGCGCATCAGTTCGCGCCGGATGGCAGCGGAAGCCTGCTTGTCTGTGTACGGGCCAACGTACGTCAGGACGGGGTGGCGTTCCTCGGGCGGCGTGGCAAGCGTGGACGTCTCCCGGATGCCGGTAAGGGACATCTCCAGCGTGCGGGGAATGGGGGTGGCGCTCATGGCCAGCACGTCCACGTTGGTGCGCATCTTCTTGAGCGCTTCCTTGTGCTCCACACCGAAACGCTGCTCCTCGTCCACGATCACCAGGCCCAGGTCCTTGAATTCAAAGTCCTTGGACAGCAGCCGGTGGGTACCGATGACGACGTCGACCGTCCCGTTCTTGACGCCCTCCGCCGTCTCCTTCGCTTCCTTGCCCGCCTGGAAGCGGGACAAAGGCTTCACGCGCAGGGGGAAGCCCGAGAACCGCTCGGTGAAGGTTTCATAGTGCTGCTGGGCCAGCAGGGTGGTGGGGACGAGCACCGCCACCTGTTTGCCGTCCTGAACCGCCTTGAAGGCGGCGCGCACGGCGATCTCTGTCTTGCCGTAGCCCACGTCGCCGGAAACCAGCCGGTCCATGGGGATCTCACGTTCCATGTCCGCCTTGACCTCGTTGATGGTGGTCAGCTGGTCCGGCGTCTCCACGTATGGGAAGGCTTCCTCGAGTTCGCGTTGCCATGGGGTGTCCGGCCCAAAGGCGTGTCCGCGCGATGCCATCCGGGCCGAGTACAGCCGGATCAATTCCCCGGCGATCTCCTTGACGGCTTTCCGGGCCTTGGACTTGGTGCTCGCCCAGTCGGCACCGCCCATCTTGCTCAGCACGGGAGTGTCGCCGCCGACATACCGCGTCACCTGGTCCAGTTGGTCGGTGGGGACGAACAGCCGGTCCCCGGGCGCGCCGCGCTTGGACGGGGCGTATTCCAGAACCAAGTACTCTCGCACACCATCACCACCGCCGGCGACTTTTCTCTGGATCAACTCGACAAAGCGGCCAATGCCGTGCTGCTCATGCACCACGTGGTCCCCCGCCACCAGCTGCAGCGGATCCACCGCGTTGCGGCGCTTGGATGGCATGCGGCGCATGTCCTTGGTGGATCCCGCCGACGTCCGGCCCAGCAGGTCAGCTTCCGTCAGCAGGCCCAGCTTCAGCCCGTCCAGGACAAAGCCGCGTCCGACGGCGGCAGTGGTCACTTCGATGATGCCTGCCTGGGGCTCGTGGTCCAGGCTGTCCACCCGGGCACACGGAATGTCGTTCTCATGGAACAGCTCCGCCAGCCGCTGGGCAGGCCCGGGACCTTCGGTGGCCACAACAATCCGCCACTGGTCCCGGACATGCGAGCCGATGAAGTCCATCATCTCCGCCACGTCGCCTTGGTAGCCCCGGGGTTCCCGCGCATGCAGGTTCAGTACGTCAATCTCGGGCAACAGCTCCTCGTCCTGGGCGAGCGAGGTGATGGACCACCAGGAAACCCGGTGCTCCAGGGAGGAGCTGCGCGTTTCGGTCAGCGACCGGAAGCTGGCGGAATGGAGCGCAGCACTTGCCTGCGAGCTCAGGTCCAACGGGGCAGTTCCGCCGTCCGAGGCAGTGGACCAGGCAGCCTCGAGGAATTCCTCATTGGTGGCAGCGAGGTCGTGGGCACGGGTACGGACCTTCTCCGGCTCGATGATCACAGAGATGGAACCCCCAGGCAGCTGCTCCACAAATGGAACCATCGAGTCCACCAGCACCGGGGCCAGGGACTCCATGCCCTCCACGGTGATGCCGCCGGCGATCTTTTCCAGCATGTCCGCCGCCGCGGGAAGCTGGGACTTGAGGGTGGCTGCCCGCGACATCACTGAAGGGGTGATGAGGATTTCCCGGCACGGCGGGGCGTGCAGCTCCGTGGGGTGATGGAGCCCTGGTGAGGACAGCGAGCGCTGGTCGGCGACGGCGAACCAGCGCATCTGGTCCACTTCGTCACCGAAGAATTCAACCCGGATGGGGTGGTCCTCCGTGGGTGGAAAGACGTCGATGATGCCGCCGCGGACCGCGAACTCCCCGCGGTGCGTCACCATGTCCACGCGGGCGTACGCGGCGTCTGCCAGGTTCCGCACCACCTCGGTGAAGGGCATCTCCTGGCCTACCTTTAACGTGACCGGAACCAGCTCACCCAAGCCGGCCACCACGGGCTGGACCACGGCGCGGACTGGCGCCACCACAACACGGAGCGGTCCCGCCGTCGAGGTTTCCGGGTGCGCAAGGCGGCGCAGCACGGAGAGGCGGCGGCCCACGGTGTCCGAGCGCGGGGAGAGCCGTTCGTGCGGGAGTGTTTCCCAGCTGGGGAACTCTGCCACGGCGTCGGCGGGGAGATAGGCCCGCAGCGCGGCGGTCAGGTCCTCTGCCTCCCGGCCGGTAGCGGTGACGACCAGTACCACGCCCGGGCCGCCGTCGTCGTGCCCGTTGT
>NZ_JBNHGJ010000041.1:0-35109 GCF_059091165.1 Arthrobacter sp. Hb9-2 | reverse complement strand
GGGGGCGGTGCCCCTGTCGCTCCCGCCCGCCGGGGGGGTGTGTGCTTTGCCCGCCGGGGGGGGGCGGCCGCGGGGGGGGGGGGGGGGGGGCCCCCCCCCCGGGCCCACTACTGGTTTCTTGTCAGCCTCAGGTGCTGTTGTGTCAGGCTCAGGCCCGGTGGAAAGACTCCGCTTCAGTCCCGCACAGGGCCTTCGGTGAGTGCTGGCTGTGAACGGGCACGCCCTCTACCCGGCGCCTGCGGCCTCCGTCGTTACATGGGGCGCCTTTTGAGGGAGAAAGCGGCGACCGCGGTGGCACGGCGTGGTGCCGTGCGCCGGGCCCCGCGGTCCATCGCCACAGTGGCCAGAACCCCGGGAACAACGACGACGAAGTAGATCACTTCCACGCGGGCGGCTTCGGCTCCGGTGAAGCCGAAGGAACAGTGCTCCCATTGTCCGCCCGGCTCCCATGCGTGCCAGTGCCGCGGCAGGACGCTAGGAGTGGAGCCGGTGCGGCGCCTCCAGGAGGGAACGGACCACGCTTCCCGCGGCACCCAGCAGGGCTCCGCCTTCCCCCACAGCGGCCGTGGTGATGTTTTCCGGGAGAACTTTTCCGGGTGCGTACTTGCTGAGGCTTTCGATCAACGGCGGGCGCAGCCAATGCTCGAGGACGGCGAAGTGCCCGCCGAGCACAACGGCCCTGATGTTGGTAACCCGTGACGTGGAGGCAATCGCGACGCCCAGGGACCGCCCGGCACGCTGCACGGCCAGCACTGCGTCCGGCTTCTCCGCAGCAAGCGCCTCCACCAGGGCGGACATGCTTTCCGACCTCGCCTGCCGTTTTCCTTCAATTCCCGCGGCGGCAAGAATCGCATCCTGCCCGGCTATTGTCTCCAGGCAGCCCGTTCCACCACACGAGCATGGCCTGCCTTCGGGGTCGACCACAATATGGCCCACTTCCCCCGCATGCCCATCCGGGCCGGTGAAAAGCTCCGACCTGATGACCAGCCCGCCGCCAACACCCACTTCGCCGGAGATGAAGAGGAAGTCCTGCTTGCGGTGGGGACCGTGGGCCAGTTCAGCGAGGGCAGCAGCATTGGCCTCATTGAACAGCGTGACACCCAACGGTAAGCCGGGAAGCAGCTGGGCAACGTCCAGTTTTACGTCCACCCACCCCAGGTTGGGGGCAGTGATGACCGTTGCACTGCCGGCATCCACGAGTCCGGGAACAGCCAGTCCTCCGCCCAGCACCTCCATGCCCTTGGCCGCGGCCGCCGCCCGGACTTCGGCAGCCAAGGAAGCGAGGGCAGCCATCACAGGCGCACTTGCAGTATCGCGGTTGTCCCGTTCACGAATCTCCTGCACCACCACGGCCCCGGAAAGACTGGTAGCGCCGGCAGCGATGTAGTCGACGTTGATTTCCATACCCATCACACCGCGTGCAGGGTTTAATTCCAGTCCGACGCCCGGCCGGCCGCGCTCGCCCTGGGGGTTCAGGCCAATTTCATGCAGAATGCCCGCTTCGAGAAGGTCGAGGACAATGCTCGACACCGAGGCCTTGGTCAGTCCCGTGGCTGCTGCAATCTGCGCCCGGGTCAGGTGGAATCCGGCCGGGGACTGTGCCACCGTGCCGAGGACGAGGGCAAGGTTACTCCGGCGCACGTCGCCCATGCTCCCCGGCGTGGCGGCGCCGGCCGCTGTCGCCGTTGCCGTGTTCGCCATGGCCGGCCTCCTCGTACTCGATGCGGGACCGTGGGTTGCGTTCCCTTTGCTATTGACCTTAGCGTAATCACGCTTATATAGTTCAAGCGATGAACTAACCGCCGGACCGACGGCGGAACAACTAGTGCAAGGACGCATCATGACTCTTACCCCGACCCCCGCTGAGAAGTTCACTTTTGGTCTTTGGACTGTTGGCTGGACCGGCGCTGACCCGTTCGGTGTTGCGACCCGTGCGGCGCTGGATCCGGTGGAGGCGGTGCACCGGCTCGCGGAGCTGGGCGCCTACGGCATCACCTTCCATGACAACGACCTGGTCCCGTTTGAGGCCACGGCCTCGGAGCGTGAGCTGATCCTGAAGAACTTCAAGGCGGCCCTGGCCGAGACCGGGTTGAAGGTCCCGATGGTGACCACCAACCTGTTCAGCCACCCGGTATTCAAGGACGGCGGGTTCACCTCCAACGACCGCTCCATCCGCCGCTTTGCCCTGTCCAAGGTCCTGCGGAACATCGATTCCGCCGCGGAGTTCGGCGCCGAGACGTTCGTGATGTGGGGCGGGCGTGAGGGCAGCGAATACGACGGGTCCAAGGACCTCTCCGCGGCCCTGGACCGGATGCGCGAGGGCGTGGACACCGCCGCCGCGTACATCAAGGACAAGGGCTACAACCTGCGGATCGCGCTGGAGCCCAAGCCCAACGAACCCCGCGGCGATATCTTCCTGCCCACCGTCGGGCACGGCCTGGCGTTCATCGCCCAGCTCGAACACGGCGACATCGTGGGTTTGAACCCCGAAACCGGGCACGAGCAGATGGCCGGGCTGAACTTCACCCACGGCATCGCCCAGGCCCTGTGGGCCGGCAAGCTGTTCCACATCGACCTCAACGGCCAGCGCGGCATCAAGTACGACCAGGACCTCGTCTTCGGCCACGGCGACCTCACCAGCGCCTTCTTCACCGTGGACCTGCTCGAAAACGGCTTCCCCAACGGCGGCCCCCGCTACGAGGGCCCGCGGCACTTCGACTACAAGCCCTCCCGCACCGATGGGTACGACGGCGTCTGGGAATCCGCCAAAGCCAACATGTCCATGTACCTGCTCCTGAAAGAACGCGCCACCGCGTTCCGCGCCGACCCCCAGGTCCAGGAAGCCCTCGCCGCCTCCGGCGTCTTCGAACTCGGCGAAACCACCCTCACCGCCGGCGAAACCGCCACCGACCTGCTCAACGACACCACCGCGTTCGAAGACTTCGACGCCGACAAAGCAGCCGAACGCTCCTTCGCCTTCGTCCGCCTCAACCAGCTCGCCATCGAACACCTCCTCAACGCCCGCTGACCATGGCACTGGTAGCAGGCATCGACAGCTCCACGCAGTCCTGCAAAGTGGTGATCCGTGATGCGGACACTGGAGCACTGGTCCGCGAAGGCAGGGCCAGCCATCCGGAGGGCACCGAAGTCCACCCGGACCACTGGTGGGCAGCCCTGCAGGAGGCAATCACAAAGGCCGGCGGACTGGACGACGTAGCGGCGGTTTCAGTGGGCGGCCAGCAGCACGGCATGGTCTGCCTGGACAGCGACGGCCGGGTGATCCGGCCTGCGCTCCTGTGGAATGACACACGCAGTGCCGGTGCGGCCCTGGAGCTGATCCGGACCGCGGGTGACGGCGACCCTGCCGCCGGCGCCAGCTACTGGGCCGGCGCCACGGGCACCGTCCCGGTAGCGTCGCTGACGCTCACGAAGCTGCACTGGCTGGCCGGGAATGAGCCGGAGAACGCGGCGAAGGTTGCTGCGGTCTGCCTGCCGCACGACTGGCTGACCTGGCGGCTTCTGGGCTATGGCGAGGGCAGCGGACCGGGAAGCCTTAAGGCCTTGACCACGGACCGGTCGGACGCCTCCGGTACGGGCTATTATTCGACGGCGGCGGGCCGGTACCTTCCGGACGTCCTGGAGTCCTCACTGGGGCACGTTCCGCTGCTGCCCGAAGTGCTGGGCCCGCTGGACGTCGCAGGCAAGACTCCCGCCGGCGCCCTCGTGGCCGCCGGCGCCGGGGACAACGCCGCAGCAGCGCTGGGTGTTGGTGCCGGCGTCGGCGATGTGGTGATGTCGCTGGGCACGTCCGGAACGGTCTTTGCCGTGTCCGGTACCGCCGCCGCCGATCCGTCCGGGCTGGTGGCAGGGTTTGCGGACGCCGCCGGGAATTACCTGCCGCTGGTGTGTACGCTCAACGCCACCCGGGTTTTTGATGCCACCGCAGCCCTGCTGGATGTCAGCCTGCCGGAGTTCACCGAGCTGGCGCTCTCCGCCGAAAGCGGTGCCGGAGGCTTGACCCTCGTGCCCTACTTCGACGGCGAGCGGACGCCAAACCTGCCCGACGCCACAGGTTCCCTGCATGGGATTACCCGCCGCAATTACACCCCGGCCAATCTGGCACGCGCCGCCGTCGAAGGCGTGGTGTGTTCGCTGGCTGACGGGCTGGCGGCCCTTCAGCAGCAGGGAGTCGAGGCCAGGCGGATCATCCTGGTGGGCGGCGGAGCACAGTCCGCGGCCGTGCAGGAGGCCGTAGCGCAGCTGCTGGGAATCGAGGTCACCGTGCCGCGTCCCGGGGAATACGTAGCCGACGGCGCCGCGCGCCAGGCCGCCGCGGCACTCACGGGGCAGTTTCCGCAGTGGGCGCTCGACGCCGTCGACCTCCCCGCAGGGCAGGACGACGGCGGGGTGCTGGCCCGCTACCGCAGATGCGCCTCGCTGTACGCCTAGGTATCCTCACCAACAAAAGGACCCGGACCGCCGATGGCGGGCCGGGTCTTTTTGGGGTGGGGCGCAGGCTCCTGGCAGCCATGTTGGGAAAAGGCGTGGCAGGAGCCCGCGGTCTGGACAGGACATCCAGAGCGTGTCAGGCGTACGGGAGGACGAGCTCCGCGTAGCGCTCCTTCACTGTGGCCAGGACGGTATTGCCATCCGTGTCCCAGATGTCCTGATTGAAAATTTCCACTTCGATGTCACCGGTGTAGCCGGCATCCCGAACCCAGGTGCCGATGGTGGCAAAGTCCACTACGCCGTCGCCCATGTACCCACGGGACAGCAGCGGATCGGCGGCGATGGGCATGTTGAAATCGCACACCTGGTAGGAGGCAATGCGGTTCTCCCGGCCGGCGCGGTCGATCTGGCCTTTGAGCTCGGGATCCCACCAGACATGGAAGGTATCAACTGCGACGCCCACAGTGGAGGCATCGAAGGGCGCCGCAAGGTCGAGGGCCTGCCCCAGCGTGGAGATCAGGGCACGGTCCGCCGCGTACATGGGGTGCAGCGGTTCAAGGACCAGGCGGACGCCGTTTTCCTCCGCAAAGGGAGCGAGGTCGGCGAGGCGGTCCGCGACGCGCTGGCGTGCGGCCACCACATCCTTCTCGCCCGCCGCCAGTCCGCCAACAACAAGGAACAGTTCCTTGGTGCCCAGGGCCACAGCTTCCAGGATGGCGGCGCGGTTGTCGGCCAGCGCGGCGGCCTGGCCCTCAGGGTCAGCAGCGGTCAGGAATCCGCCGCGGCACAGGGAAGAGACGCGCAGGCCGGCGTCCTTGATCAGGCGCGCTGCTTTGTCCAGACCAGCTTCCTCCACCCGATCCCGCCAAGGGCCGATGGACGGGATCCCGGCGTTGACGCAGCCCTCCACCACCTGGGCGAGGGTCCACTTCTTGGTGGTGGCGCTGTTGATGGCGAGGCGGGAGAAGTCGCTCATACTCCTACTCCGTTGATCCGCAGGTAATCAGACATCCGGAAAGCGGCGAGCGCCGGATCCCGGAGCAGTCCGGCCTGGTCTGCCAGTTCGAACGTCTTGGCGAGGTGGCATACGGACCGGCCCGAGTGCAGTCCGCCCACCATCTGGAAGCCCTGCTGCTTGCCGTTGAGCCAGGACATAAACGCGATCCCGGTCTTGTAGTAGAACGTGGGGGCGCTGAAGATGTGCTTGCCCAGTTCGCGGGTGGAATCCAGAATCTCCCGGGCCCTGGCGCCGTTGCCGGCATCGTAGTTCTGCAAGGCTACTGAAGCTGCCGGGTAGATGGCGGCGAAGATGCCCAGGAGGGCGTCGGAGTGGTGGCTGCCGTCGCCGTCGATCAGCTCGGGGTAGTTGAAGTCGTCACCGGTGTAGAGGCGGACGCCTTTGGGGAGCGCAGCGCGGAGGGCCACCTCGTGGCTGGCGTCGAGCAGGGAGACCTTGACACCGTCCACCTTCGCCGCGTTGTCCTTGATGAGCCCGAGGAACGTGTCCGTGGCTGTCGCAACATCATCCGAACCCCAGTAGCCGGCGAGGGCGGGATCGAACATGGTGCCGAGCCAGTGCAGGATGACCGGCTGGTCCACTTCCTGCAGCAGGGCGGAGTACACCTTCAGGTAGTCCTCCGGGCCGCTGGCCACTTTGGCGAGGGCCCGCGAGGCCATGATGATGACCTTGGGCCCGGCCTCGGTGATGACGGCGATCTGCTCGCGGTACGCCTCGAGGACGGCTTTGAGTCCCGCTTCGCCAACAGGCAGGGAGTCGATGTCCAGCTGGTCGGTGCCGGCGCCGCAGGAGACGAGGTCCCGGACCGATTTGCCGGCCGTGGCCGCGTTGCCGGACGAGACCACAGAGGCAGCCTCGACGCCGGTGCGCTTGATGAGCTGCTGCGTGGCGGCCCAGTCCAGGCCCATGCCGCGCTGGGCGGTATCCATGGCATCGGCAACGCCCAGGCCGTAGGACCACAGCTCGTGGCGGTAGGCCATGGTGGCTTCCCAGTCGAGCCGGGCCGGGGCGCCGGGGGTGTTGTCTGCCAGGACCTCGGGGATGACGTGTGCTGCGGCGTAGGCGCGGCGGGTGGTCAGCGGGGCTGTGGGACGGGCCCAGGACGTAGCGCCCTGCAGCCGGTATTCCCTGGTACCGCCGTCGTGGGAGGGAAGGATGAGCGAGGTCATTAGAGCGTGATCTCCGGGATGTCGAGGGTGCGGCGTTCGTCGTTGGACTGCAGGCCGAGCTCTGCGAGCTGGACACCGCGGGCGGCGGACAGCAGGCCAAAGCGGTGTTGGCGGCCGGCAACGACGTCGCGGAGGAACTCTTCCCACTGCAGCTTGAAGCCGTTGTCCAGCTCAGCGTTGGCAGGCACTTCCTGCCACTGGTCGCGGAAGGATTCCGTGACGGGCAGGTCCGGGTTCCAGACCGGCTTCGGAGTGTGCGCACGCTGCTGGGCAACGCACTTGTTCAGGCCTGCGACAGCGGAACCATGGGTGCCGTCGATCTGGAATTCCACGAGCTCGTCCCGGTAGACGCGGACGGCCCAGGAGGAGTTGATCTGGCCGATGACAGGGTCGCCGGCCGGGGTCTCGAGTTCGAAGATGCCGTAGGAGGCGTCATCGGCGGTGGCCTTGTACTCCTTGCCCGCTTCGTCCCAGCGGTTGGGGATGTGGGTGGCGGTCTTGGCGTTGACGCTCTTGACCTTGCCGATGATGCCTTCAAGGACGTAGTTCCAGTGGCAGAACATGTCCGTGGTCATTCCACCGCCGTCTTCCTTGCGGTAGTTCCAGGACGGGCGCTGCGCAGCCTGGACGTCGCCTTCGAAGACCCAGTAGCCAAATTCGCCGCGGATGGAAAGGATGCGGCCGAAGAAGCCTTCGTCCACCAGGCGGCGGAGCTTGACCAGGCCGGGCAGGTACAGCTTGTCGTGGACAACACCCGCGGTCACGCCGGCTGCCTTGCCGATGCGGGCCAGTTCGATGGCTTCTTCGAGGGTTTCGGCCGTGGGCTTCTCCGTGAAGATGTGCTTTCCGGCGAGCATGGCCTTCTTCAGCGTGGCAGCACGAAGGCTGGTCATGGAGGCGTCAAAAACAATATCGACGGTGGGATCGTTGATCACGGCGTCGAGGTCGGTGCTCCATTCGGAGACCTTGTGCTTTTCCGCGAGTTCGCGGATCTTGGCTTCGTTGCGGCCTACCAGGATGGGCTCAACCTGGATGCGGGTGCCGTCCTCCAGGGTGAAGCCACCGGCGTCCCGGATGGGGAGGATGGAGCGCAGCAGGTGCTGGCGGTAGCCCATCCGGCCGGTGATGCCGTTCATGGCGATGCGGATCGTCTTAGTTTCGAAGCCCATGTGTCCTCCACGGTGAGTGAGCAGTAGTACTCAAGCTAATTGGGAAAGCGCATTCCCACTACATCCATGATGCACCGGGGCAGACGTATTGGCAAGCGCTTTCCGGAAAGGGCGTAAAACTGCCATAATGTGAGCACGCTTACTGTTCCTCTAAAGCCTCCAGGAGTTGCTGTGGCTGCAAGTACCCTTACCGAGGTGGCGCGGCTCGCCGGCGTGTCGCCGGCCACCGCCTCGCGCGTCCTCAACGGTTCCGCGCGCAAGCCCGGCCAGGACATCGCTGACAGGGTCCGGCAGGCCGCTGATTCCCTCGGCTACATTCCCAATGCGCAGGCACAGGGCCTGGCGAAGTCCAGCTCCGGCTTGATAGGCCTGATCGTCCACGATATCGCCGACCCCTACTTCGCCGCCATTGCCCGGGGCGTCCAGGAAGCAGCACGTGAGCAGCGCAAAATGGTCCTGCTGGCCACCACCGGCGGAGCTCCGGCAGAAGAGAAGGAAGCGGTGGCAGCCTTCGCAGCCCGCCGCGCCGACTCCATCGTGATCGCAGGTTCCCGCTCGTCCCAGCCGGAGAACCAGGAGGACAATGCGGAACTGGCTGCCGAACTGGACAGGTATTGCCGCAACGGCGGCCGGGTAGCGGTTGTGGGCCACCCGGTAGTTGGTGCGACGGCGGAGGAGGGCTACCACGTGCTGGCCGTGCCAAACCAGGAACTCGCCGCAGCGCTGGCGGTCAAACTTGCCGCCGGCTGGGACGGTGACTTTGTAATCATCGGCGGCCCGGAGGGACTCTTCACCTCCGACGACCGGGTGCGCGGTTTCCAGGAGGGCCTGGCAGCGGCAGGGCGCGAGCCTGCGGACATCCTGCGCACCGCATTCAACCGGGCGGGCGGCTACGAGGCCGGCCTCAAGCTTGCCGGGCTGATCAAGGAACGCCAGGCGGGATCCGGGGATGCGGCCGGCGGCAGGAAGTTGTGCATCTTTGCCGTCAATGATGTCATGGCCATCGGCGCTACGGCTGCACTCCGTTCACAGGGGCTCCGCATTCCGCGCGACGCTATCATCGCAGGCTTCGACGACATCGAGACACTCCGCGATTTCCGCCCCGCACTCTCCACGGTCCGCCTCCCGCTCGAAGAGATCGGGCGCCTTGCCACCCGTGCCACAGCTCCGGGAGCCCTCGCGACCGGCGCAGGGCCGGACCGGGAATCCAGGGACGCAGGAACCGGCGGTACAGAAAAGGGAGGCGCCGCCGTCGTGCAGCCGTATCCGATCACCGGCGAAGTCACGCTCCGCCGCAGCACCGAGACGGCGGCCTGAACGTGGCGCCCCGCCTGACAGCCGTCCCGTCCAGCACCGGCGCCGCCGGTGACCGGCCCGCAGTCCTGGTCCTCCCCGGAGGCGGCTACGCCCGGCAGGCGGACCATGAAGCGGAGCCCGTTGCCGACTGGCTCGCTGGCCTGGGCATTCACGCGTTTGTCCTGCGGTACCGTGTTGCCCCTGACCGGCACCCGGCGCCGCTTGAGGATGCAAAGCAGGCAATGCTCCACATCCGTGGCGGAGCGCACGGCCTCGCTGTTGACCGGGAACGCGTGGGGGTACTCGGGTTTTCCGCCGGCGGACACCTTGCGGCGACGCTTTCCACAGCGGTGGCCACCGGCAGCGCTGACCTGGACGTTCCCGGTGCTGTCCCCGACCTCACCGTCCTGTGCTACCCGGTGGTGTCCTACACCCGGGAAGTGCACCAGGGGTCGGTGGACAACCTCCTTGGCGAGGCGCCGACGTCGGACGTCCTGGCGGAGCTGTCAGCAGAACAGCAGGTAACCGGCGAAACGCCGCCCGCGTTCCTTTGGCACACGGCCGACGACGCCGCCGTACCGGTAAGCCACACCCTCGGCTACGCAGGTGCGCTGCTGAGCGCCGGCGTGCCCGCTGAGCTGCACGTCTTTCCGCACGGACGCCATGGGTTGGGCCTTGCCGACGGCGAGCCCGGGCCTGATCAATGGAGTTCACTGTGTGCGGGCTGGCTGGGCCGGGCGGGCTGGACCGACCCCTCCTGATCCCCGTATGGTCAATCGGGAAGTGCTCGATGCCATCCGCATCCGGCTCCAGCAAGCGGCGGACCCGGTGCGTGCTGCCGGTGCGCAGGCGTACATGAAATCCCCCATGCCGTTCCTGGGTGTGCGGGTTCCGGATGTGCGCCGGCTGACCACGGCTGCCGTTGCCCGGTATCCCTTCGAGTCAGCAGCCGTGCAGCGGGCCACCGTGCTGGAACTATGGCGCGATGCGGAGTTCCGCGAGGAGCGGTATGCGGCCATCGACCTGACCCTCGGCAAGCTGGTGGCCGAGGACCTGAAGATGCTTCCGGTCTACGAGGAGATCATCCGCCAGGGTGGCTGGTGGGACTTCGCCGACGGTGTGGCAGGCCGGATCTGCTCGCTTCTGCAGGCCCACCGTACCGAGGTGTCGGCGGTAATTCTGGAGTGGAGCACCGACCCGGACCTCTGGATCAGGCGTGCATCGATCACCGCGCAGCTGAAGGCCAAAGGGGACACCGATCCCCAACTCCTGCGCCGTGTTATCGAGGCGAACCTTTCCGATCCCGAGTTCTTCATCAGGAAAGCGATCGGCTGGGCCCTGCGGGAGTACGCTAAGACCGCGCCGGGCTGGGTGTCGGATTTCGTGGCTGGACACGGGGAGAGAATAAGCCCACTGTCACGCCGGGAAGCGCTCAAGCACCTGACTAGATGACGGGGCGTTCCACCACAGGATCGGAACTCTTCCGGAAGAGGCTTCGCGTGCTCGGATCCCAGAAGATCAGGTAGAGGCCGAACAGCAGGCCGGTCACGGCGGCGGCTACACGCGCCAATGCCAGCGCCAACCCAAGGTCCGCGGTCTGCAGGTAAGGGAAAACCTCCAGCTGGTCCGAAATGGCGTAAATCATAAAGAACGAGACCACAAAATAGAGGGCCTTGACCTGCCAGTCGTTGCGGATGCCGGTCACGGCAAACAACGGAATTAGCCACACCACGTACCAGGACTGGATCATCGGTGCCAGCAGGACAATTCCCGCAAACGCAAGAGTCAGCCGGCGGATCAGGCGGTCGTGCTCACCCCTGAAGATCAGCCAGGCAACGATGCCCACCGCCAGCAGCTTCCCGGCGTCGAACACCCAATCGGCGAGGAGCCATCCGTCCATCCCGAATGAGTTACCCAGTGAGGCGACCACCATGCCGATCAGCCCCACCGGCGCATACCAGATGTAAATGCTGCCCGGAGCGGAAAGCCCGTTGATCCAGCCAAAGCCGAACCCGTTCACCAGGCTCATTAGCACCAGGGTCCCCAGGCTCAATCCTGCGGTCAGCCCCCAGAAGGCGAACTTCCGGAGCCAGCCTGCGTTTTTCCCTGCCCACAGCAGCCCGATGAAGGGCAGGAAAACAATGGTGATGGGTTTGACGGCGATCGAGAGTGTCACCAGGACGATGCCCCTGACCACGCGGCGGGTGGCTGAGTAGTAGAGGCCCGCCAGGGCCAATCCGATCATGAGGGCGTCATTGTGGACACTGGCTATGAAGTTGGTGAGGAAGAGTGGGTTGGCGGCCGTGAGCCAGAGGGCCCGGTGGGGATTGACCCCATGGAGCTCCGCAAGCTTCGGCACATAGATCACGCAGAGGACCACGCCGGCCACGGCCACCAGCCGGAACAGCATCACGCTGGTCTCCGGCTGGACGTTGGTGGCCCACACAACAAACTGCTCGATCCACAGGAACAACTGCCCGTAGGGAACCGGCGCCTCGGTCCACATCTTGTCCGCGCCCAGCTGGAAGTAGTTGGAGAGCGCCGAGATGCCGTTCTCGTACGGGTTGAAGCCCTCCACCATCAGGCGGCCCTGGCCGATGTAGGCGTAGACGTCGCGGCTGAACAGCGGCACGCTGAACATCATGGGCAGCCCCCAGGCGACCACTGCCATCAGTGTCGCCTTACGGGCTTCTTCTCCCCAGACATGAACGCGCTGGCCCAAACGGAGCCAGGCGCGCACCAGAAGCATCCCGCCTACCGCCAACAGAACGATGGACAGGGCCACGCCGCCTGCTTCTGCCCGCATCCAGATGAACAGGGGCATCCGGCGGAGTTCCGAGACGGGAGCCAGCCAGCCCACTCCCAAGGAACCGATCAGCATAAACATCGAGCCCACGAATCCGGCCAGAAGCGGTGAGCGGGGATTATCGACGTCGGCCACAGTTGCGGCAGTGTCAACGGCCGCAAGCTCCCCCGCTGCAGGCAAAGGCGCCGTCATCTCAGGATCGTCCAATCTCTTGGTTTGCGCTCTTGGCTTGGCGCGATTCTGCCCGGCGGGCTGCACGGCCGGCCGAGGCGGGTTACAACGACAGCAAGTGGTCCCGCCGCGTACCCGAAATCCTAGCACCGGCAGGCAGCCGGGAGGTGTAACGGTAGGCTGGTCCGGTGCCTATATCTAACGAACGAATCGTCTGGATCGACTGCGAAATGACCGGTCTGGACATCAAGAACGACGCCTTGATCGAGGTGGCAGCCCTGGTCACGGACTCCGAACTGAACATCCTCGGTGACGGGGTGGACGTAGTGATCAAACCTGATGATGCGGCCCTTGCCCAGATGAACGACTTCGTCCGGGACATGCACACCAAGTCCGGGCTGCTCAAGGAACTCCCCCACGGCACCACCATGGCCGAAGCCGAAGCCGCCGTTATGGAGTACATCGAAAAGTGGGTACCGGACCCGCGCAAGGCACCCCTGGGCGGCAACTCGGTAGGCACTGACCGCGTCTTCCTCTCGCGGGACATGCCCTCCGTGGTGGAGCACCTGCATTACCGCGTCATCGACGTCAGCACCATCAAGGAGCTCTCCCGCCGCTGGTTCGCCAGGGCCTACTTCCAGTCGCCGGCAAAGAAGGGCGGCCACCGCGCACTGGGGGACATCAAGGATTCGATCGATGAACTCCGCTACTACCGGGAAGCCGTGTTTGTGCCGCCGCCCGGACCCGACAGCGCTACGGCCCAGCGGATCGCGAAGCGCATCTCCGCCGCCGGCGACACCCAGCAGCCGGAAGCGTAATCTGCACCACGTTTGCGGGAAATTTCGGTGAAATCGGCAAAAGTGGACAAAGCACCCTTGAAGAGCAGGTAAGCTATTTGAGTTGCCTTTCAAGAGAGCCGGTTCGCCGGTAAATCTGCAGGGCGCATGGTGGGCTTAGCTCAGTTGGCAGAGCGCCTGGTTGTGGTCCAGGAGGTCGCGGGTTCAACCCCCGTAGCTCACCCTCACGGGATGGTATTACAGCCGTCCACAAAGGAGGCTGCACCGGATATCCGGTGCAGCCTCCTTTCTTTTGCACAAGATACCGCCGAAGGACCGAGGGATGACTGTTCTGCCAATCACCATTTGGGGAGAGCCCGTGCTGCACCGCAGGGCAACCGAAGTGGAAGTTTTCGACGACGAACTGCGGTCCCTCATCGCGGACATGTTCGAAACGAACGATGCAGCCAACGGCGTGGGCCTTGCGGCCCCGCAGGTTGGGGTGGGCAAGAGGATCTTCGTGTACAAATTCGCCAACGACGACGGCGCTCCCCCCACCGGCGTGCTGGTAAACCCGGTCCTCACCCTGTCCAAAATTTCCGGGGCTGTCCCCGACCCCGACGAGGAAGAGGAAGGCTGCCTGTCCTTCCCCAGCGGGCAGTACCCGCTGAAGCGCGCCGAGTGGGCTCGCGTGGAGGGCTTTGACGGCTTTGGGCAGCCGGTCAAGTTCGAGGCGACCGGCTGGTTCGCCCGAGTGATGCAGCATGAGTACGACCACCTTGACGGCAAGCTCTACGTCAACCGCCTGATGGACCGCTACGCCCGCAAGGCCATGAAGCAGGCCAAGAAAAACGGGTGGGGCGTTCCCGGACTGACCTGGATGCCCGGCGTGGACCCGGACCCCTTCGGCCATTAGGCCCGACAGCGGGACGATGGCCGGCTGCCTCGACGCGCCAGGATCGCCCGGGTTCAGGGATCAGCGGGCTGAAACGGTCTGCTGGTCCGGGCAGGACCCTAGAACCCGCTTCATGGCGTCCTTTTCTGCCTCCGTGACCCAGAGCCCGTAAGCAGCCTTGACGGAGATCTGGCGGGCTACATAGTGGCAGCGGATCGACTTGTTCCTGGGGAGCCAGGTGGCGGCATCGCCGGCACTCTTCTGCTGGTTGGCCGGTCCGTCCGCTGCGATGAGGTTCAGGGGATCGTTGGCGAGGCTCTGCCGCTCCCCTGCCGTCAGCTGTTGCGCGCCCTTCTGCCATGCGTCACCCAGGGCAACGACATGGTCTATTTGGACTGCCCGGCTGCTTTCTGAGCCCCGGCGGAAGTCCACAAACCGTCCGAGGTAGGGTTCATGGATGGTCCCGGCGGCCACGCGGCACGTGGACCCTTCCATGAAGACCACGTCCGTAAGGTCACGCCGCAGGATGTCGTTGCGGGTATCGCAGCCGTTGCGGTCAACATCCTGCCAGGCCTGGCCGAACGCCTCCCTGCTGTAGTTGTCCTTCCCCGCGCGTCCCTTCACGACAAGTCCGTCCAGTACCGAGAGGGCTGTTCCCGGGGGCACCGGATGGACCGGCACAACCGGCTTCATCCAGCCGGGGTCAAAGACGGGAGCTTCTGTGGGCCCGGAAGCGGCGGGCTCCGTTACGGCAAACTGGCCAGCGGTGAAGAACCAGAACAAAGCCCCCAGCGCCGAGACGGCAGCAACTGCGAGCACTCCCCACGCCTGCCGGGAACGGCGCCGGGCACGGCGGTAGGCGGACCAGCTCACGGTCATGGGGTTCCTGCCCTTCCGGTTTGTTGATGCACCAGAAGAGCGTAGGACAGCCGAGCATCATCCCTGCCGATATCCACACTGTGGAGGGCGGGTGAGGGTCAGACTGATGGAGCTACTGCTCCCGCATCACCCGTCGAAGGTCCTCCTCGGCGATGGCCAGGAGTCCCTCAAGCTGCCGCACCCGGTCCTCGCTGACGTCGCCCGCTGCGTGGCCGGCGCGGGCGCCTTCAAGCAGGCGGACGGCCTCTTTGTGATTGGCCTTTGCCACATCGAGTGCGTGTTCCAGGGTAGTTTCATGCTGGAGCGTCGAATCTTTATCCATGGCACAAGTGTGGTCCCGTTTCCCGGCTGATTCCAGCGAATCAGCCGGGAAATCGAGATTGCCCGGAGGGCTGGATCAGACGGAAATTGCGGCCAGGGCTGCGGCCGATTCCTTGGCGGGGAAGGATGGCGGGTTCACACCGGCCATCTCCTCCATGACGCGGACAACCTGGCAGCTGTAACCGAACTCGTTGTCGTACCAGACGTAGAGCACCAGGTTCTTTTCGTTCGAGATCGTGGCGAGTCCGTCAACGATGCCTGCACGGCGGGAACCGACGAAGTCCGTGGAAACCACCTCGGGGGAATCGATGTAGTCGATCTGCTTGCGCAGGTCCGAGTGCAGGGACATCTCCCGCAGGTACTCGTTGACCTCATCCTTGGTGGTCCCGTTTTCCAGGCTCAGGTTCAGGATGGCCAGGGAGACGTCCGGGGTGGGGACGCGGATGGAGCTGCCGGTGAGCTTGCCCAGAAGTTCGGGCAGGGCCTTTGCCACTGCTTTGGCTGCTCCCGTTTCGGTGATCACCATGTTCAGCGCTGCCGAACGGCCGCGGCGGTCGCCCTTGTGGAAGTTGTCAATCAGGTTCTGGTCGTTCGTGAACGAGTGGACCGTCTCGACATGGCCGTGGACTACCCCGAACTTGTCGTTGATGGCCTTCAGGACGGGTGTGATGGCGTTGGTGGTGCAGGAGGCCGCGGACACGATCTGGTCGGTGTCCTCGATGCTGCGGTGGTTGATGCCGTGCACGATGTTCTTTAGCTCGCCCTTGCCCGGGGCGGTCAGCAGCACCCGTGCCACACCCTTGCTCTGCAGGTGCTGGGACAGGCCTTCGGCGTCGCGCCAGCGGCCGGTGTTGTCCACCACCAGCGCGTTGTTGATGCCGTAGGCGGTGTAGTCGATGGTGGCGGGGTTGTCCGAGTAAATAACCTGCACCTGGACACCGTTGGCGGTGATGGTGTTGGCTGCCTCGTCAACGCGGATGGTGCCCTCGAAGGAGCCGTGCACCGAGTCGCGGCGCAGCAGGCTGGCGCGCTTGGACAGGTCGTTATCGGAGCCCCTGCGGACAACGATGGCGCGCAGCCGCAGGCCGTGGCCGCCACCTGCCTTTTCGATCAGGAGGCGGGCCAGGAGCCGGCCGATGCGGCCAAAGCCGTACAGCACGACGTCGGTGCTGGTGCGGTCGTCGCCGCCGCGCTTGCCCACGATCTCGGCGAGTTCCTCGCGGAGGAACTCCTCCAGGGTGGCGTCGCCGCCCTCTTCCTTGAACTTCTGGTTCAGCCGGGCGATGTCGATCGCGGCCGCACCGAGCTCCAGCCCCGCCAGGGTGTTCAGGAGCGGAGCGGTCTCCTCCAGCAGCAGCTCATCCTTGCTCATCCTGCGCGCGAAGCGGTGCGCCTTGAGGATGTTCATGGTGGACTTGTTGATCAGGCTCCGGCCGTGGATGCTGGTCACCACATTGTTTTCGCGGTACAGCCGGCCGATAACCGGAATCATGGCCTCGGCGAGGGCCTCCCGGCCCATCCACGTATCAAGACAAGAATCAGACGTCTGGCTCACAGAAATACCTTCCTCGGTTCAGCCGCGTACGTCCTCGTACACGGATGTCGGCCACCTGATGATGTCCAGGGGCACCGGCACCTGCGGGGTTTGTCCCCCAGGTGCCTGGATCGTGTGCAAAAGAAAACCGCCGGGTGCGAACGCAATTCCGGCGGAAGAACTCCTGCGTCCGCTATCCATTCTAATTTGGCGGACTGCCCGGGGGTGGCTCGAGCCGCGTGAAATCACTCACACCAGGATTCCGGCCGCTCTGGTAGGGCTTCAGTTGTGGATGGCGGAGTAGAGGTTGAGGCTCGCGGAGAAAACCACCCAGGAGAAGTAGGGCAAAACCAGCAGCCCGGCCGCCGTGCTGACGGGCCCGAACCGCAGGATGAGGAGGACCAGGACAACAGCCAATGCGCCGATCACCGCGAGGGCGATCCATAAAGCCGCTGCGCCGAGCATGGGGTACATGCCAAAGAAGATTATGGGCCAGGCCAGGTTGAGCAACAGTTGCAGACCATACAAGCGTGCGACCGGCCGGACCAGGGCTCCCCTCCGCCAGACCAGCCAGGCGGCCACGGCGATTCCGGCATACAGCGAAAGCCAGGCGGCGCGGAACATCCATCCCGCCGGCATCCAGGGGGCCTTGACCGAGTCCGCAAACCAGCCGTTGGAATTGAGGATGATCGGGATGGAGGCGAGCATGCAGACGGCATACGAAAGGGCAAGGAAGCCAAGCAGCGCAACAACTTGCCTGCCCGGGGAACGGACCGGCGGCGGGGCCGTTCCCGTCCCGGGTTGTCCATCAGTATTAGAGGGCACGGTTTAGCATCCCCAACAGAGCTTCCAAGGTCAAACCGGTTGAGTGGATGGGTTGACCGATACGCCGGGTTCTGTGCTCCCGCCCCGTTGCCGGTGCGGGAGTAGCGGCCATCCATCTACGAACGCCGTTGCCGGCGCCCTCCAGCGGCCTACCCGGACACTCGGGCGAGCAGCCCTCAAACGTGCCCTGTCTGGCCTTGCTCCGGGTGGGGTTTACCTAGCCTTCCCGGTCACCCGGGAAGCTGGTGGTCTCTTACACCACCGTTTCACCCTTACCTGTTTCGTGCCGCTTTCAAAACCGGCGCGACCCAGGCGGTCTGTTTTCTGTGGCACTGGCCTGCGGGTTACCCCGAGTGGGCGTTACCCACCACCCTGCTCTGCGGAGCCCGGACGTTCCTCGAGCCACTTGCGTGACGCGCGGCCGCCTGGTCAACCCATCCAGATCCAGTCTACCGGCGCCGTGCCGCTTTCCCGCCGCCGGTAGGATCGGACGGTGCTGATTCTGCTTCCCCCCTCTGAAGGCAAGACACCCGCGGTCCGTGGATCCGCCGTCGACTGGCCCGCCCTGAGCTTCCCGCAGCTGAATTCCTACCGTGCCAAGGTGCTGGACGCGCTGGGGACGGTGAGCGCGCACGAGGACGCCCTCGCCTTGCTGGGGGTCGGGGCATCGCTGAAGGACGACGTCGAACGCAACACCCGGCTGCATGCTGAACCGGCGGCTCCGGCGCACCAGATTTACTCAGGTGTGCTGTACGACGCACTGGGCTACAAAACACTTACTGCCGGCCAACGCCGCAAGGCGGACGAGTCGGTACTCGTCATTTCGGCGCTCTGGGGCGCCATCCGCTTCGGCGACAATGTGCCTGCCTACCGGCTATCCATGGGAACGGCGCTGCCCGACGTCGGACGCCTCGCCTCATTCTGGAAACCGCAACTCGCCGATGCGCTGGCCGGGGCCGTTTCAGGGCACCTGCTGGTGGACTGCCGGTCCAGCACCTACGCGGCAGCGTGGGCTCCGCCGGCCACCCAAACAGTTACCGTCAACGTCTTCACCGAAGTCAACGGCGTCCGGAAGGTCGTCAGCCACTTTGCAAAGCACACCCGCGGTGAGCTGGCACGGCATCTCCTGGCCCGGAGGGGAAAGACACCGGAGTCGCCCGAGCAGCTGCTGAAGGCCAGCCGCGAAAAGTGGGAGGCCGAACTCGTGGAGGGTTCGGCACGGAAGCCACACGCGCTGAACATCATCCTGCCGGGCTGATTTCCCGCCAGCCCCCAACCAAGTAGCGCTAAGTGTCGCTAAGACCCGTCAAAACGACACTTAACGCTACCCAGTTAGGTCACGCCCACTCCTCCGAGCGCACCAGGATGGCGCCGGAGTCCGGGCAAAACACGATGTCGTCCGCGGACGCAGCCTTGATCTCGGCGAGGTCGCCGGGGCTCAACTTCATTCCCGACGCCTCGGACGTTCCGTGGAACAGCCTCGCGGCGCCCACCCCGCGCTTCGCCAGGGTCTTTTCGTACACGGCCAGCATTCCGGCGTCGAGGGCGGCGGCAAACTCTGCACGCTGGCTCCGGAGCCCACTGGCTTCTGCCTCAACTTCGGCGAGGGCTGCGTCCAGCTCCTCCCGGATGCTGCCGAAGGATCCCTGGATGTCGTCCACGATCCCCTGCTGCTTGGCCTGCCTGGCCCGGAGCGTATCGAGCCGTTCCATGACCTCGAGTTCCACGTCTTCCAGGTCCGAGCGCCGCTTGTTCAGGGAAGCGATGTCCTTCTGCAAGGCGACCAGGTCCTTGGACAGCCCGGTTCCGCTGTTGAGCCTTGCCTCATCCCGTTCGATCCGGGAGGCAACCTGCTCCACGTCCGCCTCGGCGCGCTTCAGTTCGGCTTCGGCATCGTGGACGGCCACCTTCGCGGCGCCCAACTCACCATTGGCGACGGACAAGGCAGCTTCGAGATCCTTGATCCTGGGATCGTTCTCCAGCGAGCGGCGGCGGTTGGCGAGCGACTTCAGCCTGGCGTCCAGTCCCTGCAGCTCAAGCAACTTCAACTGTTCCGCCGGTGCTGCCTTCGCCACTTTTACCTCCGCTTAATTACTTCCGGCCGGAGCCGGGCACCTGAACGGCGCTTCCTAGACTCTAGCGCCTGCCCTGCTCCCCTGCCTCGCGACGAACCCGCACGCCAGGCTTAGCCCGGAGTCAGGATGAAGTCCCACGGATCGCTGTTGGTGGTGCTGACCTGGATTTCAACGTCGTGGCCCTGGTCGGCGAGGACGTTGCCCAACGCTGCGGCGGCTGCCGGCAGCCATAGCCACTCGCTGGCGAAGTGCGAGACGTCCACCAGGTAAGGCCGGCCGTTCAGCGCCGCTTCCCGGGCCTCGGACGCCGGGTGGTGGCGAAGGTCGGCGGTGACATACACATCCGCGTTGCTGGCGCGCACCTCATTGAACAGCGAATCCCCGGCACCGCCGCAGACTGCAATCCGCCGCACCAGGCCGTCCTTGTCCCCCGAGACGCGCACGCCCCCCGCCACGGAGGGCAATATGCCGAAGACACGTGCTGCGAAGTCACCCAGGGTCATTGCGTCCGCCAAGTCACCGACGCGCCCGATTCCCTCTTCGGGGAGGCCATTGGCTGCCACAGTGAGCGGGGCGACGTCCTGCAGGCCCAGGGCGTCGGCGAGTACGTCGGACACACCCCCGACGGCGGAATCACCGTTGGTGTGCACGGTCAGGAGCGCGGTGCCCGACTCGATGAGCCGGTGGACGGCCCGGCCCTTGGCGGTGGTGGCAGCGACAGTGGTGACACCTTTCAGCAGCAGCGGGTGATGGGTGATCAGGAGCTCCGCGCCCCATTCCACCGCCTCCTCAATCACCTCAAGCGTGGGGTCCACGGCAAACATCACCCGGGTCACCGCGGCCGAGGGGTGCCCCGCCACCAGCCCAACCTCGTCCCAGTGCTCCGCCAGGGACTCAGGCCACAGCTCCTCCACAGCAAGGAGCAGCTCACCCAGGGTGGGAGCCTGGGACTGGCCGTCCGCTGCCTCCGCGCCGGAGGGGGCGTCGCCGTCGTGATTCTCCTGGCCGGTAACGTCAGTGTCCACAGGTTCCATAGTCTTAGTTTTACCCCATCGCCCCGTCCGTAACGCATGTTTGAAACGGCGCTGCACAACGGCCGGGGAATCATCCGGTGCCGCGAACCATTGAAGAGGTCATGAAAACTTTTGTTTTAGGCGGAGGCTGCTTCTGGTGCCTCGACGCCGTCTACCAGAAGACCAAGGGCGTCACCTCAGTGGTGTCCGGCTACACGGGGGGCCACGATCCCCACCCGGACTACTACTCGGTCTGCAATGGCACCACCGGCCATGCCGAAGTGGTGGCTGTGACCTTCGACGAGGACGTGATCCCGGCGGAGGTCATCCTCGATATGTTTTTCGCCCTGCACGATCCCACAACGCTCAACCGGCAGGGGTACGACGTCGGCACCCAGTACCGCTCGTCAATGTTCTACGAGACCACCGAAGAGAAGATCCTCTTCGAGGAAGCCATCGAACGGAACCAGGCTCTGTGGGCGAACCCCATCGTCACCGAGGTCAGCCGCCTCCCCCGGTTCTACGTTGCCGAGGAGTTCCACCAGAACTACTACGCCAAGCATCCGGAGCAGGGGTATTGCCAGGTGATCATCAACCCCAAACTCGCCAAGGCCAGGAAATATTACTCTGCATGGCTTAACGCTTAGCGGGCGTTACGAGGCCTCGTTAGGCTGACCTCAGTATTCACCCCTCACAAGATAGGCGTATCTCCATGGCACGGATCTATGACGATGTAACACAGCTGGTCGGCGGCACGCCGCTGGTCAAGCTCAACCGGCTCAGCGAGGGGCTGGAAGCCACGGTCGCCGTCAAGCTCGAGTTCTACAACCCGGCCAACAGCGTCAAGGACCGGATTGGCGTAGCCATCGTCGACGCCGCGGAAAAGTCCGGGGCCCTGAAGCCCGGCGGAACCATCGTTGAAGGAACCTCCGGCAATACCGGCATCGCCCTGGCCATGGTGGGAGCTGCCCGCGGCTACAAAGTCATCCTGACCATGCCCGAGACCATGTCCACCGAGCGCCGGGTCATGCTGCGCGCTTTCGGTGCCGAGATTGTCCTGACGCCGGGCTCCGAGGGCATGCGCGGTGCCGTGGAAAAGGCCCAGGAAATTGTCGCCAACACCGAGAACTCCATCTGGGCACAGCAGTTCGCCAACGAGGCGAATCCCGAAATCCACCGCAACACCACCGCTCAGGAAATCTGGGCTGACACCGACGGCGCCGTGGACATCTTCGTCGCGGGCGTTGGCACCGGCGGCACCGTCACGGGCGTCGGGCAGGTCCTGAAGGAACGCAAGCCCGACGTCCAGATCGTGGCCGTAGAGCCCAAGGACTCCGCGATCCTCAATGGCGGCGCACCCGGCCCGCACAAGATCCAGGGCATCGGTGCAAACTTCGTCCCCGAAATCCTGGACACCAACGTCTACGACGAAGTCCTGGACGCCACGCTCGAGGACTCGGTCCGCGTAGCCCGTGAGCTCGGCGTCAAGGAAGGCATCCTCGGCGGCATCTCCTCCGGCGCTATCGTGTGGGGCGCGCTGGAACTGGCCAAGCGCCCGGAGAACGCAGGCAAACTGATCGTGGCCGTGGTGTGCGACTTCGGCGAGCGTTACATCTCCACGGTGCTCTATGACGACATCCGCAACTGATTAGAACCGCCATCCGCCCGTTTCCTGTAGAAAGAACTTTGTGGGCTTTTTCGCAAGACTAAAGGAAGACCTCGACGCCGCCCGGTCCCATGACCCGGCGGCTCGAGGTTCTTTCGAGAACTTTTTCGCCTATTCCGGCCTGCATGCCATCTGGATCCACCGGCTGACGCACCGTCTCTGGCAGAACCCGGCCCTGCGTTTCCCCGCGCGGCTGATCTCCCAGCTGGGCAGATTCGTCACCGGCATCGAGATCCACCCCGGCGCCACGATCGGCCGCCGGTTCTTTATTGACCACGGCATGGGCGTGGTCATCGGTGAAACGGCGGAGATCGGCGAAGACGTGATGATGTACCACGGCGTCACGCTGGGCGGCCGCTCCTTGGCGAGGATCAAGCGGCATCCCACCATCGGCGACCGCGTAACCATTGGCGCCGGCGCGAAGATCCTGGGACCGATCACCATCGGCGAGGACAGTGCCGTGGGCGCCAACGCGGTGGTTGTGAAGGACGCGCCGCCGGAATCGATCGTCACCGGCGTTCCCGCCAAGTGGCGCCACCGGGACGCGCAGCGGGAGACCAAGCCCGCAGTGGATCCGGCTGAGTACGAGATCGAATACCATCTCTGACCGTCACCGCGCGTTGACGCCCTGCTGACCTGAACGAATGGCCCGCAGCTCCTGGATTTCTCCAGGAGCTGCGGGCCATTCGGCGTTCTGCGGAACTAGTGGGTGTCCACTGCCTCGATTTCGGACTTGTCCTCGCCCCAGAGGGTGTGGAACGTGCCTTCTGCATCCACGCGGCCGTAGGTGTGGGCGCCGAAGAGGTCGCGCTGGCCCTGGATCAGGGCGGCAGCAACGCGCTTGCGTCGCAGGCCGTCGTAGTAGGCCAGCGAGGAGGAGAACACGGGCACCGGAATACCGAGCTGGACAGCCGTGGCAACAACGCGGCGCCAGGCCGGAACAGCCTCGGCGATGGCCTTGGTGAAGGCCGGAGCGAACAGCAGGTTGGCAGGCTTCTCGTCAGCTGCGTAAGCCTTGGTGATGTCCTTCAGCAGCTCGGCGCGGATGATGCAGCCGGCGCGCCACAGTGAAGCAATTTCGTCCAGCTTCAGGTCCCAGCCGTATTCCTTGGCTGCGGACGTGAGCATGTCCAGGCCCTGGGCGTAGGACACCAGCTTGGAGGCGTACAGGGCCTGGCGGACGTCCTCGACGAACGTCTCCGGAATTTCCACTGAAGCCTCGTTGCCGGCCAGGAGCTCCTGGCCCAGCTTGCGCTGGCCCGCCTGCGAAGACAGGGCGCGGGCGAACACGGATTCGGCGATGCCGGAGACCGGGGAGCCCAGTTCCAAGGCGGAGATGACGGTCCAGCGGCCGGTGCCCTTCTGGCCTGCGGCGTCCACCACGACGTCGACGAAAGGCTTGCCGGTCTTGGCATCAACATGGCCCAGGACCTCTGCGGAGATTTCGATCAGGAAGGAGGAAAGCTCGCCCTTGTTCCACTCGGAGAAGATTTTGGACTGCTCAGCCGGCTCGATGCCTGCACCGGAGCGCAGCAGGTCGAACGCTTCGCCGATGACCTGCATGTCGGCGTATTCGATGCCGTTGTGGACCATCTTGACGAAGTGGCCGGCGCCGTCGGTTCCCACCCAGGCGCAGCACGGTTCGCCGTCGACCTTGGCAGAGATCTTTTCCAGCAGCGGACCGAGGGCCTTGTAGGACTCCTTGGAACCGCCGGGCATGATGGAGGGGCCGTTGAGGGCACCTTCTTCACCCCCCGAGACGCCGACGCCCACGAAGTGCAGGTCCTTCTTGGCCAGCGCGGCTTCGCGGCGGCGGGTGTCCTCATAGTGGGAGTTGCCGGCGTCGATGATGATGTCGCCGGCCTCCAGCAGCGGTTCGAGCTGCTCGATGACGGAGTCAACGGGCTTGCCGGCCTTCACCATGATCAGGACCCGGCGGGGCTTCTCCAGGGAGTCCACCAGCTCCTGCAGGGTTTCGGTGCGGATAAAGTCGCCGTCCGAGCCGTGCTTCTCCAGCAGGGCGTCAGTCTTCTCCACTGAACGGTTGTGCAGTGCGACCGTGAAGCCGTTCCGCGCGAGGTTGCGGGCCAGGTTGGCCCCCATCACCGCTAGGCCGGTGACACCGATGTGTGCAGACATCAAAACTCCAATTCATACGTGCGTTGGATGTGCAGTGGCTCCCTTTGCGCGGAAGCACGGTTGCAGACCATGGGTCTGAATAAAGCATATATATTCCCGGGGTCACAGGAAAGTAACGCCCACCTATTGGAACCTTTTGTGTCGTTTCCCGTCCAGGGCGAAAGGCAGGCGGAGCAGTGGCTGCCACTAGGCTTAGCAGCATGACCACCAGCCTCCACCACCGTGCCATCGAGAATCTGGGCACCCGAATCGTCTCGGGCAACCTGCCCGCTGGCCACGTGATACTGGCGGAGCAGCTGGAGGACGAGCTGAAGGTGTCCCGGTCGGTTATCCGGGAGGCGGTCCGCGTCCTGCAGTCCCTGGGCCTGGTGGAAACCACCAAGCGGGTGGGCATCCGGGTCCTGCCACCGAGCCGCTGGAACCCGTTTGATCCCCAGGTCATCCGCTGGCGCCTGGCCAGCGACGCGCGGGGCGCCCAGCTGCGCTCACTCGCCGAGCTGCGCGCCGCCGTCGAACCCGCAGCGGCGGAACTGGCCGCCGGGAACGCCCCCGCGCCGCTGCGCCTGGAACTCGTGGACGTCGCCTACGCCATGCGGGATGCCGGACACAACGGTGACGTGCCCCGCTTCCTGGAGCTGGACATCCAGTTCCATTCCCTGTTGCTCTCCGGCTCGGGCAACGAAATGTTCGCCAACCTGATGGGGCAGGTGGCCGAAACCCTGACGGGGCGCACCGTCCACGGCCTCATGCCCGACCATCCGCACGAGGCCGCCCTGCAGTGGCACGTCGACGTCGCGGAGGCCATTGCCCGGGGCGATGCCGAGGCGGCGCGTGACGCCTCGGACCGGATCATGCGCCGGACCATGTCCCAGATGTCGGATACCTGGACAGAACAACCACGCGTTTTCATTCCCGTGCGCCGCTAGCCCCACCGCCCTGTCAGGAAGTAAAACTCAGCAGTACTTTGCCGGATTCGGCGGAGTTTCGTGCGACGTCGAAGGCTTCGAGTGCTTTCTCGACGGGGTATTCGTGGGTGATGACGGGGTCGATGTGCAGGGTGCCGTCGGCGAGGGCGGCGATGACGTCGTCGATCTCGTCGTTGAACCGGAAGGAGCCCTTCAGCTCCAGTTCCCGGGTGATGGCCAGGGAGATCAGGACCGGCTGCGGGCCGGTTGGCAGCAGCCCGACCATCACTACGGTGCCGCCGCGGGTTGCGCCCTGGATGGCGGAGGCGAGGCCGTGGTGGTTGCCGGAGGATTCGATCACGATGTCGGCCTCGATGGCGGCGATCGCCTCAGCGTCCCCGGCCTGCAGCACCTGGTCCGCTCCCACCGCCTGGGCGATGTCCAGCGGCTTTTCGTGCATGTCGACGGCGGTGATCCTGGCCGCGCCGGCCCGTTTCAGGACCGCGACGGCCAGGGCGCCGATGGGGCCGCTGCCGATCACGAGCGCTGACTTCCCGGCCACCTCCCCCGCCCTTGCCACCGCGTGCCAGGCCACGGAGGCCGGCTCGATCAGTGCTGCGGTGCGCAGGTCGATGCTGCCCGGTAGGGTCCGGAGCATCCGGGCCGGGAGGTTCACGTACCGGCTGAACGCGCCGTCCTTGTGCGGGAAACGGGCCGCGCTGCCCAGGTAGGTGCAGCCCGGGGACAGGTTGGGCCGGTCCGCCGGGTACCGGGCAGCACCAGGACCGGGCGTGGCCGGATGGACAGCCACCGCCGTCCCGGCAGCGGGGCCGGTACCGTCGGCGGCGGCGCGGACGACGGTCCCGGAGATCTCGTGCCCGAGCACCAGGGGCGCCTTCAGGATGGACTCGCCCGCGGCTCCGTGGAGCCAGTAATGCAGGTCCGATCCGCAGATCCCGCCGTAGTGCACCTCGACCACGGCTTCATCCGCGGCCGGGGCGGCCAGGGTGAGCTCGTCGATCCGGAGGTCCCCGGCCGCGTGGGCCACCACGGCCGGGCCGGTGACGGGAAGGACCGGGGCGGGGAGCGCTGTATCCAGTGTCATCAGACCACCACCGTCATTCCGCCGTCGATAAAAATCGTCTGCCCGTTCACAAAATCCGAACCGCTGGACGCCAGCCACACCGCCGGGCCGGCCAGGTCCTGCACCGTCCCCCACCGGTTCGCCGGCGTCCGGCCCAGGATCCAGGAGTTGAAGGCCTCATCGTCCACCAGGTTCTGCGTCATCTCGGTATGGATGTAACCCGGTGCGATCCCGTTGATCTGCAGCCCCGACGCGGCCCACTCGGCCGTCATCGCCCGGGTCAGGTTCCGCAGCCCGCCCTTTGCCGCAATATACGGCGCGATCGTCGGCCGGGCCAGGTCCGTCTGGACCGAACAGATGTTGATGATCTTGCCGTGCCCGCGCGGAATCATAAACCGCGCCGCCTCCCGCCCCACCAGGAAAGCACTGGTCAGGTCAGTGGAAATCACCCGTTCCCAGTCCTTCACGTCCAACTCCAGCATCGGCACCCGGTGCTGGATGCCCGCGTTGTTCACCAGGATCTCCAGCGGCCCCACATGCTCCTCCACCCACGCGACGCCGCGCGCCGCCTCGGCGTCGGACGTGACGTCAAAGGCAACACTGTGCACCCGGCCCGGAGCGTAGTCCGCGGCCATCGCGGCTTCGGCAGCCTTGAGCCGCTCCCCGTTGACACCGTTCAGCACCACCGTTGCCCCCGCGTCGGCCAGAGCGCGGGCCAAGGCGTTGCCGATCCCCCGGCTCGAACCCGTCACCAGCGCAACCCGGCCGGTCAAATCGAATAGCAAACTCATGACTTTACTGTTCCTTCCGCCACGGTTTCCGTGGCTTGTTCGCTGAGGTGGGAAATAGCCTGGCGCACCACGGCGAGGTCCTGCTCGCCGAGGCCCTGGCGCTTCAATTCTGCGTAAAGTTCGACGCCGGCTGCCGCCATGGGCACTGCTGTCCCAGACGCCCGTGCTGCCTGCACAACAAAGGAGAGGTCCTTGTGCATGAATTTAGCGGGGCCCGTGGGGGCGTAATCCTTACTGACCAGCCGCGGACCCACGATGTCCAGCACCCTGCTGCCGGCGAGCCCTCCCGCCAGCACCTCGAACAGCGCCGCGGGGTCCAGCCCGGAACGCTCGGCAAGCTCGGCAGCTTCGGCGAGCGCCGCCGTCGTGGTTCCAACAACCAGCTGATTGCATGCCTTCGCAAGGGATCCGGACCCCAGCGGGCCCAGATGCCGCACGGTGGTACCCATAGACCGCAGCAGGGGCTCCACACTTTGGAAAGCGGCAGTATCTCCCCCGGCCATTATGGCGAGCTTTCCCTCCTCAGCGCCCTTTGTTCCTCCGCTGACTGGAGCGTCCACTACCTGCACGTGGCCGCGGCTCAGTGCCACAACGCGTTCGCCGAAGCCCCTTACCGCAGTGGGCGAGACGCTGCTCATGACCAGCACGATGGTTCCCGGCGCCGGCGGCTGGTGTTCCCAGCTCCCAAGCAGCCTGGCCGCCGCCTCCTCGATATGGGCAAGGTCCGGCAGCATAAAGACGATCACCGGGAGGTCACGCAGGTCCTCGATCCTCGCTGCGTTTGCGCCGCCGACCTTCTGCAGCTGGACCGCGGGACCGGGCGACCTGTTCCAACCCGTGACCTGCCATCCGTTCCGGATGGCGTTGGCGGCCATCGGGAAGCCCATCAGACCCAATCCAACAAAGCCCGCTCTTCTACCGTGCATACGTCAGCCTCACGTCGTTGTGCTCAAAGAATTGTTCAGTATCTTAGCCGCTATTCAGTATGATGGACACTATGACCTCTCCCATTACCGTGGCCATCGCCGTCCCCCTCGAAGAGGAGCTCGTCGAGCGCATACGCGCCGTCGACCCGTCTGTCACAGTCCTCTACGACCCACAACTGCTCCCTCCGGAGCGGTACCCGGCCGACCATACCGGCGATCCCGCGTTCAAACGCTCCCCCGGGCAGGAGGAACGGTACTGGGACATGCTTAACAAAGCCCAGGTCCTGTACGGCATCCCCAACGAAAGCCCGGCCGGCCTTGCCCGCATCGCTGCAGACAACCCGCACCTCCAGTGGGTCCACGCCATGGCAGCCGGAGCCGGCGGAGCCGTCAAAGCCTCCGGACTGGACCAGGAAACGCTGCAGAAGTTCAAGGTGACAACTTCCGCAGGAGTCCATGCCCTTCCCCTGGCGGAGTTCGCCACCCTGGGAATTCTCAACGGCTTCAAACGAACCGCTGAGCTCGTGAGGGACCAGGAGGCCAAAGTCTGGCCTGAGTTAAGGACCCCAACCCGGCTTGTCAGCGGTTCCCGCCTGGTCATTTCCGGCCTGGGCGAAATCGGACTTGAGACGGCCCGCCTGGCCCGTGCCCTCGGCATGAAGGTCAGCGGCACCAAGCGCACCGTGGAACCGCTGGAGGGGATTGAGCAGGTTTCGGACAACGACGGCCTCGCGACCCTCCTTGCCACCGCAGACGCTGTGGTCAACACCTTGCCCGGCACCCCTTACACGGAACGGCTCTTCAACCGGGACGTCTTTTCGGCCATGAAGCCCGGCACTGTTTTCGTCAACGTGGGAAGGGGCACAGTGGTGGACGAGGAAGCGCTGCTCGAGGCCCTGGACAATGACCAGGTCTCTTACGCCTGCCTTGACGTCTTTGCGGTCGAACCGCTCCCGCAGGACAGCCCGCTCTGGAGCCACCCCAAGGTGTTGGTTTCGCCGCACACCTCCGCCTTGAGTGCAGCAGAGAACCGTTTGATTACGGAGCGGTTCTGCAGCAACCTCCGCATCTTCCTGGCCGGCGGCGAGCTGCCCCACCTCGTAGACACCGTGCACTTCTACTAAACGGCAGCCCCCGCCCCAACAGACTCCCCGCTGGGGCGCCGGGCACTCAATGCAAGGCCCCGGCTGGTTCCTTTCCATGAGGAACCAGCCGGGGCCTTTCGCATGCAGCACCAGGTTCGGCAACGCACCCGCTGCCGCCCGCGTCTGCTGCTGCCTGCTGCTCACTACCTGCTGCCCACCGCCCCTTCCGCCGCCCCAGTGCATAAGGAAGGGCCGCTTCCCCGTCAGGGAAAGCGGCCCCCGCAAGGAGCTGTCTGGCTAGCTTGCGTCCTCCACCAGGACCAGGTCCCTGCCCCGGGTTTCGGGAGTGAAGAAGGTGGTGAAGAAGGAGATGGATGCCAGGACCAGCGAATAGATGGCCGGAACAAGCCAGGAGTGGTTGGTGGCGGCGAGGAGGGCGACACCGATCATCGGGGCAAAGCCACCGGCGAGGACTGCCGAGAGTTCGCGGCTCAGTGCAACGCCCGTGAACCGGTGCTGGGATCCGAAAAGCTCTGGCAGCATTGCGCACTGGGGGCCAAGCATCGACTGCACGCCAAGGGCGATGCCCACTACCATGACCACCCAAACCAGCGTGACGTTGCCAAGGGTCACCAGGTAGAACGCCGGCAGCGCGATGACTGCCTGGAACAGCGCGCCATACCGATAGACCGGGACGCGGCCAAACCGGTCAGACAGTGCACCGAAGGTGACCACCATGACTGCTGCGAATGCGGCGGCAATCAGAAGGCCGGTGGGGCCGATGAACTTGTCGCCGGCGAAGACGCCTGCAGGCATGCTGATGAAGGACACCAAAAGGGCCGAGTAGATGGAGGAGTTGCCGTTTTCGCCCATCCGCAGGCCGATTCCCACCAGCACACTCTTTTTGGAGTGCTTCCAGATCTGGCCCACCGGGTTCTTCACGACGGCCTTGTGCTTCTCGAGCTCCTGGAAGACCGGAGTCTCTTTCAGCCGGAGCCTGATAAAGACGGCAACAACGATCAGGATGAAGCTGGCCAGGAACGGCACACGCCACAGCCAGCCGTGCAGGACAGACTTGTCGGCCAGCGCCATCAGTGCGAAGGTGCCGGCGCCGAGGAGGGTACCGAGCTGGATGCCGACGAACGGCAGGGAAGCAAAGAAGCCACGACGGCGGCGCGGCGCGACTTCCGAGATCAGCGTGGTTGCGCCGGCCTGCTCTGCACCGGCGCCCAGTCCCTGGATGATGCGCAGGGCCACCAGGAGGACGGCACCCAGCATGCCGGCCTGCTCAAACGTGGGCAGCAGGCCGATCGCGAAGCTGGCCATGCCCATCAAGCCGATGGTGAGGATGAGGACCATCTTGCGTCCAAACCTGTCCCCGATGTAGCCGAAAACCACCCCGCCGAAGGGACGGGCGGCAAAGCCCACACCGTACGTGGCGAAGGAAGCGATGACGGCACCGCTCTCACCCAGCGGGGCAAAGAACAGCGGCCCGAAGATCAGCGCTGAGGCGAGGCCATAGATGTAGAAGTCGTAGTATTCCAGGGCGGAACCTACGGAACTGGCAAGAGTTGCCCTTCGCAGCTGGTCCGGTTCAACGACGGCGCCGTCCTCGGCCTGCGGTGCATTAGTACGAGTTGTCACAAGAACTCCCTCATCACACTCCAGGCCCCCGTTGGCCTGGTGGGTCAGTGGCGGCACGAGCCGTGCTGGTCACTGTATTGAACAGCGTACAGCAAGTTGAACACCCGGCAAGGTGCTGGACAATTATTTTGTGAAACCAGCCGCGTTTTCGGCCCTTCAGCCCATGGGGTTGCCGAGGGAACGCGCGAGTTCGCGGAGTTCCTTGACCATCTGCGAACCCTGCTCTTCGGTATAGGTGGCCTTCAGTGCAGTCACCGAAAGTCCCAGGCTGGGGCCGTGCGCACCCCTGGTGGGAACGGACACAGCAAGGCACACCACGCCGGTAGTGGATTCTTCGTCTTCGAACGCGTAGCCCTGCTCCCGGATCGTGTGGAGCTGGGCTTTCAGCTCTGCACCGGTGCGCAGCGACTTCGGCGTCAGGACGGGCAATTGAGCATCGTCGGGAAACATGTCGTCGATGTCATGATCGTGCAGCCGGGCGATCAGCGCCTTTCCTACGGCGCACAGGGAAACCGGCATCTTGTCACCGATGTTGGACGTCAGGCGGACGGCGGGATGTCCCTCATACCGCGCGAGGTAGATGACGTTGGTTCCATCCAGCATGGCGATCCGGACCGTCTCCCCGGACAGCGTGGGAGCCTGCTCGCAGTACCGGTAAAACTCCTGCACTTCGTCCAGACGGCTGAGATAGGCGGCGCCGAGTTCCACCAGCTTGCGGCCGAGGGTGAATTCAGCTCCATGCCTGCTGATGAGGCGTGCCTCTTCCAGCGCCAAAAGCAGATTGGACGTGGATGACTTGGGAATGCCGAGTTCGCGGGCCAGGTCGCTCAGGGTCAGCCTTCCGGTTGCCGATGCGGCAAGGGCATCCAATACAGCGGCTGCCCGGGTGACGGCGGGCGCCGGCGAGGCGCTTCCCAGGCCGTCAGCGGGTCGGGAGGTGCGGGAATCGGCCATGATTCTCCTTATGTAGGCGCCTGCGCTGGAGCGTGCTGTTCATCCAGCTGAACACCAACCATTCTAATGGCTGGGGCGTCATTGAGTCCGATCCCTGGGAAGCATCCCGACACAGCCGACACAATGCGGACAACTTTTTGTTTCGTGCAGTTCACGGTATATTCATCACAGGCCCTCCACCGCGGCATCCCCCAATAGTCGCGGTGGAGGGTTTTCCAATGCCCGGATACGTCCAAGCGCACTTATTACGCCGCGTCCGCGACTGCTTCGCGCAGGCGCCACCCACCGCCCATGCCGTCCCTTTCCAGCAGCATGGTGGTCAGCGCAGAGCCGCTGTTTCCTCCGAGCCTCACCTGGACCTGCAGGACCTCGACGTCCACCCGGCTGAGGCCTTTGGGCATCCTGCGGTTGACTTCCCACCAGTTGACCCGCTCAAACCACCGGACTGGTTCCGCACCCACAGTCCATTCCCTGCCGTTGGTCACTACCGCCGTCGGCATTTTGTTGCTTCCCGTCCGCACCATCACATGTTCCATGCCTGCAATCTACGGCGGGGCACTGACATTGGGCCGCAACGAAAAAACCCTGCAGTTTCCGCCGCTACGGCCAAAACTACAGGGTTTCCTTGTGGGTCCTACCGGGATCGAACCGATGACATCCACGGTGTAAACGTGGCGCTCTACCAGCTGAGCTAAAGACCCATTGCGCTGAATCCAGCGCTTCAGCGCCGCAACCAACGAACATAGACTCTACCCGACGCAGGCCGCGAAACGCGAATCGGCGCCGCCCGCGTCCCTGAGCGCACCCCCTACAGGGGCGGGAGCTCGGCGGCGAGCCAGGTCAGCGATTCGCTGACGCCGGCGTCGAGCTTTATCGTTGCCTTGTCATCGCCGCGGGTCGCCCCCCGGTTGATGATGATCACCGGCTTCTTGTCCTTGGCGGCGTGCCTTACGAAGCGCAAGCCACTCATCACTGTCAGTGATGATCCGGCGACTACCAGCGCATGGGCATCGTCAACCATCCGGTATGAGCGCTCAACACGATCTTTGGGCACATTCTCGCCGAAGTACACAAAGTCGGGCTTCAGCGTTCCGCCGCAGGCAGGGCAGACAGCGACCACGAAGCTGCTGATCAGCGCCTGATCCTCGACGGTGGCGTCCGCATCCGGCGCCATCTCCACAAGACCCGATTCCGCGGCGCGTGTCAGGAAGTCCGGATTCAGCTCTTCAAGCACTCCCGCAAGCAAGCGCCGGGAGTAGGTACGGCGGCACTGGAGGCAAACCACCTGGTCATATCTGCCATGCAGGTCAACCACATTGACACTTCCGGCGTCTTCATGGAGCCGGTCAACGTTTTGGGTGATCAAGCCGGTGAGGTAGCCGCGCCGCTCGAGTTCGGCAGCCGCCTGGTGGCCCTGGTTGGGATCAGCGTGCCGGAGGTGCGACCAGCCGATGTGGTTTCGTGCCCAGTAGCGCTGACGGTTGGCCCCGTCCTTGATGAACTCCTGGTACGTCATGGGGGAACGCGGAGGCGAGCCCGGTCCGCGGTAGTCCGGAATGCCCGAATCGGTACTCAGCCCGGCGCCAGTCAGCAGGGCAAAGGGGTTGCCTGCGAGGACCCCGCGAATCCGCAGCAGGACGTCAAGCTCATCAGCGGAAGGACGTGTTGCCGTCACGGGCGGCATGCTGGCGAAGCCTGTCAGGCCTACACCCGCCCGCTGCTGTTCCATGGCCGATCAGGCCTGCCTCAGGCCGGCCAATGCGATGCGGTATTCCTGAAGGTCCCGGGCCTGGCCACGCGGGTTCACCACCGAGTAGCGGACGTTTCCGGCGGCGTCAATGATGAACGTGCCGCGCTTCGCCATGCCGCTGTCCGCATCGAAGACGCCGTAGGCGCTGGCCACGCCGCCGTGGGGCCAGAAGTCGGCCAGCAGGTCGAAGCTGTAGCCTTCCTGCGCGGCGTAGGCGCGAAGGCTGAACTTGCTGTCGACGGAGATGGCCAGGACCGTGGCGTTCGCATCCTCGAACATCGCAAGATTGTCCCGTATCTCGCAGAGTTCCCCGGTGCAAATGCCGGAAAAAGCGAACGGATAAAACACAAGGACTACGTTCCGGCCTCGAAGGGATGACAGCCGGACGGGTTCGCCGAACTGATTGCGAAGTTCGAAGCCAGGTGCGGGCCCGCCAACCGCGGGCACAACTACAGAAGCAGCGTCAAGCGCTGCCGTCACTTGTTTTTCCTCATCACCAGGCGGGCTGCACTCCAGTCCTTGGACACGCCTGCCGAGGTTGTGACGTGCAGCCCGGCGGTCGGCGCAGCTTCCTGGATATCAGCCGGCGAAACGTACCCGGCCCTGCCGGACTTCGGAGTGAGGACCCAGACAACGCCGTTTTCGCTGAGGGTGGTCAGCGAATCCATAAGGCTGTCCACAAGGTCTCCGTCGCCGTCGCGCCACCAGAAGATGACGGCATCCGCCACCTCATGGTCGTCCTCATCCAACAGCTCCGAGCCCGTGAGGTCTTCAATATCGTCACGTAAGTCGAAATCGACGTCGTCGTCGTAACCGAACTCCTGAATCAGATCCCCGTTCTTGAAACCCAATTTTTCCGCCACATTTACCGAAGTGGCGGCGTCGGCCTCGCTCACGTGTTCCTCCAATGCCTCATATATGCAGTGCGCATAGTGATTTCCATTACTCCCAAGCCAACACCCTTTGTGCCTGCGCTTCAAGCTGGCGCCCCGGGATGGCGCATATTCTGCGTCACACCAGTGTGGCCAACCCGCCCGCAGCGGCTTTTCGTCACACAACCAGTATGACGGCGAAATACAACAGAGCCGTCCAAGCCGCGGCTACGCATCGCGTTACGGACAGAGTTAGAGTGGCAGGTGACAACTATGCCTGCGGGGCAACAACCCTGTAACTCCAATGCAGACGTAGGAATGCTAGGACCCTAGCCCGGCACACATGACCGGGCTGTTGTAACCGATACGTCGCACACGGCGTATATACGCCGGGCGGTCACCCTGCCCGGCCTGAGTGCGCCATCAATGCGCGCAAAGAGAGGTTGGACGTGGCTGCAGGAGAAGATACCTCCCATATCCTCAGCGGGTTGACTAACCAGCTGCCTGATCGTGATCCGGAAGAGACCGCCGAGTGGGTTGAGTCCCTGGATTCGTTGATCAGGGAACAGGGTACCGAGCGTGCCCAATACATCATGCGGAGCCTGCTGCAGCGTGCCGGTGCGCAGAGCGTCGGGGTGCCGATGGTGACCACCACCGATTACGTGAACACCATCCCGGTGGACCAGGAAGCAGAATTCCCCGGCAACGAGGAGTTCGAGCGCCGGTACCGGGCGTACATGCGGTGGAACGCCGCGGTGATGGTGCACCGGTCCCAGCGGCCGAACATCGGCGTGGGCGGACACATCTCCACCTACGCCGGGGCCGCGACCCTGTACGAGGTGGGCTTCAACCACTTCTTCCGCGGCAAGGACCACCCCGGCGGCGGGGACCAGGTCT
>NZ_JBNHGJ010000040.1:0-35244 GCF_059091165.1 Arthrobacter sp. Hb9-2 | reverse complement strand
GCCGCCGTCCTTGCCGGGACGGCGCCGGCACCCGGGAAGCTGCCCGCCGCCGTCGGAAGCTATCCCGCGGGAACCGGCTGCCCCTGATCCCAAACAGGTAGCGTCAACTGTCGTTTCGGCGGCTCACGATGACAGTTGGCGCTACCCAGTTGGGGGAGTGTGGGTTTAATGGTCAGGTGCCCATTCTGAATAAAGACATGACCCTCTGCATCTCGCTCTCGGCCCGTCCCAGCAACAACGGGACCCGCTTCCACAACCACCTGTACGAACAGTTGGAGCTCAACTGGATCTACAAGGCGTTTGCCCCCACCAACCTGGAGCAGGCAATCGCCGGAGTCCGGGGGCTGGGCATCCGCGGGTGCGCCATTTCCATGCCGTACAAGGAGGACGTGATTGCCCTCGTGGATGAGATGGACCCTTCCGCCAAGGCCATCGATTCCGTCAACACGATCGTGAACAACGAGGGCCATCTGAAGGCGTACAACACCGACTACACGGCGATCGAACAGCTGTTGGTCTCCAACTCCGTGCCCACTAGCTACTCGGTCTTGGTCCAGGGTGCGGGGGGCATGGCCAAGGCCACCGTCGCTGCGCTCCGTGACGCCGGGTTCGCTAATGTCACGGTCCTTGCCCGCAACGAGACCACGGGGCGGGCGCTTGCAGAGCAGTACGGCTTCCAGTGGCGTCCGGCGCTCGACGGCGGGACGGCGGACCTGATCATCAACGTGACCCCTATCGGTATGGCAGGGGGTATGGCAGGGGGACCTGACGTGGACAGCCTGGCCTTCCCGCAGGAAACCATTGACGCCGCGCAGGTTGTTTTCGACGTGGTTGCCCTGCCCGCCGAAACTCCGCTGATCAAGGCGGCGCGGGCCGCCGGGAAGCCGGTAATCACCGGAGCAGAGGTGGCCACTATCCAGGCACTGGAGCAGTTTGTGCTCTACACCGGCGTTCGGCCCACCGCAGAGCAGGTCCGTGCGGCGGAGGAGTTCATGCGCGCCCAGTAGCGCTCTTAGGCCGGCTCCACCACGATGGCCACCCGGTCCTCCCCGATGCGGGTCAGGACCAGGGTGGCTGTTTTGTTGCCGCCCTTCCTGCTGCCTGCGTTTTTGCCGCCGGGTAGCAGCTGCTTGCGGAGTTCCTCCGGGGTCACGGCGGTGCCGCGCTTCTTGATGTCCAGCACTCCGATGCCCTCCGCCTTCACCCAGGCCTTGAGCGCCTTGACGTTGTACGGCATGACGTCCAGCACTTTGTAGGCCCGGGCGAAGGGGGTGTCCACCAGCTGCGGTGCGCAGATGTAGGCGATGTGTTCATCCACCAGGTGCCCGCCCAGCTGCAGCGCGACGTCGGCCACCAGCCCCGCGCGGATCACCGCACCGTCCGGCTCGTACAGGTAGCCTTCCACCGGACCCACCTGGGCTGCGGGTCCTGCGCCGAAATCCTCGCCGCTGGTCAGCTCGGCCGCACCTTCGCTACCCAGGACCAGCGCTGCCCTGCGGACTCCGGGCCGCCGGACGGCGTTGAACCACAGGGCCACTTCGGTGACATCCCCGGACACTGAAACCCACTGGGCTTCGCAGTCTGCGGGCACGGAATCATGCGGCATCCCCGGCCCCATTTTGACGCCGACCGCGCGGCCGGAAGCCGCCAGGGACTGAACAAAGGACAGCGGCGGCGAAAAGGCTTCCGGGTCCCAGATGCGCTTGGTTCCGGAGGTGGAGGTGACCCGCCGCGCAGGATCCAGCCAGACGCCGTCGATCCCGTCCAGCGGAACGGCGGTGGCATCTGCATGGACCACGGTGGCGTTGGGGAAGGGGATGAGGTTCACCGTGGCGCAGGCGGCGGTGGTCTCGTCCATTTCCACCGCGGTCACGGTGATGTCCATCGAAGCCAGCGCCAGCGAGTCGGCGGCAAGGCCGCAGCCCAGGTCCACCACGTGCTTGATGCCCGCCTCCGCGAACCGCTGGGCGTGCCGGGCGGCCACGTTGAGCCTGGTTGCCTGCTCCAGGCCGGCCTGGGTGAACAGCATGCTCCGGGAAAACTCACCGAACTTGGCTTCGGCCCTGGTCCGGAGCCTGGACTGGGTCAGGACGGCGGAGACCATCGCGGGGGAGTGCCCGGCCTTGCGCAGGGCCGAGTTGAGTTCGAACGACGTGTCCTCCTGGTAGGGCCCCAAAGACGCCAAGAGGTCCCATCCCTCGGGGGTCAGGAGCGGCGCGATCTGGTCATGGGGAGCTTGAGACATGCGTTCCAGCCTAGTGGAGGAGGGTCCGGCGGGATGCGGATAGTGTTGAAAGCATGGAAGAGAGCGCAGGCCCCCAGCAGTCCGGAGAACCAGCCAGGGACAGGGGCCCCGCCAGATTCGCCCGTCCGGCACTGATTGCCGGATCCCTGGTGACGGTAGTGTGCATCGGGCTCCTGGCGGTGATCTTTTTCCTCGATACGTTCAATGCCACTGTCTACTCTGTGGGTGGTGACGACATCGCCGGTGACACCCAGGAAGCGCGGGACATCCGGGGGCTTTACGACGGCGCCCGTGCCGGCAGCATCGCCGTCCTGGTTGTTGCCCTGCTGACGGCTGCAGGGGCGGCGGTGGTGCTTTACCGGGGGCGGAACTCGTCGGCCGGTGAGGGTGAGGGCGGGGATGACGTCGACTTCGACGACCTGGGACGCTGAGGCGCCTTTCCGCCTGCGCTGGTGAGCAGCACCCCGGAGATGACCAGGACGCCGCCGAGCACCTGCGCCACAGTGACGGGCTGGCCCAGGGCCACTGTGATGATGGCGGTGAACACCGCGATGAGGTTCAAATAGTTGCCGGCGTTGGCCGCGGTGGTCCGCTTGAGGGCAAGGTTCCACAGCAGGTAGGAGCCCAGCGAGGGAAACAGTGCAATGAACGCCAGGGACCAGCCCTCAGAAGGGGTGCCCGGCAGGCCGGCGCCGGCCACGAGGGCGAGCGGGCTCAGGACCACGGCCGCCATCGCCACCTGCACCGCTGTGGAGGTGATGGCGGGAATGCTCAGCCTGCGGGCGATGATCGTATACAGGCCCCAGACGGTGATGGCCCCAAGGATCAGCAGCTCGCCCTTGTTGATGGAAAACGTCAGCAGGCGCTGCAGTTCGCCGCCGGTGAGCACCAGCAGGACGCCCAGCAGGCCCAGGCCGATTCCCATCCAGCTCAGCGGGCGCGGCCTGTCCCGGAGGAGGACCACGGCCAGCACCATGATCAGTGCCGGGTTCGCGGCGGTCACCAGGGAGGCGTTCAGGGCAGACGTGTGCTGCAGGGCGCTGTACAGCAACAGGGTGTAGCCGCTCATGCCCAGGGAACTCAGGAGCAGCAGGACCGGCCAGCGGCGCAGGACAGCCCGCCAGTCGGGCCGCTCCACGGCGTGGGCCAGCACCAGCAGCGGCACTGCGGCCAGCACCCATCGCCAGAACGTCAGCTGGAGTGGCTCCATAGTCTTCATGGCAGCCTGGCCGACGACAAAATTGCCCGCCCAGAAAAGGTTGGCAAGGATCAGGTATACGGCAGCTCGCACCGCTCAAATCTACATGTGGAGGGTTCGCGGATGACGAAACGCTGGCACTCGCCTTGACCGAGTGCTAACCCTTACATAGAGTCTTCATTAGCACTCTCCCTAGGAGGGTGCTAACACATGAAGAGCTGCCAGCCAGGCTGCTGCCGGCACCGCGACGACGGTATGCCAGCCAGGGCGGAAAGCTTTCCAGTCCACGAATTTGCTGACGAAAAGGAGAGGTCCGAGTGTCGGTCTCTATTAAGCCTCTTGAGGATCGTATTGTTGTCCGCCCGCTCGAAGCCGAGCAGACCACGGCTTCCGGCCTGGTTATCCCGGACTCCGCGCAGGAGAAGCCCCAGGAAGGCGAAGTTGTTGCAGTAGGCCCCGGCCGCTTTGACGACAACGGCAACCGCGTCCCGCTCGACGTTGCCGAGGGCGACGTTGTTATCTACTCCAAGTACGGCGGAACCGAAGTCAAGCACAGCGGCACCGAGTACCTCGTACTGTCCGCCCGCGACGTCCTGGCGATCGTCGTAAAGTAACTCCCCGGATCCCCGTGCCGCTGGTCATGCGTTCTGCTGGTCAGCTGCGCGGGGTTCTGTCTTGAAAGGACAAAACCATGGCAAAGCAGCTTGCGTTTAACGACGCTGCCCGCCGGTCTCTTGAAGCCGGCATTGATAAGCTCGCCAACACCGTCAAGGTGACGCTCGGTCCGCGCGGCCGCAACGTCGTCCTGGACAAGAAGTGGGGCGCTCCCACCATCACGAACGACGGCGTCACCATCGCCCGCGAAGTTGAGCTGGACGACCCGTACGAGAACCTTGGCGCCCAGCTGGCCAAGGAAGTCGCCACCAAGACCAACGATGTTGCCGGCGACGGCACCACCACGGCAACGGTTCTGGCCCAGGCCCTGGTTAAGGAAGGCCTGCGCAACGTAGCGGCAGGTGCCGCTCCCGGCCAGATCAAGCGCGGCATCGAGGTTTCCGTTGAAGCCGTTGCCGCCCGCCTGCTGGAGAACGCCCGCCCCGTTGAAGGCACCCAGGTAGCCAGCGTTGCAGCCATCTCCGCCCAGAGCGAAGAAATCGGTGAGCTCCTCGCCGAGGCATTTGGCAAGGTTGGCAAGGATGGTGTGATCACCATCGAAGAGTCCTCCACCACGCAGACCGAACTGGTCCTCACTGAGGGCATGCAGTTCGACAAGGGCTACCTGTCCCCGTACTTCGTCACCGACGCAGAGCGCCAGGAAGCCGTCCTCGAGGACGCCCTCATCCTGATCAACCAGGGCAAGATCTCCTCAGTGCAGGAGTTCCTGCCGCTGCTGGAAAAGGCGCTGCAGAGCTCCAAGCCGCTGTTCATCATCGCTGAGGACGTCGACGGCGAGGCCCTGTCCACGCTGATCGTCAACCGCATCCGCGGCACCCTGAACGTTGTTGCCGTCAAGGCTCCGGGCTTCGGCGACCGCCGCAAGGCCATGCTGCAGGACATCGCCACCCTCACCGGTGCGCAGGTTGTCTCCCCGGAACTGGGCCTGAGCCTGGACACCGTTGGCCTTGAGGTGCTGGGTACCGCCCGCCGCATCACGGTCACCAAGGACAACACCACCATTGTTGACGGCGCCGGTTCCGCAGAAGACGTGGCAGCACGCGTTGCCCAGCTCCGTGCCGAGCTGACCCGCACCGACTCCGACTGGGACCGCGAAAAGCTCCAGGAGCGCCTGGCCAAGCTGGCCGGCGGCATCGGCGTCATCAAGGTCGGCGCAGCCACCGAGGTTGAGCTGAAGGAAAAGAAGCACCGCATCGAGGACGCTGTTTCCTCCACACGCGCTGCCCTCGAAGAAGGCATCGTCGCCGGTGGTGGCTCCGCCCTGATCCACGCCCTCAAGGCATTGGATGAGGACCCGGCTGTCAAGGCTCTCGAAGGCGACGCCGCCGCTGCAGTGGGCATTGTCCGCCGCGCGCTGGTCCAGCCGCTGCGCTGGATTGCCCAGAACGCCGGCTTTGACGGCTACGTCATCACCGCCAAGGTTGCCGAGCTCGAGACCAACAACGGCTTCAACGCCAAGACGGGCGAGTACGAGGACCTGATCGGCGCCGGCGTCATCGACCCCGTCAAGGTCACCCGTGCGGCCCTCCGCAATGCAGCCTCCATCGCAGCACTGGTTCTCACCACCGAGACCCTTGTTGTGGAGAAGCCTGCCGAGGAAGACGAGCACGCAGGCCACAGCCACTAGTCCCCACAGGGACGTGGGCCCAGCCCTATAGTCACAAAAAACCGGTCCGGCATCGCTGGGCCGGTTTTTTGGTGCCGTCAGACGCTCCATCACGTCCCGCAGCATCGGGCAACCCTCCATCACCTTTGGGTGAACCCAAGGCGCCGAAAGCATATGCCTGCGGGAGCACCGCCGTCGGACTTCATCAGTTAGTGATGGAGCGATGAGCCAAAAGCCGCAGGAGCTGATGGGGCGTTGGATTGAAAACTGCAGGAGCTGATGGGGCGTTGGATGGAAAACGGCCGGAGCCAAATATCACCGGCGCCGTGGACAAGACCAGTTCGTCCACCCGCCCGGGCCTTTCCTATCACATATCCGCCATGTCCTGCGTCTTAACCTCACCGGCGCGCTCGTACACCAGCGACACCGCCCCTTTCGGGAAGCTGCGGGCGGGCTCGGCGAGGCGGAACGAGGCGGGGATGGTCCCGGCGTCGAACAGGCGCTTGCCCTGCCCGAGCGTGACGGGGTAAAGCCAGAGGTGGAGGCGGTCCAAAACGTCTGCAGCGAGCAGTGAACGGATGAGGACGCCGCTGCCAAACATGTGCACCTGGTTGTACTCCTCACGGAGCCGGCCCGCGGCGGTGGCGTCCGGCAGGACTGTCGTGCCCGCCCAGGCCGGAGCGGTCAGGGTGCTGGAAACAACGAACTTCGGCACCCGGTTGAGCGTGCCGCCGATGTCGCCGGACTGGTGCGGCCAGTAGCTGGCGAAGATGTCGTAGGTCTTCCGGCCGAGAAGCAGGGCATCGATGAGGCTGATCTCGGCCTCGATGGCAGCCTCAGCCTCGTCGTCGGATACCGGCATCTGCCAGCCGCCCAGGTCGAAGCCGCCCTCGGTGTCCTCTTCGCGGCCGCCCGGTCCCTGGTAAACGCCGTCAAGGGTCAGGAACAGGTTCGCAACGATGATTCCCATGCGTCCAGTCTGGAACTGCCCTCCGCCGGTGTCCAGCATCGCCCGGCATCCGTACCCGGCATCGGCCGGCGTGGCACACTGGTGCCATGCTGCTCGATGAGCTTGTGAGAACTACGGATGCCGTGGCGTCCACGCGCTCCCGGCTCGCCAAGGTCGATGCACTCGCAGATCTGCTGCGCAGGCTCGAGCCCGCTGACATCGCCACGGCGGTCGGCCTGCTGACCGCCAGGCCGCGGCAGGGACGGGTAGGGGTCGGTTGGCGCGGCATGTCAGCGGCCATGGGGGAGCCGGCCGCTGAACCGAGCCTGACCGTCGCCGACCTCGACGCTGCGCTGGACCGGCTGCTCGTCACCTCAGGCGCTGGATCTGCCGCCGAGCGCGCCGCGACCCTCCGGACGCTGACGGCGGCCGCCACCGAGCGCGAGCAGGCCTTCATCGCCGGCGTGCTGCTCGGCGAACTGCGTACCGGTGCACTCGAGGGCGTCCTCACCGATGCCGTCGCCCGCGCCGCCGACCGGCCCGTCGACGCCGTACGCCGCGCGGCCATGCTCTCCGGTGATCTCGGCGAAACCGCAATGCTGGCTATAACGGGCACGGCGGCCCAGCTCGCCGCCGTCGGCCTGGTGGTCGGCCGCCCCGTGCAACCCATGCTCGCCTCAACCGCGGCCAGCGCCGGTGCCGCGCTGGAAGTCACGGGGGAGGCATCGGTGGAATACAAGCTCGACGGCGCGCGCATCCAGGTGCATCGCCTCGGCGACGATGTGCGGATCTTTACGCGTACCTTGGCCGAGGTAACCCACCGGCTGCCCGAGGTGGTCGAGGTGGTGCGCCGCCTGCCCGTGCGGGATGTGATCCTCGACGGCGAGACCCTGGCCCTCAACGAGGACGGCGGCCCGCGGCCGTTCCAGGAGACCATGTCACGGTTCGGGGCGGACGCCGCGCGCGACACCTTGCTGCACCCGTGGTTCTTTGACGTGCTGCACGTCGACGGGCGGGACCTGCTCGACGAGCAGCTGATGACCCGCATCGAAGTGCTCGAGCGCATCGCTCCCGGGTATCGGATTCCCGGGGAGATCACGGCGGATGCGGCCGTAGCTGAGAAAGTGGCCCTGGATGCGCTGGCCGCAGGCCATGAGGGCATCGTTGTGAAGGCGGTTGGATCGGCCTACGCGGCGGGCCGTCGGGGTTCCAACTGGGTCAAGGTGAAGCCGGTGCTCACGTACGACCTGGTGGTGCTCGCGTGCGAATGGGGGTCAGGACGGCGCACCGGGCTGCTGTCGAACCTGCACCTGGGAGCCCTCGACCCCACCGGCGAGTTCGGCGAACCCGGCGGTTACGTCATGGTGGGCAAGACCTTCAAGGGCCTCACCGACGCCCTGCTGCAATGGCAAACCGGGCGCTTCCAGGAGCTCGAAGTGCGGCGAACGGCGGGCACCGTCTGGGTGGAACCCGTCACCGTGGTGGAGATCGCGATCGACGGCGTACAGTCTTCTTCGCGCTATCCCGGCGGAATAGCCCTGCGGTTCGCACGCGTCAAGCGCTACCGCGACGACAAGACGGCTGCCGAAGCCGACACCATCCAGACACTGCGGGCGCTGCTGCGTTCCTAGCTGGAAAAGGAGCCCCCGGGCGCGCCCGACTGCGCCGAAGTTACGGCCAAGGATGGGTCCGCGAGGTGCTGCGACATCATCCAACGCGCGGTACCTGGCCTGGAAAATACCCCAGTTGGGTAGAATTGATGTTTTGCCTAGCGCCTGTGAGGTATTTTTTGTGTCAGTAGCGAGAACAGCGGTTGCAGCCGGACCGCCTTCCGGAGCCGATGCCAAGAGCCGGAAACCAACGTTCCGGCCGGAGGTCCAAGGGCTCCGGGCCCTCGCCGTCCTGATGGTGGTTGCGTACCACGTCTGGCTGGGCCGGGTGTCCGGCGGGGTGGACATTTTCCTGCTGATTTCGGCTTTCTTGCTCACGCTTTCCTTTGTCCGTAAAGCGGAATCAGGGCGCCCCTTCGGGCTCCTGGGACATTGGCTGCACCTGTTCAAACGGCTGCTGCCGGCCGCCGTTGTGGTCATTCTCGGTATCCTCGCCGGGACGTGGCTGATCCTGCCGCAGAGCCGCTGGCCACAGGTGCTGGACCAGGCCTGGGCGTCGCTGCTGTACAACCAGAACTGGCTGCTCGCTGATACCGCTGTGGACTACTACGCTCAGGACCATGCCGGCGCCAGCCCGCTCCAGCACTTCTGGTCGCTGTCCATCCAGGGCCAGGTGTTCATCCTGTGGCCGCTGATCTTCGCCGGCACCGCGGCGCTGCTGGCGCTGGCGCGCCGCGTCCCGGCACTTAACAGGGCGAACTACCGGGGGCTGCTGGCGCTGGTTTTCGGCACGGTCTTCGCCTTTTCGCTGGCCTACTCCGTGGAGCAGACCGCCACCAACCAGGCGTACGCCTACTTTGACACCAGGGCCCGGCTTTGGGAGTTCGCACTGGGGTCACTCCTGGCACTTGCGCTGCCCTACCTCAAGCCTGCCCGGGCCCTGCGGGTCATACTGGGCTGGGCGGGGCTGGCGGCCATGGTCTCCTGCGGCCTGCTGCTGACCGTGGACCGGTCCTTCCCCGGGTACGTCGCGCTGTGGCCCACCCTCGCCGCGGCTGCGATCATCGTTGCGGGACAATCCGGCAGCCGTTACGGTGTGGACACGTTCCTGGGCAGCAAACCCATGGTGGCGCTGGGGGATAACTCCTATGCACTGTACCTCTGGCACTGGCCCGTCCTGGTTCTTGCGCTCGCCGCCACCGGCGTGGACGCACCCAACCTGGCCCAGGGACTGGGCATCGTCGGCGCATCGGTCGTCCTCGCTGTCCTGACCACCCGGTTCGTTGAAAAGCCGCTCCGCGACTGGCACTGGCCCAAACGCCGGGCCTGGCGCACCGCCGTCGTCATTGTTGCCTGTGGGGCCATCCTGGCCGGTCCCGTGGCCGTCTGGCAGACCACGCTCACCGCAGAGGAAAGCGCGACGGCGGCCCAGCCGCGCGAGCTCACGCCCGGGGCGGCGGCCCTGAACCCGGAGCACGCCCCGGTGCCCGATCCTGACGCCAAGATCATTCCGGGGCCGGCCGCGCTGGACAACGACTGGGCCGGCATCCATGCCCCCTGCACCGGAGCCAATGCCACCAGCGACCCCATCCTCGAAGGATGCCGGCAGGAGGTTCCGGAAGGGGAGGTCACCAAACGCATTGTGGTCCTTGGCGACTCCCACTCCCAGCAGTACCTGGGTGCGCTGGCGCCCATTGCCGCAGCGCGGGGCTGGGAACTGGTGACGCTGCTGATGCCGGCGTGCCGCTTTGGCGCCGAGTCGGTGGAAAGGAACGCGGAATGCAATGCCTACAGCCAGGCCAGCGCCGCCTACGTCCTGGAACACAAGCCCGACGCAGTGTTCACGGTGGCGTCGCTGACCCATGAGGAAGCCCCGTTCGAAACCGAAGTCCCGGGTTACCTGGAGGGCGTCCGGCCGTTTGCTGACGCCGGGATCGAGATTATCGGCATCCGGGACAACCCCCGCTTTACGTTCAACATGCCCGAGTGCATCCAGCGCAACGGCCCGGACGCCCCGGAATGCAGCGTGTCCCTGGAAGAATCACTGGTGGACCCCTCTCCGCTCGAAAACTACTCGGGCCAGGTTGAGGGGCTGCACCTGATGGATCTGAGCGACTTCATCTGTGCCCGCGGCATCTGCCCGGGCGTGGTGGGAAATGTGTACGTCTACAAGGACGACAACCACCTCACCCGGACCTACGTGGAAACCATGATCCCCATGTTCGAACAACGGCTCCTGGCCGCGACCGGCTGGAACTGACGGCTCTACAGCATCCCGCTGTGGGGCTGCCGTTGGTGTGGTTGCTCACATTGCCGGCATGGAATAGGGGGATCGGCGCCGAGGTTCTAATATTTACTCAACACTTTCTGAACCCGGGGCGCCGCACGCAGCGGTGGTCCCGATCTTCTGCACAGGCCAGTCCCGTAATGACGGGCTGGTCATCGGCTGCAACCCCTACCCGCACAGCAACCATGGTAAGAGGCGCATTCATGACCGAGCCCGAACACAACCCCTTTGGCTTCATCGGCCTGACATATGACGACGTCCTGCTCCTGCCGGGCCACACCGAGGTCATCCCTTCCGAAGCGGATACCTCCTCCCGGATCTCCAAGCGCATCACTGTGCAGACCCCCTTGCTGTCCGCAGCCATGGACACCGTGACGGAGTCCCGGATGGCCATCGCCATGGCCCGCCAGGGCGGCCTGGGCGTGGTGCACCGCAACCTGTCCATCGCCGACCAGGCGGACCAGGTGGACCGCGTCAAGCGCAGCGAGTCCGGCATGATCACCAACCCGCTGACCATCCGGCCCGAGGCAACCCTGCGCGAGCTGGATGACCTCTGCGCCCAGTACCGCGTGTCCGGCCTGCCGGTAGTGGACGAGGACAACCGCCTGCTGGGCATCGTCACCAACCGCGACACCCGCTTTGTGCCCGAATCCGACTTCCCGCTGCGGCTGGTCAGCGACGTCATGACCAAGATGCCCCTGGTCACCGGTCACGTTGGCATCAGCCGCGAGGAAGCCTCGCACAAGCTGGCCACCAACAAGATTGAAAAGCTGCCGCTGGTGGATGAGCAGGGCCGGCTGAAGGGCCTGATCACCACCAAGGACTTCACCAAGGCAGAGCAGTACCCTCTGGCCACGAAGGACGACGAAGGCCGCCTCCGGGTGGGTGCAGCCATCGGCTTCTTCGGGGACGGCTGGGAGCGCGCAATGGCACTGGTTGACGCCGGCGTTGACGCCCTGTTCGTGGACACCGCGAACGGACACTCGCAGGGTGTGCTGGACATGATCCGCCGCCTCAAGTCCGATCCCGTGGCGGCGCACGTTGACATCATCGGCGGCCAGGCCGCCACGCGCGAAGGCGCCCAGGCCCTGATCGAGGCCGGAGCCGACGGCATCAAGGTGGGTGTGGGACCTGGCTCCATCTGCACCACCCGTGTGGTGGCCGGTGTGGGCGTTCCGCAGATCACCGCCATCTACGAGTCCGCGAAGGCAGCTATCCCTGCCGGGGTTCCGCTCATCGCCGACGGCGGCCTGCAGTACTCCGGCGACATCGGCAAGGCGCTCGTGGCCGGTGCCGATACGGTCATGCTCGGCTCCCTCCTGGCGGGCTGCGACGAATCACCGGGCGAGCTGATATTCGTCAACGGCAAGCAGTTCAAGTCCTACCGCGGCATGGGCTCCCTGGGTGCCATGCAGTCCCGGGGCAAGAACACGTCCTACTCCAAGGACCGTTACTTCCAGGCCGACGTCTCGGGTGACGACAAGCTCATCCCCGAGGGCATCGAAGGCCGTGTTGCCTACCGCGGTCCGCTGGCTTCCGTGGCCTACCAGTTGGTGGGCGGCCTGCGCCAGACCATGTTCTACACCGGTGCCCCCACCATCCCCGAGCTGAAGGCCCGCGGCAAGTTTGTCCGGATCACCCCGGCAGGGCTGAAGGAATCGCACCCGCACGACATCCAGATGACCGTCGAGGCGCCGAACTACGGTTCCCGCTGACACCGGTCCACACCACAGCCGGCAGGCCATGGAGTTCGCGCTCCATGGCCTGCCGGCGTCTGTGCCCGGTACTAGGCTGAATCCATGCCCGCACCAAGCCACCCGGTTGAACTGAGCCCTAAAAGGGAACCCCAGCGCCGCCTGGCCCTCCGGCCCTACGCACGCGCTGTAGCCCAGGTCCTCCGGGTGAGCTTCCGCGCCTCCCCGGGCGCGGTGGTCATGAAAGTGCTCGGCTCGCTGATTTCGGCCGTGCTGCCGCTGGTCACCACCTACTTCGCTGCGCTCACCACCACCGCGCTGGCTGCCGCGTACTCCGGTGACGCCGCAGCCGGCCAGCTCGCGATTGTCTACGTCATCATCACCGCCGCCCTGGGTCTTTTCTGGGGTGCCTTCACCAGCGTGGACCGCTACATCCAGCAGCTGATGAGCTTCAAGGTGGGGGCCATCGTGGGCGACCAGATGTACGAGCGGTTCCTTGCCCTCGAGTTCTGGCGCTACGACGACAAAGAAACCGTTGACCTGTACGACCGCGCCAAGCGGTTCTCGGACTCCTACGCCCGGGTATTGGACCGGATCGCGGCGATCTTCACCCAGCTCGTCTCGGTCATCCTGGCCGTCGGAGCACTGCTCCTGGTCAGCTGGTGGATCGCCGTGATTGTCCTGGTTGCCATCGTCCCCAGCGTCTACCTGCAGTTCAAGCTGTCCCGGGAGCAGATAGCGCATTGGAACACGCAGGTGGACTCCCGGCGGCAGCGGCGGATGATCGAACAAAACCTCCTGCGGCCGCAGCACATTGCCGAGATGCGCCTCTACGGCATCGTGGGCTTCCTGATGGACCTCCGCTCCCGCCTGCGCGACGCGGATGAGCGCCGCCGTCTTGACTTCCAGCGCCGGTACATCCCCAAGCAGCTCGCCGCCGATGCCCTGCAATACGGCGCGGAGGTGGTCTCGCTGATCTGGGTGGTGGGGCAGATCATCGCCCGCGCGCAGCCCGTCGGCCAGTTCCTCTATGTGCAGCAGATCGTCAGCCGGGCATTGTCCACGGCCAACAACCTGGTGTCCTCCCTCAGCTCCATTGACGAGGACCTGGCGAACCTCAAGGACTACGAACTGTTTATGGCCCTGCCGGTGCATTCCGAGCACGCGCCCCCGCTGCTCGAGCCGCCGAAAACGGTGGAACTGAAGGACATCCGCTTCACCTACACGGGCAGCGACATCGAGGTGATCCGCGGGATCAACCTGACCATCAGCGAGGGCCAGCACATCGCCATCGTGGGGGAGAACGGCGCCGGGAAGTCCACGCTGATCCGGATCCTGGCCGGACTCTACCGCCCCGATTCCGGCCAGGTAATGCTCGATGGCGTTGACCTCGCCGCCGTCGACGTCACCTCCTGGCACAGGCACCTCGCGGTGCTGAGTCAGGAGTTCCTCAAGTACGAGTTCGCCACTGCCGCCGAAAATATCTACTTCGGTGATGTTGATTCACCCCGGGACGACGCCCGCATCCGCGTGGCTGCAGCAGATGCGGAGGCGCTGGACTTCATCAACAAGCTGCCCAACGGCCTGGAAAACCACGTCAGCAACTGGATGGAGGATCCGCGCGGACGCAAAGGCAGCGGACTCTCCGGCGGCCAATGGCAGCGGCTGGCCATGGCCCGCAACTTCTACCGGGACGCCTCGTTCATGGTGATGGACGAACCGACATCGGCTATCGATGCCCTCGCCGAGCACCGCATCTTCACCCGTCTCTTCGCGGACCGAAGCAGCACCATCATCGCCATCAGCCACCGCCTTGCCACCATCGAAAAGGCGGACATCGTGTACATGCTGGAGGACGGCAGGATCGTGGAGCAGGGGACCCACAAGGAGCTTGTTGCGCTTCGCGGCCGCTACTTCAGGATGTTCGAGTCGCAACTGAATCTGGAAGAATCCGAAGGGGTCTAGGACTCCACCACGGTGGTGCGCACCCGCGCCAGGCTCGGCTGCGGCGGGACGCTGCTGAAGCCGAAGGTCACCGCCGGCACGATGGGAGTCAGCGCCCCGGCGTCCACCCCGTCCCACTGCACGACGGCGGAACTGATGGTCCGCAGGTCACTCACCCCGTAATACTCGTGCCAGCCGCTCCGGGCGCCTCCGAAGGTACGTGAACCGCCGCTTAGGACGGCGGCAACCGGGCTGATCAGCCGCAGCCAGCGTGGGTGGACGGCGATCGGCCGGGGCACGGCCCGCAGCGCGCTGCCCAGGAGGGGCCTCGGGCCGAGCCGGGCGCGGACAGCCAGGGCCCCGGCGTCGACCGTCAGCAGGTCCCGGGCCAATGTGGTGCTTACCTCCAGCACGCGGACGTCGTCGAACCAGTACGTGTCGGAGATGAAGCGGGCCACCTCCGCCGTGGGCGCGAGCAGCAAACGGTGCCCGGACGGCTGCTGAACCATTACATCGGAGAACGCGCCGAAGGGGGACGCCTGCCAGACCCCCACGACGGCCCGCAGCCCCGAGGCCGTCCCAAGCCCGGCAATATGACCGTCAAACACCCACCGCCTGCCCATAGGCCCACTGTAGCCAAGGACAGCACTGCGGCTGGGATAACCTAGTGCAGTGACTTACGAGATCGAGATCGGCCGTGGCAAGCGTGGGCGTCGAGCCTACTCCCTGGATGACATTGCGATTGTCCCCAACCGTCGTACCCGCGACCCCAAGGACGTCTCCGTCTCCTGGCAGATCGACGCCTACCAGTTCAGCATGCCCGTCATCGCGGCTCCCATGGACTCAGCCATGTCCCCGGCCACAGCCATCGCACTGGGCAAGCTCGGCGGCCTCGGCGTCCTTGACCTCGAGGGCCTCTGGACCCGGTATGAGGACCCGCAGCCCGTCCTCGACGAAATCGGTGCCCTGCAGGACGAGACCAACAGCCCCGCCGTGACCGGGCGGATGCAGGAGCTGTACAAGGCCCCCATCCAGCCCGAACTGATCACCTCCCGCCTCGCGGAGATGCGCGCCGCCGGCGTGACCGTGGCCGGTTCACTTACTCCGCAGCGCACGCAGGAGCACTACAAGACCGTGGTGGCCGCGGGCGTCGACATCTTTGTCATCCGCGGAACCACTGTGTCCGCCGAGCACGTGTCCAAGGACCACGAGCCGCTGAACCTCAAGCAGTTCATCTACGAACTGGACGTCCCCGTGATCGTCGGCGGCGCGGCGGGCTACACGCCGGCACTGCACCTGATGCGCACCGGTGCTGCCGGTGTGCTGGTGGGCTTCGGCGGCGGCGCCACCACCACCACCCGCCGTGCCCTGGGTATCCACTCGCCGATGGCCTCGGCAATTTCCGACGTCGCTGCCGCCCGCCGTGACTACATGGACGAGTCCGGCGGCCGCTATGTCCACGTGATCGCCGACGGCGGCATGGGCACCTCCGGCGATATCGTCAAGGCAATTGCCATGGGCGCCGACGCCGTGATGCTGGGCAGTGCGCTCGCCCGGGCCGAAGAGGCGCCCGGCAAGGGCTGGCACTGGGGCCAGGAAGCCCACCACCTCGAACTGCCCCGTGGTGACCGCGCAAACGTCGGCACCGTCGGTCCGCTCGAAGAAGTCCTTTTCGGACCGGGCCACCACACCAACGGAACCTCGAACCTCATTGGCGCACTCCGCCGCTCCATGGCGACCACCGGCTATTCGGACCTGAAGGAATTCCAGCGGGTCGACGTCGTGGTTTCCCCTTACTCAGGGAACTGACGCAAGGCTGCGCCTAATCGCTCCCTGCCGCCCTGCCCAAGCGTGCCGCAACGAAGTAGTGTGGTTTCACAACCGGGACTAGTGGCACTGGAGGCGTTCGATGAAGAGTGTTCCTGCTAACGGCGGGGCCCTGGGCCCCGCAGCCAGGGAAGCAGCCATCCAGCGGCTGCGTGCAACCGCTGAGCCAGGACAGGAACTGGACATCCTGATTGTCGGCGGCGGCATTGTGGGTACCGGCGCGGCCCTTGACGCAGTCACCCGGGGATTGGACGTCGGGATCGTCGAGGCCAACGACTGGGCTGCCGGTACGTCCTCCCGGTCGTCAAAGCTGATCCACGGCGGCCTGCGCTACCTGGAAATGCTCGACTTTGGCCTGGTCAAGGAGGCGTTGCAGGAGCGCGGGCTGCTGCTTTCCGAACTGGCGCCGCACCTGGCCCGGCCGGTGCCGTTCCTGTACCCGCTGACCAGGCCCTTCCTCGAACGTCCCTACGTAGGCGCCGGCATCGCACTGTACGACGCCATGTCCATCTCCAGCGGCCACAGCAGGGGAGTGCCGTTCCACAAACACCTCAGCAGACGGGGTACGCTGCGGGCGGCGCCGAGCCTGAAGGACGATGCGTTTGTGGGCTCCATCCGGTACTACGACGGCCAGGTGGATGACGCGAAATACTGCGCCAACCTCATCCGGACAGCTTCCTACTACGGCGCCCATGCAGTGAACCAGATGGCCGTGGTGGACTTCCTGCGTGAAGGTGAACGCGTGGTGGGGGCCAAAGTGGTCAACCATGAGGACGGAACGCAGTTCAACATCAGGGCCAAACAGGTCATCAATGCCACCGGGGTCTGGACCGACGAAACCCAGGCCATGGTCACCGAGCGCGGCCAGTTGAAGGTCCGGGCCTCCAAAGGAATCCACCTGGTGGTTCCGCGGGACCGTTTCCAGTCCACCGTGGGCCTGATCCTGCGCACCGAGAAGTCGGTGCTGTTTGTCATTCCCTGGGGGCGGCACTGGATCATCGGCACCACGGACACCGACTGGCACCTGGACAAAGCCCACCCCGCCGCGTCCAGCAAGGACATCGACTACATCCTGGAACACGTCAACAAGGTCCTGAAGCGGCCGCTCACCCGTGAAGACGTGGAAGGGGTGTACGCCGGCTTGCGTCCGCTGCTGGCCGGCGAAAACGACTCCACCGCCAAGCTGTCGCGGGAGCACGTGGTGGCACACCCCGTGCCCGGCCTGGTGGTGGTGGCCGGCGGAAAGTGGACCACCTACCGCGTCATGGCCAAGGATGCAGTCGATGAGGCAACACGGACCATGGACGAGCGGGTACCTCCCAGCTGCACGGAAACCATCCCGCTGCTGGGGGCGAGCGGCTACAAGGCCGCATGGAACCGCCGGAACCGCACGGCGGAGGAATCAGGCGTCCACGTGGCCCGGATTGAACACCTCCTCAACCGTTACGGGTCCCTAACGCCCGAGGTGCTGGCCATCATCGCAGAGAACCCTGCCCTTGCCGAACCCATCCCCGGCGCCGATGACTACCTGCAGGCAGAGGCGGTGTACGCGGCAAGCCACGAAGGCGCCCGCCACGTCAATGACGTTCTGACCCGGCGGACCAGGATTTCCATCGAGGCCTGGGACCGTGGTGTGTCTGCCGTGCCGGTAGTCGCTAAACTGATGGGTGACGTCCTTGGCTGGAGCGACGCCCAACGTGAGAATGAGGTCAGGCACTACATTGCACGGGTGGAGGCGGAACGCCTCAGCCAGCAACAGCCGGACGACGAATCCGCAGACGCCGCCCGCTTGGGTGTGGAAGACATCGTGCCCTTGCGCTGAGGGATTCACGGCACCAGCACTGCTGACTGAAGGGATACGCCTTGGCGGAACCACTTGACCGGTACGATGCCGAACTTACCACCCCGGAAATGGTGATCCTGGAGCTGGAGGCATCGGACAAGGCGGACGCCGCCACCCAGCTCGCAGAACGCCTCTACGCCGCTGGACGGGTATCGGATCTGCCCGGGTTCCTCAAGCATGTCAATGCCCGTGAGCACCAGCTGGCCACCGGGCTCCCCGGCGGAATCGGGTTGCCCCACGCCCGCAGCGAGTTTGTGTCCCGCACCTCGATCGCCGTCGGGATTGCCAAGTACGGCCACGCGCTGGACTTCGGCGCCACTGACGGGCCCGCCACGGTGATCCTCCTGATCGCCACTCCCGCAAGTTCCTTCTCCGACCACCTCGAGGTCCTGGCCACCCTGGCCCGCTCACTCTCCAAGGAGTCTTTCCGCGAATCGCTGCGCCGTGCTTACGACGCAGAAGTGATCGCTGAGCTCATCAATTCCAGCCTGGTGTTTTTCGACCACTGACGCCTGGGCGGTTGCATCCATTCCCGCCGGGTCCTGCCGCTGGACAGGATCCCTCCGGCCCCCGGGCGTTTAGTTGTTCTACAGCGGGACGAAGTACGGTTAAGACGTGTGGAAAACAGCCCTCAAACCCCGATGGATCGCAGGTTTCATTTTCGCGATCGCCATTTCCGGGGTCTTCGTGCTGCTCAGCCAATGGCAGTTCGGACGCTCCACCCAGCCGGAGGTGCCGGCCAATCCCGCCACCGAGCAGGTACAGCCACTGACGGAAACGCTTCAGCCGGGCGACTTCTTCCATGGTACCGACGCCGACCAGATGGTCAGCGCGCAGGGAACCTATGACCCGGCCAAGCAGGTCCTGGTCCCGGGCCGCCTGCACGGCGGCAAGACCGGCTACTGGGTAGTCTCCGCCTTCGCCGTCAACGGCGCGCCCACCCTTAGCGGCGTTGCCGCCTCACCCCAGACATGGATCCCCGTCGCGAGGGGATGGGTGGCGGACCCCGCCGATGCCCCGGCCCCGCCGTCGGGCATTATTGAACTCACCGGCAGGCTGCTCCCGTCTGAAGCGCCCGTGGCAGGAAAGGCAGCCGCCCCGGGCGAGGCCACAGCAGTCTCGGTGGCGGAGCTGATCAACTACTGGGAAATCAGCAGCTATCCGGGCTTCGTCGCCGCCACTGCGGAAATCGCCGATGGCGCGGACGTCAGCCCTGCAGCAGTGCCGGGAGACCTCCTTCCCCTGCAGATCGGCCCGCAGCCGCCGGCCCAGCAGATCAACTGGCTCAACCTCTTCTACTCCCTTGAGTGGGTTGTCTTCGCCGGTTTTGCCCTCTTCATCTGGTGGCGGCTGGTCAAGGACGACTACCACCGGGATCTTGAGGAAGACCTCGATGATGACGAGGACGACGCCACCGTCCCCGAAGAAACCCACCCTGAACAGAACCAGCAAAAGGTACAGCCATGATTGATCCGAAACCGGCCACCCCCGCCGCCGCAGGCAGCAACACAGGCAGCAAAACTGCCGGCAAGGCGTCCGGCAAAAAGCGCCGTTTCGGCGGCACCGAAGCGCAGATCCGTTCCGCCCTGAAGTTCTACAGGGTCCTGGCCTACCTCACGGGCGCCATGCTGCTGCTGCTGTGCGCCGAACTGATCGCCCGGTATGGATTTGGGAAGTACCTCTTTGCCGGCGGTACCGACGCCGTCAGCGGCCAGCCGTTCGGCTTTGGTTTCGCGGATGCGGAACCGCAGGGCGTCCTGGGTGGAGTGAACCTCTCCGTCGCCGTCCTCATTGTCCACGGCTGGATGTACGTGGTGTACCTCATTTCAAACTTCCGGCTCTGGGCCCTCATGCGCTGGCCGTTCCTGAAGCTGATCCTGCTGGCACTGGGCGGGGTGGTTCCGTTCCTGTCCTTCATTGTGGAGAAGAAGTTCCACGCCGAGGTGGACGCTGAGCTCGCGGCCAACCCCCAGGCGCCGCAGAGGTACTGAGCAGCCGCTGGAAGTGGGGAGTTCGCTCCGTCACAGCGCAGCTTCTCAAGGTGCGCCGGTGCAACGGCGCCCAGTAGGCTAGTACGGTGACTACTCCCACTGCATCCCAGACTTCCCAGAAGCCGGTGCTGGTTGTTGACTACGGTGCCCAGTACGCGCAGCTGATTGCCCGCCGCGTCCGGGAAGCGAATGTGTATTCGGAAGTGGTTCCGCATACCTACACAACCGAGCAGCTCCTGGCCAAGAACCCCGCCGCCATCATCCTTTCCGGCGGCCCTTCCAGCGTCTACGCTGACGGCGCCCCCAGCGTCGGTGCCGACCTTTTTGAGGCCGGTGTTCCCGTCTTCGGCATCTGCTACGGCTTCCAGGCGATGGCCAACGCCCTGGGCGGCAAGGTGGACAAGACCGGGCTGCGGGAGTACGGCTCCACGGAAACCACCCTTCTCGGCGAAGGCCGCTCGGTCCTGGAGGGCATGCCCCAACACCAGAACACGTGGATGAGCCACGGTGACTCCGTCCACGAGGCTCCTGACGGCTTTGAAGTCCTGGCGACGACGGCGGGTGCTGAAGTAGCTGCCTTCGCCAACGAGGAGAAGGGCCTGTTCGGTGTCCAGTGGCACCCCGAGGTCAAACACTCCGCCTACGGCCAGCAGGTCCTGGAGAACTTCCTCTTCAAGGGCGCCAAGCTGGAACCGAACTGGACCACGGGCAACATCCTCGAGGAGCAGGTGGAGCGCATCCGCAAGCAGATCGGCGATGCCAGGGTCATCTGCGGCCTCTCCGGCGGCGTGGACTCCGCCGTCGCCGCTGCCCTTGTCCAGCGTGCCGTTGGCGACCAGCTCACCTGTGTCTTCGTGGACCACGGCCTGCTGCGCGAAGGCGAAGCAGAACAGGTGGAACGCGACTTCGTCGCCGCCACCGGCGTGAAGCTCTACGTGGCCAACGAGCAGGAACGCTTCCTCTCAGCCCTCGCCGGTGTCAGCGATCCGGAAACCAAGCGCAAGATCATCGGCCGCGAATTTATTCGCGCCTTCGAAGAGGCAGAACTTGCCATCATCGCCGAGGCTGCCGCCCATGGCGAGAAGATCAAGTTCCTGGTCCAGGGGACGCTGTATCCGGACGTCGTCGAATCGGGCGGCGGCGAAGGTGCCGCGAACATCAAGAGCCACCACAACGTTGGCGGCCTGCCCGAGGACCTGCAGTTCGAGCTCGTAGAGCCGCTGCGCGCCCTCTTCAAGGACGAGGTCCGCGCCGTCGGTGCCCAGCTTGGACTGCCGCAGGAGATCGTGGGCCGCCAGCCCTTCCCCGGACCGGGCCTCGGAATCCGCATCGTCGGTGAAGTCACCAAGGACCGCCTGGACCTGCTGCGCAAAGCTGACGCGATTGCCCGGGCCGAGCTCACCGCCGCCGGGCTGGACAACGAAGTCTGGCAGATGCCGGTGGTCCTGCTCGCCGACGTCCGCAGCGTGGGCGTCATGGGCGACGGCCGCACCTACGGCCACCCCATCGTGCTCCGTCCCGTCTCCTCAGAGGACGCCATGACGGCCGACTGGTCCCGCCTGCCGTATGAGCTCCTCGCCAGGATCTCCAACCGCATCACCAACGAGGTGGAGGGTGTCAACCGCGTGGTGCTTGACGTGACCAGCAAGCCGCCCGGAACCATCGAGTGGGAATAGCAGCATGAGTGGCCGGCCTCCGGTGAAGGAGGCCGGCCACTGCTGTTTCCATTACCGAAAACTCCGCAATTTAGCCTGCTCCAGTGTTGCGGTCTCTCAGTCCGGGCATCGAAGCGGCTACGCTCGAATCTATGCCGGTATGGTCCAGGGCGTCACGCGCGAGCGCAGAAAAGAAGGCAGTAGTGTCAGTTGGTCAAGGCCACCCGGAAGGCTCCGAGGAGCTCCGTAAATGGTTGTCCGGGCTCAAGCCCGTCACCGGGGCGGATACGATGCTGCGCTTCACCAAGACCCCCGAAGGCTCCATCGACCTGACGCATGCGCACCCGTCCGGCCTCGCCCAGCTCATGGCCGGGCGGAAGACCAGGCTTTCCACGCTGATCCGGGACCGCCAGCAGTACGTCGTCGCGGCCAGGGCTTCGCGCAACATCCGGTCCAAAATTTTCGAGCTCGCCAATGACCGCGGCATCGATGCCGGCTATTTCTCGGCGGGCACCGTGGTGTGGACGTCTGCGGTGGGCGGCAAGCCCCAGCGCATCTCGGCCCCCGTCATGCTCACGGCGATTTCGCTCACCGTCCGTCCGGGGGAGGACGACTACGAACTGCAGTTGACCGAGCAGGCCCACATCAACCCGGCCCTGGTGCGGCACCTGAAGAACATCCACGGCATTGTCTTTGACGTCAATGCCGTCACCCGGCTCGCCTACAGCACGGCCCGCTTCGATCCCCAGCCGGTCCTGGACAAACTGGCTGCCCTCATCCGGCCCATCCACGGTGCCGAGGCACAGCACAACCTGCTGGTTTCCACCTTCGCGGACCTCTCCGGGAACCTGGACGACCCGTGGATCAACGACTCCAACCCCCTGGTGTCCGCACTGGCCACCGCAGCAGGCGGAGAAGTGGTGGACGTCGAGGAGCCGGACCCGTCCCGATTCCCGCCTCTGGACAGCAGGCACCCCAGTGAGGAGATGCTCCTGCTGGACGCGGACATCGACCAGCAGTACGTGATCGACGCGGCCCGCGCCGGTGATTCGCTCGTCGTCAGCAGCCCTCCGGGGACCGGCCAGACCCAAACGGCCATCAATACCATCGGTGCCCTGGTGGACGCCGGAAAAACCGTCCTGGTAGTTGGCGACCGCCGCGCCAGCCTCAACGAAGTGTCCGGGCAGCTCGAAAGCCTGGGCCTCGAATCCATCATGTTCCAGCTGTCCGGGAACGTTACTCCGCAGCAGCTGAAGGGCCAGCTGGTCCGGGCGATCGTTCGCAACGAAAAATCCCTGGAACCCCAGCTGGGGAACCTGCACAACACCCTGACTGAGCACCGCCATGCCTTGATGGACCATGTGGCGTCCCTGCACAACGTCCGCCAGCGCTGGGGCTGCTCGCCCTACCAGGCCATGCAGTCGCTCGCCCAGCTGACGTCGATCCACCCGGCGCCCGCCACCACCGTGCGGCTGAAACGCAGTGTCCTGGACAGCATCCGGGACCGTGATGAGCTTGCCGGCAGGCTCCGGCGCGCCGCGGAGCTGGGCAGCTTCAGCAAGGCGTCCACCACCAGTCCCTGGCATGGCGCACGCCTGCTCACGCGCAAGGAGACTGAGGAAGCCCAGGACCTGGTCCGCTCCGTGGAGAAGAGCCTGCCGGTCCTGCGCGAACGCATGAACGCCGTGGCGGAGCATGCCGAGATCCGGCTGGGCGCTTCCTTCGCCGAATGGGGCGAACAGCTCGATCTCCTGGTCGCCGTACGCGGAAGCCTGGACAAGTTCACCCCCGACATTTTCGATCGGCCGGTCACAGACCTCATCTCGGCTACAGCACCTTCTGCCTGGCGCCGTGAGCGCGGCATCGAGTTGACCGCGATGCAGCGGTCACGGCTGCGCAGGGTGGCCAAGGAATACGTCCGGCCAGGCGTCCATATAGCCGATCTCCACAGCTCCCTGGTCCTGGTCCAGGAACAGCGCGCGCTGTGGGCAGGCTACGCCACCACGCAGCGCCACCCGGCGGTGCCGTCCGGACTTGCCGAGATCAGCGTGATGTACCGCGCCCTGGAACGCGAACTGGCCCAGCTGGGCGAGGCGCTCCAGCACACGGAGGCAGGCGGCTCGCTGTCCACCGTCCGGTATGAAGACCTGATGGAACGGCTCGAGCGGCTCGTGGCGGACACCGACACCCTCAAAACGCTGCCCGAGCGCACCCTCCTGGTGGAGAACATGCGCGAGCACGGGCTGGGGGAGCTCCTGGCAGACCTGGCGGAGCGGGAGGTTCCGGCAGGCTCGGTCGCGGCGGAACTCGAACTCGCCTGGTGGCAGTCGGCGCTGGAAGCCATGATCAGCGGGGACGATTACCTCGCCATGTCCGACGGCGACGCCCTGCGGCAGCTGGAGGCCGAGTACCGGCTGGCCGACAACGCGCACATCGCCAGCGGTGCTGCCCGCCTTCGGTGGGAGCTGGCGGAACGGTGGCGGGACGGCATCGCAGCCCACCCGCGCCAGGCCGACCTCCTGCGCAGCCTCCTGAAGGACGGCAGAGTGTCCCTGCCAGCGCTGACTGCACAGGCTCCGGACCTGATCGGCACCCTCGTTCCGGTCTGGTCCGTCAGCCCGTACCTGATGACCGGCCTGCTGCCCGCGGAGCAACACTTCGACGCGGTGGTCATCCTGGACGCCGAGGCGACGTCGCTCCAGGCTGTGCTTCCATCCATCGCCCGTGCCCGCCAGGTCATTGCCTTCGGCGACGCCATGATTGCCAGCCCCCGAACCTTTACCGTGGGCGTAGAACGGCTGGCCGCAGGCGAGACGGCACACCAGCGGGTGGAGAGCGCTTTCAAAGCGCTGTCCGCAGTGCTCCCCGTGTGGCGGCTCAACTTCGTCTACCGCGCGGTGGACGAGGACCTGGTCCTCCAGCTCAGCAAGAACTTTTACGACGGCGCCCTGCGCCGCCTTCCGGAGGGCCAGTCCGCTACCGGCCTGGACCGGTCCCTGCTGGTGGAGTACCTGCCGGACGGCACCGGACTGCCAAGCGCGGACCACGAAGGCGTGGAGTCCGTGGTGGCCGAGGTCAACCGCGTGGTGCAGCTGGTTTTCGAACATGCACGCACCCGTCCCCGCACATCTCTGGCAGTGGTTACGGCCAGCCTCCGCCATGCTGCCCGGATCGGGGAATCCATCCGGCTCCAGCTGCCCAACCACCCGGGCCTGGCCGGATTCTTTGGTGCCGGACCGGAGTCTTTCCGGGTAGTTGACCTGGAACGGGCACAGGGCCTGGTGCGCGACCACGTCATCTTCTCGCCGGGCTTCGGCCGCACCCCGCACGGGCGCGCCCTGCACAACTTCGGTCCGCTCTCCGCTGAAGGGGGCCGGGAAAAATTCGCGCTGGCCATGACCCGGGCACGCCGGTCGATCCACGTGCTGACCTGCTTCCGGCCGGAGGACCTGGACCACACCCGGCTGACGCACGGCGCAGTGGATCTGTATTCACTGCTGGACCGCGAAATTTCGGGGAATACTGATCTGGGAACTCCCGCTTCCCGTGCTGCCGCCAGCGAACAGGCTCTTGGTGCCGATCCCCTGGTCGCTGACCTGGGGGACAGGCTCCGGGCACGCGGCGCGCGGGTTTGGCACCAGTACGACGGCGCAATCGACGTCGTGGCGGCCGCAGATCCGCTGAGCACAATGGGCCAGGACGAGACCGACCTGCCCTGGCCGGTGGCCATCGAGTCCGACGGTACCGAGCAGTACCGCACCATGAGCGTGCGTGAACGGAGCCGGCTGCGTCCTCAGCTGCTGGAGCGCCTGGGGTGGCGGTACATGCCGTTGTGGACCATCGAGGTGTTCACTGACCCGTCAACCTGCGCAGACCGGATTGCCGCTTACCTGGGCCTTGAACGGGCGGTGCTGCGGGACCGGACGTCAACCTCAACAGGGTTCCTTGACGACGACGTGGACCAGGCGCTCAATGGAATCGACGCCGGAGAACACGCACGCCGCCGGCCGCAGGAGAAGTACCCGGACAGCAAGGAGGCGGTCCCCGTGGCCCCTGAACAAAACACGAACGGCCAGGCGGCCGGGCAGTCCGTCCCTGCCGGCCCGGCTCCCGAAGACGACCAGAGCCAAGACGACCAGGGCCAAGGGGAAGCCAAGGGCCAGGGCGTGACGCAAGGCATTCTGCCCACCAAGGCCGCCGAAGACGACCCGCGGCGCTGGGGCGATGCTGACGACGACCACGACGCCTGGCTGAAGGAACAAAAGCCGCCGCACTGGGGCTGAGCGACCCGGCCGGAGTGACGGGGGTGGCAGGGTTGCCCCGGCTCAGGGCCCAACCAGGACGAAGAACAGTTTGCCTTGGGTGGAGGCCCCCGCCAGCCGGGCAGCCTGCTCTGCGCTTGCCGCCACCACGATAAGCCCGTCCGTCTCGGCGGTGCCCAGCCACTGCCCGCTTTGGCCGCCCTTGCCGGACGTCCAGAGCACCGGCACGGAGGCTGCCAGGACCTCGGACGGTGCCTGCTGGTCGAAGCCGTTCGCCGCCGTCAGCACCACGTTGACTAGCTGCCCGGGCGAGACGAGCTGGATGGATGACGGATCCGCCATCCGAAGAGGCACGGCGGACGAGCCCGGAGGCGTGCCGGCCAGAAGCCCGGGACCAAGCAGTTGGGCGTCCGTCAGGAGCTGGCCCTTGCGCAGGGGAGCGGCGAGCTGTTTGCCGGCCAACTCGCTTTCTTCGTCCAGGAAACCCGCGGCCATCATGTGCGGCGGTACCTGCACGTGGGCAAGGTCTGAGGCCGCCACGGCCGAGCCGGCAGGCAAATCCCTTGCGGCAGCCAGGGCTGTGACAGTGTGGACCGGCGCGGGAGTGAGCTGATGGACGGTGATTGCAGCCGCCGCGCAAAGCAGCAAAGCCACAGCGAGCCGGCGGTTCCGGCTCAGCCACCCGCCAAATCGGACCGCTGCCGGCCGGCGACCGGCACGGCCGGAACGGCGGGGCGTGCGCGGATATCGGGAGGCAGCGCGGCCGGGGCGGAGAAGGTTTGCAGGCATGCGCCTACGCTATGGCGACGGGAATACCCGCAACAGGAGCGCGGTGCGCTATGTGGACAAAGCCGGGGCGGCCGGCGTCGGACAGCCCTGCTTAGCTGGCTGCAGCAGGCGCCGGAGCAGCCGCGGCAGGTGCCGCTGCGGGAGCGGACGCTGCAGCCGCCGGGGCCGGCGAGACGGTGCTTCCCTTGGAGTCCCGGGAATCGGTGCGGTAGAAACCTGATCCCTTGAAGACGACACCGACGCTGTTGAACTTCTTGCGCAGCGTCCCCTGGCACTCGGGGCACGAGGTCAAAGTACTGTCCGAGAACGACTGGACGATGTCGAAGGCATGGCCGCAATCCTTGCAGGCGTACGCGTACGTTGGCACTGGTGCTCCTCCTCTTGGGCAAACGAGAGGTCCCGTGCTGCCTGGACGGAAGTCCGTTAGCAGTCGCAGGGCCTGAGTGCTAATTCTATCATCCCCGCAGCGTTGGACTGCGGGGTTCAGTGGTGGCCGTCGAGCGGCAGGAAGCCGGACGGCGCCAGGACGGCAGGGACGGGGCGGTCGAACTCCTCCTCGGGGATCTCGCCGGCGGGGAGCAGCTCGTCGTCATAGATAACGGCAGCCAGCGGGATGTTCTTCCCTGCGGTGGCGAGATGACCCAAAAACTTGTCGTAGTACCCACCGCCTTGCCCAACGCGGTTGCCCGAAAGGTCCACGGCGGTGGCCGGGATGAAGAGGGCGGCTGCCGTTCCGGCCACATCCGGCCCGTGCCTGTCGCCCTTGGGTTCCAGGATCGGGGCGTACCGGCTCTGCTCAAAGCCGGCTTCCGGGTTCCAGAAGACCCATGCGAGCTCCCGCCCGGGCTCGCAGACAGGCAGCAGGACCCGATGGCCGCCGGTATGGAGTGCGCTGATCAGCGGAAGGGTGGGCGGTTCGACGCCCACGCCGAAGTAGACGCAGAATGTGGCAGGAGTACCGCCGGCGAGGGATGCAGCCCAGCCTGCGCCGTGGCGTGCGATGGCAGCCCCTGCCGCCTCCAGTTGCTGCGGGCTTAGGGCGGCACGCCGCTGGCGGTGGGCAGTGCGGATCCTGGTCTTGGTTGCCTTCGCGTCCTCAAGCACTGTGTCTTCCTCCATCGTTGCATTACGGCGTTGTGCCCTGCAGTCACAGGGACGTGCAGCTGCCTAATGATTACTGATTGCTTGACGCTGACGTTAGATTAGTCGGGTGACTACCAGTAACCCCAGAGTTCGCAAAGCCGTTATACCCGCTGCCGGACTCGGCACCAGGTTCCTGCCCGCCACCAAGGCCATGCCCAAGGAAATGCTCCCGGTCGTGGACAAGCCTGCCATCCAATATGTGGTTGAGGAAGCCGTAAGCGTGGGCCTCAACGACCTGCTAATGATCACCGGGCGGAACAAGCGGGCCCTGGAAGACCATTTTGACCGGGTGCCGGCATTGGAATCCACCCTTGAAGACAAAGGGGATACGACGAAACTGGCGTCCATCCAGGCTGCCAGCAATCTCGGTGACATCCACTACGTCCGCCAGGGCGACGCCAACGGTCTTGGCCACGCTGTCCTCCGCGCAAAACAGCACGTGGGCAACGAAGCCTTCGCCGTCCTCCTGGGCGATGACCTCATCGATGCCCGTGATGAACTCCTCAGCACCATGATTGAGGTGCAGGCGGAAACGGGAGGGTCCGTGATTGCCCTCATCGAGGTGGAGCCGTCACAGATCAGCGCTTACGGTTGCGCCGACATTGCGGAGATTGACGGCGAGGACTACGTACGGGTCAACCGCCTGGTAGAGAAGCCAGCCGCGGACGAAGCCCCTTCCAACCTCGCCGTTATTGGCCGTTACGTACTGCACCCCGCCGTCTTCGATGTGCTGGAGCACACCGGTCCCGGGCGGGGCGGCGAAATCCAGCTCACCGATGCCCTGCAGGAGCTTGCGTCCGGGGAGGGCGAGGGGCACGGCGTCTACGGTGTTGTCTTCCGCGGCCGCCGCTACGACACCGGAGACAAGTTGAGCTACCTCAAGGCCTGCGTCCAGCTCGCCATCGACAGCGAAGACCTGGGCCCCGGCCTGCGGGAGTGGCTGCCGGGCTTCACCGCCAGCCTGTCCAAGTAGCACCGTGCGAGCCGGCCCCATCTGGCCCGTGACCCTCGAGTGCGGAGACTTGGTCCTGAGGCCCATCAGGTACCGGGATAAAAAAGAGTGGACGGAAGTGCGGGCCCGTAACAGCCAATGGCTGGCACCGTGGGAGGCTTCCAACCCGGACCCCGCCGGCGGCCTGCCTGATTACCGGCAAATGGTCCGCTCGCTGAACTCTCAAGCCGCCCAGGCCACGGCCCTTCCGTTTGTGATCACTGAGCGCGGTCCTGCCAGCAAAAACCCTGCGATTGTTGGCCAGTTGACTGTTTCATCAATTGTGTGGGGTTCGGCCATGATGGCAACCCTCGGGTACTGGGTGGACCAGGCGCGCGCCGGGCGGGGGATAGCACCCACCTCTGTCGCCCTGGTAACGGACCACTGCTTCCGGACCTTGGGGCTGCACAGGATGGAAATCAACATCCGGCCCGAGAACGGACCCAGCCTGCGGGTAGTGGAGAAACTGGGTTTCCGGGATGAGGGGTACCGGCCGCGCTACCTGCACATCAACGGCGAGTGGGCCGACCACCGGTCGTTTGCCTTAACCTCAGAGGAAGTTCCCGAGGGGCTGCTGCACCGCTGGCTTGCCTCCAGGCCGTCATAAATCCATTGATTTGCCAGCCGCGCCACGACACACCGCGGCTAATGCGGCTGGAGCCGACGTGATGCTCATACGGTTTTGAGTGTGGACTTCCCCCTTAGCAGCTCAGTGATCCTTGTGGTTGCCGTCGTGCTCTGGATTGTATGGGTTGCCCCCTACGTCCTCCGGAACCGCCGGCACCAGTTCCAACCCGCCGGCGACTTCCTGGCAGACGCCCCCGCCGATGAAATACCGGACCCGCGTGCAGGGCTGGTCTTGAAGGTCGCCGCCCAGCAGGAGAAAGCCATGGACACCAGGAAGAGCACCGGATCCACTGCGGCCATAGCGGCCAGCGCTGCCCCCACGGGCCAGTTCCGGATCCGATACGGCCGCACGGCACTCGCCCTCGCGGGACTGGTTTCCCTGCTGACGGCGGTCGTTTCTGCGGTCCTGCTGGCGTTTGGGCTGGGATCTCCGGTTCTCCCCCTGGCATGCGTAGCCCTGACAGTGGCGTCCGTAGTCCTTCTCCGCTGGCTGGCTGTCCGGGACCGCAAGTCCAAAGTCAACGCTGCTTTCCGTTCCGCGATGACCGCACCTGCCCCCCGGCCCGCAGCCGAGCACGTTCCGCTCAAGCCGGAATCCGCGCCGGTGCGCCCGGAAAGCCCGCTCTTTGACGCGGAGGCCGACAAGCCCAAGATTAAGCCCCTGACAGCCCTGGAACTCCGCGAAGCCGCCCTTGCCGTTGCGGTGGCTGCCGGTGACACCAGTGCGGCACTGCCCGCACCCGCAAGCACGTGGGAGCCCGTGGAGGTCCCCAAGCCTGTTTACGTTGAGGCGGCCAAGGCCGAGCGCCCGGCACCCGAGCCGCTGGAGCTGCCGGAGGCACCCAAGGCCACCGGTAAGCCGTCCCTCAAGCAGGGTGCTGCCGCCGTCCCCGCCGTGCCGGCTCCGGAAGCGCAGCAGCTCACCAAGGCCCAGAGCGCGCTCAGCAATCTCGACGACGTCCTGCAGCGCCGCCGCGCCTGACCATACGCTCCCGGGGAAGGTTCCCGTGACGGTTTCCGGGCGCCGGTTGGCATTGGGCCGGGAAAATTTGTAGCCTAGGTTCACCGGTGCCGCTCCTGTTGACCAAGCGGCTGGTTCCGGGGTTATAGCTCAGTTGGTAGAGCGCTTCGTTCGCATCGAAGAGGTCAGGGGTTCGAATCCCCTTAGCTCCACAGAATGTCTCCCTGCCGTATTACAGCCGCCCTCGTCGCGTGGCGCCTCCAGGGCCTACAGCCAGCCCTTCTTCTTGAAGATGACGTACATCAGTGCCGCCGTAGCCGCCATCAGCCCAATGGCCATGGGATAGCCCAGCTGCCAGTGGAGTTCGGGCATGTGGTCGAAGTTCATGCCGTAGACGCCGGCCACGAATGACGGTGCGAAGAAGATGGCGGCCCACGAGGAGATCTTCTTTACCTGTTCGTTCTGTTCCGCGCTTGCTTCGTTTTGCCGGTTGGCGGTGAGGGTTCCGTCCAGGGTCAGGGCGTTCTGCAACAGGTCACGGAACGAATCTGCCCGTGAGATCACCCGCTCTACGTGGTCCTCCACGTCGCGCAGGCTGTGGCGGAGGTCGGTTTCCACATCGTACTTTTCAAACCCCCGCTTCAGCTGGTGCATCATGTCCGGCAGGGGGTGGATGGCCCGCTGGAACTGGATGACCTCGCGGGCGAGTTCATAGATGCGGCGAGACACGGTCGTGTCGCCGCTGAACAGCTGGTCTTCAATTTCGTCGATGTCGTTTTCCAGCCCGGCGACCACGGGCCCGTAGTCATCCACCACCCGGTCCAGCAGGGCGTAAAGGACGGCCTCGGGTCCGTGCCGCAACAGGTCCGGCCGGCTTTCCAGGCGCTGCCGCACCCGTGCCACTCCAGCAGTCTCGGCGTGCCGCACAGTGACTACGAAGTTCTTGCCCGTGAAAATGTGGAGCTCGCCGAACTCCACCGTTTCCGTGGCGTCCAGGTACCGGGCAGGGCGCAGAACGGTGAAAAGGTTGTCTTCGTAGCGCTCCAGCTTGGGTCTCTGATGCGCGGAGATCGCGTCTTCCACCGCCAGCGCGTGCAGCCCGAACTCGGTGGCCACCGCCGCCATCTCCTCGGCGGTGGGCCGATAGAGGCCTATCCAGGCCATTCCCCCGTGGTGCGCAAGGGTCTCAAAAGTCTGTTCCAGGTTTTCGGGTTCCGCGTGCCGCACGCCGTCCACGTAAACCGCATTGTCAATGATGGTCATGGCCGGCTGTCCTTCGCCGAGGGGGTCCGGCGCATCAGGACATTGCTCCGATGATGGCACCCGAGACTGTCATGGCCAGCAGGTCGTGGCCGGAATCGATAAGGGTGACGGCGGCAGGCCGGCCCGCGAAGCCGTTGTGGATCACGTGGCCGCCGGCACGGAAGACCAGCGCCAGAATAAGGGCAAACCAGCCACCCGCCAGGGCGTTGTCCAGCCCGAGCTTGCTGATCAGGACTGCCAGCAGGATGGCGGTCAAGGCGGCCGCCGCCATCATGGGCCCCCAGATTCCGGCACCGCCACTCATGTTCTTGAGATCGTCCTCGGTTTTTCCAATCGCGGCCATCCACCGGTTGCCCAGGACGGCAGGCATGTACCAGACAAAGCCGATGGCCATGGTGGCGACGAAGGCAAGCAGCACGGCGAGCCAGTTGATCTGTGAAACGTACGAGAGCCAATCCATTCTGAAAATCCTAGCTGTCCGTCTCCACCCCGGCCGCCCGGGAGGGTTTCGCCGGGCCGTGTTGTCCCGCCCCGGCGGCTTTGGCCAGGCCACTGATGAGCGGCTCCGTCCGGTAGGGGATGTGTGTGTGCAGCGCCAGGACGGTTTCGGTCCGGATAACCCCTTTGATCCTTAGGACCTGCCGCAGGGCTGCCTGGAGGTTATGGGTGTCAGTGGCCACCACCCGGCACCAGACGTCACCACGTCCGGAGATCTCGTGGACCTCCAGAACCTGCGGAATCAGCCGCAGTGCCCCTACCACCCCGTCCAGCTCGCGGTGTGACACCTCAATGGTCACGAAGGCCACAACGTCGTAGCCCACAGCTTCCAGGTCCACCTCGCGCCCCCCGGACCGCAGGACCCCGGCCCGGAGCAGGCGCCGGACCCGTGACTGAGCAGTGTTGCGGGCAACCCCCAGCGAATCGCTGAGCTCACCGATCTGGATCCTGGGGTCCCGGATGAGCTCCAGGAGGATCTTCAGGTCGGTGGGGTCCAGGTGGTTCAAATGATCACTCTCCGTCACGTCAGCATCAGAATATTGATGATGATGCTCAATTGTGGCACCACTTTCCGCCCGAAAGAGCAGAAGTGCTGCACGCTGGACCTATCACATGTCCATCCGCGCCAGGCTCCCACAAGGACCACCTGCCGCGGCAGCAGCAGAGGCGGCACAATGACGGTCTTCAGCGAACTCCGCATGCGTCCGGTTCCAGCCACAACGGCTGGATGGGACGCGTCAATTACTGCCCGGCTGGTGCTGGCCGGCGCCGTAATTTTCACGCTGTTGGTTGGTGCAAACCTTGCCACGCCCCTGTACCCCCTCCTGCAGGCGGAACTCGGACTGTCCCCGCTGGATGTAACGGCCGCGTTCACGAGCTACGTGCTGGCGCTTGTGGCCACGCTGATGCTGGCCGGGCACTGGTCGGACCACATCGGGCGGAGGGCTGCCCTCATCCTCGCCGTTGTTGCCGGCATGGCCGGCGGCTGGCTTTTTGCGGAGGCACACACGCTGGGTGCGCTGTGTGCCGGGCGGGCGCTCCAGGGAGTCGCAGTTGCCCTTGCTACGGGGGCAAGCGCCGCCGCCCTGCGTGAACTGCTCCCCTCACGTCCCGAGTGGGCCTCCCGCTTCACGCTGCTGGCTTCAGCGGGGGGAGTGGCCGCCGGCCCGGTGATCGGCGGGCTCCTGTCATTACTTCCCGGGGCTACGTCGGCACCGTACTACGTCCATGCTGCAGTCCTCGCCGCGCTGCTGGTCCCGCTGTACCTCCTGCGGGCTCGCCCCGCTATCCAGCCGTCCGCAGGACCCAAACCGCTGCAGCTGCTCGCACCGCGCCGTCCTTCCGTGACGCAGGCGGCAAGGGGCGCGTTCTGGCTGGCAGCCTGCGTCGGCTTCCTGAGCTTCGCAGTGTTTGGTTTCTGCCTCTCGTTGGCCCCCGGCTACTTCGCCCGGATCCTGGCCGTGGACAGCCGGCCCCTGATCGGTGTGCTGGCCGGCCTGACCCTCGCGGCATCGGCGCTGACCCAGTTGGTGACCCTTCGGGGCCGCTTCGTTGTCCCGGGCGGGCTGGCGGTCCTGGGCATCTCGGTACTCCTGCTGGGCGCGGCGGGAGTGTGGAACAGCCCGGTGCTGCTGGTAGTTGCAAGCGTTGCCGCCGGTGCCGGGCAGGGCCTCGCCTTCCGCACTGTTTTCAATGATGTTGCTGCCCGGGTGGAGCCCATCCGCCAGGCCCAGACCATCAGTACGGTGTACGTCATCACCTACCTGGGCAGCGCTGTCCCGGTGCTGGGGCTCGGCTGGGCCGCCGGCGTGTTCGGCCTGGCGCCTTCCGTGGCCGGATTCGTGGTGCTGTGCGGCTCCGCAGCGCTCATTTTGGCTGCCGTCACACTCCGTCAGGCAGTACGCACACGGGGCTAGCCGCCACAGGTCCGGCTACTCCGGGAGCGGCCCGTGGTTCCCCTGGATGTGCTCGAACACCAACGTGGTTTCCGTATGGCCAACCACTGGATCGGTGGCCAGGTTGTCCAGCACCCAGTCCCGCAGGTCCTCGGTGGTGGCAACGGCAATGTGAAGCAGGTAATCCACCGAGCCCGAGGTATGGAAGGTGGACAGCACTGCCGGGAGGTGGGGGACGCGCGCCGTAAAGCGGTCGATCTGGTCCCGGTCGTGCGCCCTCAGCCGCACAGCGACCAGGGCCTGCACCGACCTGCCGATGGATGACAGGTTGAGCTTCGCCTCAAAGCCCTGCACGATGCCCCGCTCCGTGAGCGCACGGGTCCGCATCAGGGCTGTGGAGGGGGCGATGCCCACCAGTTCGGCAAGCTGCTTGTTCGAGATCCTTGCGTCCTCCACCAAAGCGGCAAGAAGGCGTTCGTCGATGGCATCAAGGGGCTCCAGATGCACTCCCGGCCTGACGTTCCTGGCATTCGTGCTCACGGCGGCTCCTTACAAAGTTCCTGCGTTTATCCTAGACGCCCGCAGGCCCGCGTTTAGGCTGCGGCGGTGCCTGCTGCCTTCGGATGGACGACGGCGACAGCCACCGCTGTGAGGCAGGCGAGGATCATGACGGCGGCGGCCAGGGCGTCCCAGCCATAGGACTGGAAGAGCAGGCCGCCGGACCAGCCGATGAGGCTTGATCCCAGATAGTAGGCGAGGTTGTAGAGCGAGGCGGCCTGGGCACGTCCAGTGCTGGCAATCGCACCCGTCCAGCCTGCGCCGATACTGTGGGCCGCAAAGAAGCCGCCCGTGAAAATGACCAGCCCCGCGAGGATCAGCAGAAGTGACGGAGTCAGCGTGAGGGCGAGGCCCGCCGTCGAGAGGGCAAGCCCGGCGAGCAGCACGTTGCGGCGCCCGAAATGCATCGTCAGCCCTGCTGCCCAGCGGGAGGAGAAGGTCCCCGAAAGGTAGGCAAGGAAAATCAGGCTGATGACGGTGGTGGGCAGCCCAAAGGGCTCGCCGGAGAGCCGGAACCCGAGGTAGTTGTAGACGGCCACGAAGCCGCCCATCATCAGGAAAGCCTGGATGTAGAGGGCGAGCAGCCGAATATTGCGCAGGTGGCCGCCAAGGGTTTGGACGGCTCCGCGGAGTCCGGGAGCCTTGGCGGCGGTGAAGCCCTGAGCCCGCGGCACCAGGACCAGGAAGGCGACCGCGGCCAGCGTCGCCAGGACGGAGACGGCCAGGGCTGCGG